>JBKOUI010000371.1:0-4739 GCA_046723315.1 Pseudomonadota bacterium | reverse complement strand
ACGGACAGGTCCCTGTCCATGCGGCAACCTAATAGTCGACCTTGACCAGGTAGAGGCCATAAGGGGGCGCGACGGGCCCGCAGGCATTGCGATCGCGGGCTTCGAGGGCTTGCTTGAGGTCGTGCGCTGTCCAGCGCCCCTCGCCCACGAGCTTGAGCGAACCGACCATCGAGCGCACCTGATTGTGCAGGAAGGAGCGTGCTGAGGCTTCGACACGTATGACCTCGCCCTGACGCGAGACATCGAGCCGATCAAGCGTCTTCACCGGCGATTTGGCCTGGCACTCGGTCGAGCGAAAGGTGCTGAAGTCGTGGTTGCCGACCAACGTTTGCGCCGCCTCGTGCATCGCCTCGGCATCGAGGGGACGGAATACGCCCCAGGCACGGTCGCGCTCGAGCGCTAGCGGCGCACGGCGGTCGATGATGCGATAGAGATAATGCCGCGCGCTAGCCGAGAAACGGGCGTCGAAATCTTCCGCTGCGCGCTCGCAAGCGAGCACGCTGATGGGATCGGGTCTGAGCTGCGCGTTCAGCGCATCACGCACCTTGTCAGGCTCCCAATCTCTGGCGAGGTCGAAATGAGCAACCTGGCCGAGTGCATGCACGCCGGCATCGGTTCGCCCTGCCCCACGTGCGGCCACGTCCTCCCCCGAGAAGGCTTTAACGGCTTCGATGAGGCGGCTCTGAATCGAGGGACCGTTCTCCTGCACCTGCCAGCCGACAAAGGGCGTGCCGTCATATTCGAGGGTGAGCTTGTAGCGAGGCATCGACGCTAACCGAGTACCGTGCCCGGCGCGAGCGCCGCACCACGCAGGAACTCTTCCGCATCCATCGGCTTTTTGCCGGCGCGTTGCACTTCGACCAGCCGGACGGCGCCCTCTCCGCAGGCGACGATGAGCCTGTCATCGAGAAGGGCGCCGGGAACGCCGCTGCTACTGGCGAGCGTCGAGCGGAGCGCCTTTATGCGTTCAAGCTTTCCGCTGAGCTCGACCTCGAACCAAGCCCCTGGATATGGCGATAGTCCCCGGATCAGATTGTGGACGTCACACGCGGAGCGTGACCAATCGATGCGCGTCTCAGTCGGATCAATCTTCTCCGCGTAGGTGACGCCACCTTCTGTTTGCGGCCGGCAATCAAGTTGACCACGCTCAAGGGCAGACAGCGCTTGCGCCAACAATCTCGCACCCCGCATCGCGAGTTCGTCGTGCAGCTCGCCAGCCGTCTCGTTTGCCCCGATGGGCACGCGCGCTTCGAGGCAGACCGGCCCTTCATCGAGGCCTTCGGTAATTCGCATCACCGCGACGCCGGTCTCGGTATCGCCGGCCATGATGGCGCGATTGATCGGCGCGGCGCCGCGCCAGCGCGGCAGCAGCGAGGCGTGGAGATTGAGCGTGCCGTGGCGTGGCCCATTGAGAATCGCTTTGGGCAGGATCAGCCCATAGGCCACAACGACAGCAACGTCGGCGTTGAATGAGGCGAAGCAGGCTTGCTCTTCCGGGTTCTTCAGGCGTGGCGGCGTCAGTATGTTAAGCCCGGCTTGTTCGGCCGCCTGCTGAACAGGCGATTTGCGCAAGCTCATGCCGCGGCCTGCGGCACGCGCCGGCTGGGTATAGACTGCGGCCACTTCGTGCCCAGCATCGAGGATCGCGCGAAGTGTCGGCACGGCGAAGTCGGGCGTGCCCATGAAGATGAGGCGCAAGGATGGCATGAGCCCTTATGTCACCGCCGCCGCATCGGCGGCAATCAGGGCTTTTCCTGGTAGAGACCCCACACCGCGTACAGCGCGCTCGCGCTCGCCAAGAGGAAGAGCACGGATAAGACGCCTCCCTCGGCGTGCCAGCCCAGCAAACGGCTGAGGTCATAAAGGACATAAACGGTGAAGGTGAAGGCGAAGCCGTAGAGGTGAGGCCGGCCCTTCAGCGCCCCCAGCACCGCGATAATGGCGACAGCGACTTCAATGGCAATCGAGATGGTGAGAAGCATCGGGACTAGAGCGCCTTCTCGCTTCGCTTCTGCTTGGAGAACTTGCGCACGACCATGTCGCGCTTGAGCCGCGACAAATAGTCGATGAACAGGACTCCATTCAGATGATCGACCTCGTGCTGAACGAGCGTCGACCAAATGCCTTCGAGCTCGGCCTCCTGCTTCTTCCCGTGCGGATCGATGTAGGCGACACGCGTCTTGGCGGGCCGCTCGATCTCGGCGGTGAAGTCGGGGATGGAGAGGCAGCCCTCGTCGTGGACGCGCATCTCCTCCGACCGCTCGAGAATTTCGGGATTGACCATGACAATGGGCGACTTCGGCGCCTCGTCCTTGGCAGGGTCCATGACGATCAGCCGCCGCAGCACGCCGACCTGCGGCGCGGCAAGCCCGATGCCGGGCGCGTCGTACATGGTGGCAAGCATGTCGTCCACGAGCCGGCGCAACTCGGCATCGACCCGCTCGACGGACTTTGCCTTCTTGCGCAGGACGGGATCGGGAAGCGTGAGAATTGGGAGAACAGCCATTTGAGCCGCTGACATAAGGTTGCGGGCGGACATGGTCAACATGTTCCTGTTTTGGTCCAGAGCTCCGAATCGGTCTATTTTAGCCGCATGGTCATGGAGCCAATCCAGGTTGGGAGCGTCACGCTCGATCCTGTCATCATTCTGCTGGCGCTTGCCGGCCTCGCCGTCATTGCCCTCATCGCGCTTGCCATCACGCTCGCCGTGCATATGGGCCGGCGCCGCGAGGAGGCCTCAGCGCGCGACGCGCAGCTTTCGGAACTGAAGATCCGCTTACAGACGCTGGCCGAGATCAGCGTGACGCGCCACGGCGAGCTTGCCCGCGCCGTCAACGAGCGGCTCGACCGCATGACGCACCGCGTCGGCTCAGACCTCAATGAGACGGCACGCAAGACCAACGACTCGATCGCCAGGCTCAATGAGCGGCTGGCGGTAATCGACACGGCGCAGAAGAACCTGACTGACCTCTCCACCAACATGGTCTCGCTGCAGGAGATCCTCGCCAACAAACAAGCGCGCGGCGCTTTCGGGCAGATGTGCATGGAGACCATCGTCACGGATGGGCTGCCCAAGGGCGCCTACACGTTTCAGGCGACGCTCTCCAACGGCAAGCGCCCCGATTGTCTCCTGCATATGCCGAATGCAAGCGCGTCAGTGGTGATTGATGCCAAATTCCCGCTCGAAGGCTTCGAGGCGTTCCGCACCGCGCGGCGCGATGAGGAGAAAAAGGAGGCGGCACGGCGCGTGCGCATCGACGTCGCCCGCCACGTCGACTCAATGGCCGAGCGCTACTTCATCCCCGGCGAGACCCAGGACACGGCGATCCTATTCGTGCCGTCGGAGGCGATCTATGCCGATCTTTGCGAGCACTTCTCCGACCTCGTGCAGAAGGCGCACCGCGCCCGCATCGTGATCTGCGCGCCCAACATGCTGATGCTCGCAGTGCAGACCATGCAGGCGATCCTCAAGGACGTGAAGATGCGCGAGCAGGCGCATCTCATTCAGCGCGAGGTGGTGCACCTCATGGAGGATACCGGGCGCTTGCGCGAGCGCGTGCTCGATCTCCAGCGTCATTTCGGCCAGGCCAACGCCGACATCGAGAAGATCCTCACGTCTTCGGAGCGGATAGGTGCACGCGGGCGGAAGATCGAGGCTTTGGAATTCGAGGAGGCTGCTCCGACCGCAGCGATCGACCATCACACGAACGGCGCCGTACCCCACTCACCAGGTGCGCCGTCTCCTGCATGCGAAAAGGCAAGCGAGCGGCAGAGGAATGGCGGAGCTCGCATCGTGCGGCAGCCCGATCTCCTCGCTCGCGAGTGATGCCAACTCCAGTGCTCGGCAGCGGTACAATGCTCGGCCCGATCCTGGTCGGTGTGGCTGCAAGCCTTGTCAACTTCATCATTCACGGCCTGCTCCTCGCGGGCGTCGTGAGGACGGTGCAAAAGCTGAAGCTGCACGACTCTATCGTGCCGAGCTTTCTCCGCCATGCGCTTGTGATCGTGGCGACCGGCGCTCTGCTTGTCGCCGGGCATTTCGCCGAAGTCGTAGTTTGGGCGATCACCTATCATCTGGTCGGCGCCGCGCCGGCAGGGGCCGACCTCGTCTACCTCGCCTTCGGCAACTACACGACCCTCGGCTACAACGACCTGACGCTGTCGGAGCCATGGCGGCTCCTCGCTGCCATGACCGCGCTCAACGGCATATGCTGATCGGCTGGTCGACGGCGCTGATGATCGAGATCCTGCGTCTTGGCACGCCTGCGCCTGCAAAGAGCTGAACCCTAAAACGTGTGGTGTCATGCTCGCGAACGCGGGCATCCAGTAGCCACCGACAGGGGTTACTGGATCGCCGAGTCAAGCCCGGCGATGACATTGGAGTGAGTCGAAGGAGACACGCCTAGCGGCGCGGCTTCTTGGCAGGCGCCTTTTTCTTCGCTGCGGCGGGGGCGCGCTTCTTAGCAGCGGCGCGTTTGCGGGCGGCCTGCTCATGCCGCTCGCCCCACCGCATGGCTTCGAGCTTCATGCCGTCGGGATCGAGAAAGAACACGGCGTAATAGTCGTCGTAATACTCGCCGGCTGGATCGACGATCGTTGCGCCCTTCTCCTCGAGATGGGCCTGGAGCGCATCGACGTCCTTACGGTTGCGCAAGCGGAATGCATAGTGCTGAAAGCCGATATCGCCTTTGCGGTATTTGTGCTTTTTGCCCTCTTCGTCGGCAGCGACGATCCAGAAC
>JBKOUI010000380.1:0-26034 GCA_046723315.1 Pseudomonadota bacterium | reverse complement strand
GCAGCGAGAGCAGCCTCCGCATAGTTGTCGTTGGCAACTATATGGTCGGCCCGATAACGGCGGAACCATGCCGGGCGAAAGCGCTCCCTTTACACCCTCGTCGAGCCTATTTCGCCCCCACCTCAGGGGTCCGATCAGTGATCAGAAACCGAGACCTGATCTCTGTTCCCTGATCCCTGGGGTGGAGGCGCCGGGCACCGCCCCCGGGTCCGAATGGCTTATTACGAAGGCCTTTTATCGCCATAGTCGACTCGCGCCGACGGAACTCAATATAGGCCCCTATGCGGGCGAAAAAAAGGTTGATACTCCGGTAACCCCCAGCCGCGAATCGGGCGCAAATGCTATGCTGCACCTGCAAAAACTGAGGCCTAATCGTCCCGCTTCAGCTTGACGATCTGGCCGCTCGAGGCATCGACTTTCATCTCGATCTCATGGCCGCCAGCATCCCAGCCTTCGATCTCCCAGATTCCGTCGTCGAGCTCGATCTCCTCGATCTTAACGATGCCCTTCGAAGGCCATATTGCGGACATCGTCGATGGTGAGGCGGGCGCCAAGAGCAGGGGCGGCAAGGCTAAGGCTCAGGGCGAGAGCTAGAAGAATGAAACGCATCGAAAGCACCTCTCTATGGGATCTGTATGGGATCTGTCCCGGTGAGCGAACACGCAAGCGCCCATTGCGAGCCTAGATCATAGGAGAGCACCGCACCCTTGCGTCAATATCTCGATCTCCTCGCCCGCATTCGCAAGACCGGCGTCCGCAAGGACGACCGCACCAATACCGGTACGCTCAGCATCTTCGGCCACCAGACGCGCTTCGATCTTGGCGAAGGCTTCCCGCTCGTCACCACCAAGAAGTTGCACGTCAAGTCGATCATCCACGAGCTGCTCTGGTTTCTGCAGGGCTCGACCAATGTGCGTTACCTGAATGAGCACGGCGTAACCATTTGGGACGAGTGGGCCGATAAGAACGGCGACCTTGGGCCGGTCTACGGCCGGCAGTGGCGCTCTTGGCCCACGCCAGATGGGCGGCACATCGACCAGATCGCGAAAGTCGTCGAAGGCCTGAAGCGCGACCCCGATTCACGTCGCCACATCGTCAGCGCCTGGAACGTGGGCGAGCTGGATCAGATGGCGCTGTTGCCCTGCCATTGCCTGTTCCAGTTCTATGTCGCGGAGGGACGGCTCTCCTGTCAGCTTTATCAGCGTTCGGCTGACGTGTTTCTCGGCGTGCCCTTCAACATCGCCTCCTATGCGCTGCTCACGCTGATGATGGCGCAGGTGACCGGCTTCGCGCTCGGCGAATTCGTCCACACATTCGGGGATGCGCATCTTTATCTGACCCATCTCGATCAGGCTGACGAGCAGTTGAAGCGCTCGCCCCGCGCGCTCCCGCGCATGGAGATCAATCCGGAGGTGCGCTCGCTGTTCGATTTCGCCTATGAGGACTTCAAGCTGGTCGGCTACGACCCGCATCCCGCGATCAGCGCCAAGGTGGCGGTGTGAGTCTTGAGAAGGGGACGGGCGAGCGGCCCGTGGTCGCGCTGGTCGTGGCCATAGCCGAAAACGGCGCGATCGGCAGAGGCGGGGAGCTGCCGTGGCGGCTTTCCAGCGACATGCGCTATTTTCGGAAAGTCACCATGGGCAAGCCGGTGATCATGGGACGGCGCACGTTCAAATCCCTGCCGCGGGTACTCGATGGCCGGCTCAACATCGTGCTCACTCGCGACCAAGGCTTTGTCGCCCCCGACGCCGTCATGGCGCATAGTCTCGACGAGGGGCTTGCTGCGGCGCGGGAGTCCGCAGAGCGAACCGGAGCCGGCGAGATCATGGTCATCGGCGGCGAGGACGTATTCCGCGAGGTGCTGGCGCAAGCCTCCCGTATCTATCTCACCGAGGTGCACGCCTCGCCCGAGGCCGACACGTGGTTCCCCGATTTCGATAAGCGCGAATGGCGCGAGCTTTCCCGCGAGAGACACGAGGCTGGCCCGCGCGACGAGCATGCTTTCAGCTTCGTGGTCCTTGAGAGGGCCCGCATAGGTGGCCGCATTGCACCGCCTCGGTGACTGGCCTATAACCCTTGCCGATCCTTGTCGCAGGACCGCCATTTTGATGCGGCTAACTCTGTCTCGTTAGCTGATTACCCCTCACGGCCGGTCTTTAGCGCCACCCTCACAAAACCATCAGGACAGCGTTTCATCATGCCTTGGAGCAATCAAAGCGGGGGAGGCGGCTGGAAAGGCGGCGGGGGCGGCCCTTGGGGCCCGCGTCCTACCGGGCCAGGCCAACAGCCTGATCTTGAAGAAATTCTGCGCCGCGGCCAGGACCGAATTCGCCAGGCTATTCCTGGCGGCCACATGAGCGGACCCCTGATTGGGCTGATCGCCGTGGTCGCGATTGCTCTGGTCGGTTTCTTTGGCTTCACCGTGCGGGTGAATCCCGAAGAGCTCGGCATCGTGTTGCGCTTCGGCAAATATGTGCGCCAGCTCCCGCCCGGCCTGAACTTCCGCTGGCCCTACCCAATCGAGCAGGTCGAGCTGCCCAAGGTCACCCGAGTCAATCGCATCGAGATCGGCATGCGCGGTTCGACTGTCACGGACGGCCGCGACACATCGACCGCCGTCCGCGACGTGCCCGAGGAAAGCCTGATGCTCACCGGCGACGAAAACATCGTCGATGTTGACTTCGTGGTGTTTTGGCAAATCAAGAACGCAGCCGACTACCTGTTCAACATCCAGAACCCCGAAGGCACGGTGAAGGACGTCGCCGAGAGCGCCATGCGCGAAATCGTCGGCCAGGGCGACATCGAGCCGATCCTAACCGAGGCGCGCGCGAAGACGGAGGCCTCGGTGCAGCAGCTGATGCAACAAACCTTGGATAGCTACGGCGCCGGCGTCTTGATCCGGCAAGTTCAGCTGCAGAAGGTAGATCCGCCGCAACAGGTGATCGACGCCTTCCGCGACGTGCAAGCCGCGCGCGCCGATAAGGAGCGGCTCCAGAACGAAGCCAGGGCCTATTCCAACAAGGTCATCCAGGAAGCCAAGGGTGACGCCGAGCGCATCCTCCAGGCGGCGCAAGGCTACCGTGGGCAGGTCATCGCCGAATCGAAGGGCGAGGCCGATCGCTTCCTCAAGGTCTATGATCAGTACAAGCTCGCGCCCGACGTCACCCGCAAGCGCATGTTCATAGAGACCATGCAGCGCGTGCTTGGCGATACCGACAAGGTGATCATCGACCAGAAGGCAGGGCAGGGGGTCGTGCCCTATCTGCCGCTTCCGGATCTGTCAAAACGAACGCCAAGTCCGGAGCCGCAGCCATGAGCCGCGCCGCGATGACCACGCTTATTGTGGTGCTCGGCATCGCCGCGGTGGTGGGATACCTCGCGCTGTTTACCGTCGCGCAAACGCAACAGGCGCTGGTGCTGCAATTCGGCAATCCGATCCGAGTCATCAATGCGCCGGGCGGCCTGGTGCCGGCGAAGGAAGGTGCCGCAGAGGCAACCGGAGGTCGCCAGGCACGCTCGGACACCGCGCTCGGTCCGGCCAATGCAGGCCCAGGCCTCTATTTCAAGATCCCGTTCATCCAGAACGTCGAGTATTTCGACAAGCGCATTCTCGACATCGACACGGGCTCGGAGGAGGTGATCGCGTCGGATCAGAAGCGTCTCGTCGTCGATGCTTTTGCCCGATACAAGATCGTCGATCCGCTCTTGTTCTTTCAAGCTGTGCGTGACGAGGAGACCGCCAATTCGCGGCTGGGCGCGGTGCTAGAGGCCTCGCTGCGGCGCGTGCTCGGCGGCGCAAGCTTCGTCTCCGTTGTGCGCGACAAACGCGAGGCGCTGATGCGCACCATCGCAAGCCAAGTGAACCAGGAAGCTGAGCCGTTTGGCGTCAAGGTTGTCGACGTCCGCATCAAGCGCGTCGATTTGCCGGAGGCCAACATGCAGGCAATCTATCGCCGCATGCAGACCGAGCGGCAGCAGCAGGCGGCGGAAATCAGGGCCGAAGGCGAGGGCGCATCACGCGGCATCCGCGCCGACGCGGACCGTCAGGTGACGGTGATCAAAGCCGAAGCGACCGGCGAGTCGGAGCGCATCCGCGGCGAGGGCGACGCCGAGCGCAATCGGATCTACGCTAATGCCTTCAACAAGGATCCGGATTTCTTCGCCTTCTATAGGTCCATGCAGGCTTATGAGGCGTCGCTCAAGCCCGACGATACGAGGCTCCTGTTGAGCCCAGATTCCCAGTTCTTCCAATATTTCAATGACGACGCGGGAAGGCCGGGGCAGGGGCAGAGCCCGGCGCCATCGCCCGAGCCCCCAAAGCCCGCCGAAAAGCCCGCTGCACCGAGCGGGGGCTCAGGCCCTGAGACCGAGCAAGGCGCCGCCTCCGGCACTCATCCTCAGCCTCAGAATGACGTCTCCGCCGATCAGGCGCCGCAGGTCCGACCGGCGCCCTAGGGCGAGATGGCTCTTGCGACATGAGCGACCTCGCTGTTGCGATTGGACTCGTTCTCGTCATCGAAGGATCGCTTTGGGCGTTGGCGCCACGGTTCGGGCGCAAGATGTTAGAGGCGACGGCCGATATTCCTGAGGCATCGCTCAGGCTCGGCGGCGCATTTGCGGTTGCTGTGGGCGTCATCCTGATCTGGCTGATACGCGGCTAGGCCCGAGCTGCGCCGCGACGGCAAGTGATTTCCCTTGCCGATTTCCGGTAAGATGGCGGGAGTCGAGTTCCGGTGGTGGCGGCGGCGAGGTCAAGGAGACTTTCAATTGATGCAGGCGCGTGGGGGTCAGGCTCTTCTCTCCAACTTTAGGCAGTGGTGTTTGGCGGCGGCTTGGTTGGCGCTGCTTGCCGGAACCCCGCTCATGGCCACCCCTAGCTTGGCGCGCGGACCCGAATCGGTGGCCGATGTTGCCGAAGGCCTGCAGGACTCGGTGGTGAACATCTCGACGACGCAGACCTTGAAGGGCAGCGCCGACAGCACGACCACCGGACCGGGACCCAAGGGCTCGCCGTTCGAGGAGTTCTTCGACGATTTCTTCGACGATGAGGACAAGGAAGGCCTGCCGCGCAAGGTGAGCTCGCTTGGTTCGGGTTTCGTCATCGACCCGTCGGGCCTGATCGTCACTAACAATCATGTCATCGAAGGCGCCGACGAGATCATCATCAACTTCACCGACGGCACCCAGCTTAAGGTCCTGAAGATTCTCGGCCACGACCCAAAGACGGATCTCGCCCTGCTCAAGGTCGAGCCGAAGAAGCCGCTCAAGGCAGTGACGTTCGGCGACTCTTCCAAGATGCGGGTTGGCGACTGGGTGATGGCCATCGGCAATCCGTTCGGTCTCGGCGGCAGCGTCACCGTGGGCATCATCTCCGCCACCAAGCGCGACATCAACGCCGGGCCTTATGACGACTTCCTTCAGACCGACGCCGCCATCAATCGCGGCAATTCCGGCGGTCCGCTATTCAACATGGATGGACAGGTGATCGGCGTGAACACAGCGATCATCTCGCCGACCGGCGGGTCGATCGGCATCGGCTTCGCCGTGCCCTCGAACAGCGCCGTGCAAGTCGTTGACCAGCTCAAGCAATATGGCGAGACGCGGCGCGGGTGGCTTGGCGTGCATGTGCAGAATGTGACCGACGAAATCGCCACGAGCATGGGTCTCAAAGAACCGACTGGCGCTCTGGTCGCCAAAGTCACCCCCGACAGCCCCGCTGCCGCCGCAGGCATCGAGCCCTCCGACGTGATCCTGAAATTCGACGGGCAGCCCATCGACAACATGCGCAGCCTGCCGCGCGCCGTCGCCGCAACTGCGATCGGCAAGGCGGTCCCGGTGGAGCTTATGCGCAAGGGCCAGACCGTTGACGTGACAGTGACCGTTGGGCGGCTGCCCGAGGACGAGGAGGCCGCCGATGCGGTCAAAGGCGAGCGGGGCGAACAGCCTCAAGGCGAGCCCGAAAAGGAAGATCTGCTCGGGCTCTCCATCGCGCCTTTGACCGAGGAGCTGCGCAACCAATACGGCATCGGCAAATCAGTCGAGGGTGTGGTCATCACCGAGGTGAAGCCCGATAGCCCCGCCGCGCAGAAAAACGTCAAGCCTGGCGACGTGATCGTCGAGGTGACGCAGGAGAAGGTAAGGCAGCCACAGGATGTCAAAGCAAGGCTGCTCGCGGTCAAGAAGTCCGGCCGCAAGTCGATCCTGCTCCTCTTGTCCGACGTCAAGGGCGAACTCCGGTTTGTCGCTGTGCCGACGAGCTAGGCCCTGACGCCGTCTTCCATCCTCATTGCCGGGCCGACCGCGAGCGGCAAATCTGTGGCCGCTCTCCTGCTCGCCTCACGCCTGCGCGGCATCGTCATCAACGCCGACTCGATGCAGGTCTATCGCGAGCTCGATGTGCTCGCAGCGCGACCGTCGCAGGCTGACATGCAGCGCGTTCCGCATCGCCTTTACGGTATTGCCTCTGCGCGGGCGGCTTATTCCGTCGGTAACTGGCTGGAGGACGCCGCGCGTGCGATCGCTGAGGCCCGTAGCGAGGGCAGATTGCCGATCCTCGCCGGCGGCACCGGCCTTTATTTTAAGGCCTTGCTCGAGGGCCTAGCCCCAGTCCCCGACATTCCTCCTGAGGTCAGGGCCCAGTGGCGCGAGCGAGCTGACACGCTCGGCGCTGGTGAGCTTCACCGCGAGCTCGCGGCGCGCGATCCTGCTATGGCTGCCAAAGTGAGGCCGAGCGACACGCAGCGGACGGTGCGTGCGCTCGAAGTGATCGACGCCACCGGGGTCTCGCTCGCCGAGTGGCAGGGCGCGAACGCGCCGCCGGTGCTCGATCCCAAAACCGCACTGAAGCTCGTCATCGCGCCTGAGCGCGAGCCGCTTTATGCCGCGATCGATGCGAGATTCGATCGCATGATCGAGGCAGGGGCGCTCGATGAGGTGCGGGCGCTTGTCGCGCTCGGCCTCGACGATGGCCTTCCCGCCATGCGGGCGCATGGTGTGCGCGAGCTCAGGGCCTATCTTGCCGGCGCCACAAGCCTTGAGGATGCGGCGGCGAAGGCCAAGACCGAGACCCGCCGCTACGCCAAGCGGCAGATGACCTGGCTCAGGCGCTTCATGGCCGACTGGGAGTGGTTCCCCGACGCGGACGCCGCTGTCGCAGCAGCCGTGCTCTTCGTTACACCGTGACTTGCGTGCCGATCTCGACCACGCGGTCGGTGGGAAGCTGGAAGTAGCTCGACGCGTCGTCGGCGTTCCTAGCGAGGATGATGAACAGCCGGTCCTGCCAGACCGGCATCCCCGACTTTGGATCGGGCCGCACCGCCCGGCGCGACAAGAAGAACGATGTCGACATGATGTCGAACGTCAAGCCGCGTTTGCGCGCCAGCGCGAGCGCCTTCGGAATGTTTGGAGTCTCCATGAAGCCGAAGCGAATGAGAATGCGCGTGAAGATCTTGCCGAGAGGCTCGAGAGTGATGCGCTCGGCAGGCGCCACCCGGGGCGTGGACTCGGTGATGATGGTGAGCACGACGTTTTGCTCGTGCAGCACTTTGTAGTGCTTGAGACTATGCAGGAGCGCGGTCGGCGCACTCGAAGGGTCGGCGGTGAGAAACACGGCAGTCCCCGGCACTTTGTAAGGCTGCTTCTTGTCGAGCGTCTGGATCAGGCTGTCGATCGGGGTCTCCAGCCGGCGCGTTTTGGCGGCGAGGATTCGCGCGCCTCTGCGCCAAGTGAGCATGACCACCATCACCATGCCGCCGATCAAGAGAGGCACCCACCCGCCGCTGAATACCTTGAGCAGGTTGGCTCCGAGGAAAGTGAGGTCGATAAGGAGGAAAGGCACCATCAGCGCCGCCGCCCACCAGATCGGCCACTTCCAGTATTTCCAGATGACGATGAAGGCCACGGTCGCAGTGACCACCATGGTCCCGGTCACCGCGATGCCATAGGCGGAGGCAAGCGCCCCCGAGGATTTGAACTGTACGACGAGAAGCAACACGCCAATCAGGAGCAGGGTGTTGACGCGCGGGATGTAAATCTGTCCGAACCGTGCCTCGGAGGTGTGCCGGATGTCGAGGCGGGGCAGAAGCCCGAGTTGCACCGCCTGCTGCGTGAGCGAATAGGCGCCCGAGATCACCGCTTGGCTCGCGATGACGGTCGCGGCCGTAGCGAGCCCGACCAGGGGAAACAGCGCCCACTGCGGATAGAGCAGGAAGAACGGATTCTCGATAGCCTTAGGTTCGGCGAGCAGGAGCGCGCCTTGGCCGAGATAATTGAGCGTCAGCGCCGGCAAGCAGACGGTGAGCCAGGCCATCTTGATCGGGCCCCTGCCGAAATGACCGAGATCGGCATAGAGCGCCTCGGCACCGGTGACGACGAGGAACACGGCACCAAGCGTGAGCAGCCCGATATAGCCGTGGGTAAGGAGGAAAATCACCCCATGAAGCGGATTGAATGCCGCGAGCACGCTCAAATTTTCCGCGACATGCCATATCCCGCCGATGGCGAGCACGATGAACCACACGAGCGTGATAGGTCCGAAGAACGCTGCGACTCTCGCGGTGCCCCGGGATTGCACCGCGAACAGGCCGAACAGGATCACGACCGAGAGCGGAACGACAAAGCGCTCGAAATAGGGCGCTATCACCTCGAGTCCTTCGACGGCCGACAACACCGACAGTGCCGGCGTGATCATCGCATCGCCGTAGAACAGCGCGGCGCTGATCATGCCGAGCAGGATGATAGTGAGGCTTTTTCCCCCGAGTGCGCGATGGGCGAGAGCCATCAAGGCAAGCGTGCCACCTTCGCCATTGTTATCGGCCCGAAGCAGGACGATCACGTATTTCACCGTGACGATGAGGCTCAGCGCCCAGATGATGAGCGAGAGGATGCCGAGTACCGCATCTTCTCCAACCGCCGCATTCCCGCCGGAGGCCGCCAACACCGACTCGCGAAAGGCATACAGCGGGCTCGTGCCGATGTCGCCGTAGACGACACCGATCGAGCCGAGCATCAGCGCCAAAAAATTGCGACTGGACACGTCCTCTGAGCCAGAGCCTTCGACGGCACTGCTGATTTTGGCGTCCTGCGTCATGGGAGTGGTGAGGAGGTGGCCGCGGATGGACAAGGACATGCGACGCAAGCGGCGGCGCAAAATCCTGCTCTCGCTCGCGGATTAGATCGAAACAATTCTGGAATGTCTATATCGCGCGCTGCTCACGGTGTGTGCGACTTGCTTAACGCGCGTGCGCTAAACAGTCACCTGCGTACCAATCTCGACCACGCGATCAGTCGGGAGCTGGAAATAGCTCGATGCGTCGTCGGCATTTTGCGCGAGAAAAATAAAGAGCTGATCCTGCCATGCCGGCATACCCGAGCGCGCGTCTGGGCGAAGCGCGCGCCGCGACAAGAAAAACGATGTCGACATGATGTCGAAGCTCCATCCGGCTTTGCGCGCAATGGCGAGCGCCTTGGGGATGTTGGGCGTCTCCATGAAACCGAAGCGCAGGATAACCCGCATGAAATGGTTGCCGATCGTCTCCATCACGACGCGCTCCTGCGGCGGGACGCGCGGGAAATTCTCGATGTTGATGGTGAGGATCACGTTGTTCTCATGCAGCACTTTGTAGTGCTTCAGGCTGTGCAGCAGCGCGGTCGGCGTGCTCTCGGGTGCGGCGGTCAGAAATACCGCTGTGCCAGGAACGCGGGGAGGGGGGTTCTTCTCCAGTATGCGGATCAGCTCTTCCACCGGCATTTCCAGCCGCCTCGTCTTCTGGGCAAGGATCTGGGCTCCTTTGCGCCAAGTAAGCATGACCACGACGAGGCAGCCGCCGATCAGGAGGGGGACCCAGCCGCCCTGCGGGACTTTGAGCAAATTGGCGCTGAGAAAGATGAGATCGATCACCATGAAGGGCAGCATCAGCGCAAGCGCCGCGCCGAGCGACCAGTTCCACACCCTCCATATGACGATGAAGCCCATCAGCCCATCGACCAGCATGGTCCCGCTCACCGCGACGCCATAGGCCGAGGCGAGACCGCTTGAGGAGCGGAACATCAAGACCAGCATGATGACGCCGACCAGCAGAAGGGCCCTGATGCGGGGAATATAGATCTGGCCTGCCTGGGTCGCGGAGGTGCGCTTCACTTGAAGCCGCGGCAGAAGGCCCAGTTGCACGGCCTGATTGGTGAGCGAGAAGGCTCCGGTAATGACCGCTTGGCTCGCGATGATCGTGGCCGCGGTGGCGAGCGCAATCATGGGATAGAGCGCCCATTCCGGCACCATGCGGTAGAACGGGTTCGCAATGGCGCTCTGGTCGGCAAGCACGAGCGCGCCTTGGCCGAAATAGTTGATCACGAGCGCGGGCAGCACGAAGAACAGCCACGCCGTCTGAATCGGTCTGCGTCCGAAATGGCCGAGATCGGCGTAGAGTGCCTCTGCGCCGGTGACGGCAAGAAATACCGCGCCAAGCGTAACGAGGCCGATATAGCCGTGGCTTGAAAGAAAGCGGACCGCGTGGACCGGATTGAGCGCTGCCAGCACGCCTGGGTCATCGGCGATATGTGCGAGCCCCGCGGCGGCGATGGTCACGAACCAGAGTGTCATCACCGGTCCGAAAAATGATGCAACGTGAGCCGTGCCGCGCGATTGCAAGGCAAACAAAGCGACGAGGATCACCACTGTGAGCGGCACCACGTATTCCTGGAGCTGGGGCGCCGCGACCTCCAATCCTTCCACCGCCGATAGCACCGAAATGGCCGGCGTGATCAGCGCATCGCCGTAGAACAGCGACGCGGCGATCATGCCAAGAAGAAGCATGCCGAAGCGGATACGGCCCTCACCGAGCGCATGTTGGGCGAGGGCCATGAGCGACAGCGTGCCGCCTTCGCCCTTATTGTCGGCGCGCAGCAGAATGAGCACATACTTGCAGGTGACGACGAGGATCAGCGCCCACAATATGAGCGAAAGCACGCCAAGCACGATCTCGCGCGTAACGATGCCATTCGGTTCGGCCGCGGCGTCTAAGGCGACGCGAAAAGCGTAGAGCGGGCTCGTGCCGATATCCCCGAACACGACGCCCATGCTTCCGAGCGTGAGCGCCCAGAGGGTATGCGGCGAGCGCGCCTCGATATGGCCATTGGCGGCAGGAAGCTCTGTTTGGACCTGCGGCATCAAGTGAGAGGTGAAGGAGACTTTCGGTATCGCGGAACGCCAAAATGTGCCGCGCGATCCATGAAGCGGTAGCCAAATAGGCGGAAGCGCACGCGTTGTCCACCCGTGTTTCTACCACTGGGGTTTTTGGCGGGAGTAAGAAAAGTGCATTTCAGCAGGCAAAATGATAATTTCTGGAAATCTAGCGGCTGTAAACGTTGCCATTCATTCGCATTCTTCATTGACCCTCTTCAGACCAGGCCTTAGGGTGCCCCGCTTGTTAAGGCTTTTCCATCATTCCTCGAGTTTTGACCGGCCGCGAGCCTTAGGGCGTTGGGCCGGTTTTTGTCAGTGGGACTAGAGATGTCGCGCGCGATGGCAGGCGCCCAAATGGTGCTTCAGGCTCTCGCCGATCAGGGCGTCGAGCACATTTTCGGTTATCCGGGCGGCGCCGTCCTGCCGATTTATGACGAGCTGTTCCAGCAGGACAGGATCAAGCACATCCTGGTCCGCCACGAGCAGGGTGCGGCCCATGCGGCCGAAGGCTATGCGCGCTCGACCGGCAAGGTCGGTGTGATGCTGGTGACCTCCGGCCCTGGCGCGACCAACGCCGTCACCGGCCTCACCGACGCGCTGATGGATTCGATCCCCGTCGTGTGCATCACCGGGCAGGTCCCGACCCATCTCATCGGCAACGACGCCTTCCAGGAATGCGACACGGTCGGCATCACGCGCCCCTGCACCAAGCACAATTATCTCGTCAAGGACGTGAACTCGCTGTCGCGCGTCCTGCATGAGGCGTTCTACGTCGCGCGCACCGGCCGGCCGGGCCCGGTCGTGGTCGACATCCCCAAGGACATCCAGTTTCAGCGCGGCGACTATACCGGCCTCACCAACTCGCAGCATAAGAGCTACAACCCGAAGACCGTTGGCGACGAGCGCGCGGTTCAAGCAGCCATCGAGCTGATGGCCAACGCCAAACGGCCTCTCTTCTATACCGGCGGCGGCATCATCAATTCCGGCCCCCTGGCGAGCCAGCGCTTACGCGAGCTCGTGCACACGACGGGCTTCCCCATCACTTCGACGCTGATGGGGCTCGGCGCCTACCCCGCTTCCGACAAGCAATGGCTCGGCATGCTCGGCATGCATGGCACCTACGAAGCCAACAACGCCATGCACGATTGCGACGTGATGATCTGCATCGGCGCGCGCTTCGATGACCGCATCACCGGGCGCGTCGATGCCTTCTCGCCGGGCTCAAAGAAAATCCACGTCGATATCGACCGCTCGTCGATCAACAAGAACGTCAAGGTCGACCTGCCCATCGTCGGTGACTGCGCGCATGTCTTGCAGCAGATGATCGATGCTTGGCAGGCCAAGAAGCCCAAGGTGGACAAGGCGGCGCTCAAGGCCTGGTGGGTTGAGATCGACCGTTGGCGCGCACGGAAGTGCTTGCGCTACCGCAAGCGCGACGACGTGATCATGCCGCAATATGCGATCGAGCGCCTCTACGCGCTCACCCGCGGCCACGACACCTACATCACGACCGAGGTCGGCCAGCACCAGATGTGGGCGGCTCAGTTCTTCAAGTTCGAGGAGCCCAACCGCTGGATGACCTCCGGGGGGCTCGGCACCATGGGCTATGGCTTGCCGTCAGCCGTCGGCGTGCAGGTCGCCCATCCGAACTCGCTCGTCATCGATATCGCCGGCGAGGCGTCGGTGCTGATGACCATGCAGGAGATGTCGACGGCGGCGCAGTACGACCTGCCGATCAAGATCTTCATCTTGAACAACGAGTATATGGGCATGGTTCGCCAATGGCAGGAATTGCTGCACGGCGGCCGCTACTCGCACTCCTACACGGCGGCGCTGCCGGATTTCGTCAAGCTTGCCGAGGCGTATCAGGCGGTCGGCATCAGGGCCGAGAAGCCGTCAGAGCTCGACGACGCCATCCGCGAGATGATCGCCGTGCCGAAGCCCGTCATCTTCGATTGCCGGGTCGACAAGCACGCCAATTGCTTCCCCATGATCCCGAGCGGGGAGGCGCACAATCACATGTTGATGGGCGACGATCTCACCGAGGAGGACATCGAGAACGCCATCACCGAAGAAGGCAAGGTGATGGTGTAGTGATGCACGGCGTGCTCGGTTTTCTGCTTGGCCTTCGCGCCATCATGCTGATCGGTTCGGCCGGCGCCATGGTCGGGGCGCTGCTCATGTTCCTCCAGGGCAGCTCCTTTCTGTATCACGCCTGGTTCGATTTCTTCGCTGGCCAGCAGGTCGTGGTGCCAGTGCTTGAGGCCGTTGACGCCTTCCTGTTCGGCATCGTGCTAGTGATCTTCGCCTATGGCATCGCCATCGGCTTCGTCTTTTCTCTTCCCGAAGGCTATGGTCGCAGGCTGCCAAACTGGATGAAGGTCGAAGGCGTCGGTCAACTCAAAGCGACGCTCGCCGAAGTGGTGATCGTCGTGTTGATCGTCATTTTCGCCCGGGTCGTGGTCGGCACCGTGGAACTAGACAAGCCGTTCGACTGGCCGATGCTGGTGCTACCGGCGTCGATTCTTCTCATCGCGGCCGCGCTCCGCATGATCGAGCTCGGCGCGAGAGGATCGCATAATGCCGGTCAGACTGACGCGGGAGGAGGGCACTGATGGCCCAGCCGGGATCGGCCTACCCCTTAGAGCATCGCGAGGAGCGGCTCGAGACGCACACCATGACCGTGCTCGTCGACAACGAGCCGGGCGTGCTTGCGCGCGTCATCGGGCTATTCTCCGGCCGCGGCTACAACATCGAGTCGCTCACCGTGTCGGAGACCGAGCACGAGGCGCATCTGTCGCGCATCACCATCGTCACCACCGGCACGCCGATGGTGATCGAGCAGATCCAGCATCAGCTCGAGCGGCTCGTGCCTGTGCATTCCGTGACCGACCTCACGGTCAAGGGCAATCCGATCGAGCGCGAGCTCGCCATGGTCAAGGTCGCCGGAAAAGGCGAGAAGCGCGTCGAGGCCTTGCGCCTCGCCGAAGCTTTCCGCGCCCAGGTCATCGACGCTTCGACCGAGCATTTTGTATTCGAGATCACCGGCAAGCAGTCGAAGATCGATCAGTTCATCGTGCTGATGCAGCCGCTTGGCCTGGTCGAGGTCTCGCGCACCGGGCTTGCAGCCATCAGCCGCGGGCCCGAGCGGATGTAGCCACGCCACTTGCTATTTGGCTGGTCGGACGGCACAAACGCCGCCAAGCCGCAACCGGAAGACATTAGGGCAGGGGAGTTCGTATGCGCGTCTATTACGATCGGGATGCCGATCTCAATCTGATCAAAGGCAAGAAGGTCGCCATCATCGGCTATGGCAGCCAGGGACACGCGCACGCGCTCAATTTGCGCGACTCAGGCGTGAAGGACGTGGCCGTCGGCCTGCGCACCGGCTCCAAATCGGCCGACAAGGCGAAGAAGGCCGGGCTCAAGGTGCTCGACGTGCCCGAGGCCGCCAAGTGGGCCGACGTGGTGATGATGCTTACCCCCGACGAGCTCCAGGCTGGCATTTGGGAGCGCGACTTGAAGCCCAACATGAAGCGGGGCTCGGCGCTGTTCTTTGCCCATGGCCTCAACATTCATTTCAACCTGATCGAGCCGCGTCCTGACATGGATGTGTGCATGGTGGCGCCCAAGGGCCCTGGACATACCGTGCGTGCCGAATATTCGCGTGGCGCCGGCGTGCCCTGCCTTATGGCCATCGCCCAGGACGCCACCGGCAACGCGCACGACCTGACGCTATCCTATGCTGCTGCCATCGGTGGCGGGCGTGCCGGCATCATCGAGACCACTTTCCGGGAGGAATGCGAGACCGATCTGTTCGGTGAGCAGTCGGTGCTGTGCGGTGGTCTGGTCGAGCTGATGCGGAACGGCTACGAGACGCTTGTTCAGGCAGGTTACGCGCCGGAGATGGCCTATTTCGAATGCGTGCACGAGGTGAAGTTGATCGTCGACCTCATCTATGAGGGCGGCATCGCCAATATGAACTACTCGGTCTCCAACACGGCGGAGTACGGCGAATATGTCTCGGGCCCGCGCGTGGTTGGTCAGGCGAGCCGCGAGGCGATGAAACAGGTCCTGGAGGACATTCAGTCCGGCAAGTTCGTCAAGGACTGGATGCTCGAGAACCGCGTCAACCAGACCTCCTTTAAAGCCATGCGCGCAAAATGCGACAATCACGATATGGAGGCGGTGGGCAAGCGCTTGCGCGCCATGATGCCGTGGATCGCCGAGCGCGCTTTGGTCGACAAGAGCAAGAACTGAAGTTCCAACATCGGGGAGTCGCAATGAGGGTCTTCACTTCCGTCTGCATGCTCGCATCGGCTTTGGCTCTGCTTGGTGCCGGTGAGGCCGTAGCGCAGCAGCCAAGCCCTGACCAGATCGCGGCAATCAAGTCCAGTTGCCGCTCCGACTTCATGTCCAAATGCTGGGGCGTGCCCCGCGGCGGATCGGAGGCATTTCAATGCCTCAAGAAGAATCTCGCAAGCCTGTCCGCTCCCTGCCAGCAGGCCGTAAACGCGGCCATTGCCGCCGCTGCACCCAAAGCCCCAACCACAGCTCCCGCCGCGGCGAAGCAGGAGAGCGCACTGCCTGCGGCACAGACGGCGCCAACTGCCCCAGCGGCTGCCACCTCCACGACTCCATCTTCGCCGCAAACGCCCAAGCCGGACACCGCTGCCGCCACACCCCAAAGCGCGCCTCAGCCCGCTCCTCAAGCCACGCCTAAGGCTGCAGCGAAAGTCCCGGAAAAGCCTGCGGCGCCCGCCAATCCCACCACGGCAATCTCCCGCGCCCTCAGCCTCTCAGGCGAAGGCGAAAGCATTGGCCCCGGTGGCGGAACCAACTGCCGGCGCCTCCGCGAAGCAGCCGGTTGGCACGCAGGCGGCTGCCCCGGCGGAGCCTGAAGCAGCGCCAGTGGTCCCAGGGTTCATCCCGCCGCGCAAAAAAATCATGGTCTTCTTCGCAACTGTCGCAAGGATCTCGAGACGTATTGCCCCGACGTGAGCTATGGCGACGGTCGTCAGCTCCGCTGCCTCGAGAGCAACAAGGCATCTCTGTCGCCCGATTGCCAAGGCGCCCTTGCCAAGCTTGCCCAATGAAGTCCGAGCCCCGCTCCCATCCTCAATCCTTGTCATGGCCGGGCTTGTCCCGGCCATCCACGATTCATTTGTCATTCCCGCGAAAGCGGGAATCCAGTAACCACCGCCTTTAGATAATTCTGTTACGCAGGGGGTTACTGGATTGCCCGGTCAAGCCCGGCAATGACGAGAAAGGAGCGGGGGAAAACGGCCATGCTGATCACGCGCTATGCCAAGATCATCATGAGCCTGGTGCTCGCCTCATTCTGCCTGCTCGTCACCTTCGACAACGTCACCGATTACGGCACGAACTATCTCTTCGTGCAGCACGTGATGAGCATGGATACGACATATCCCGGCAATACGTTGATGTACCGGTCGATCACCAATCCCGTGGCGTGGCGCGCCGCTTACGCGGCTATCATCGCCGCCGAGGGAATTACCGGCGTCCTTTACCTTGCGGGAGCCTTCCGCCTGTTCCAGGCGCGTAATGCGTCCGCCACGGAGTTCAACCAAGCGAAGGCGTATGTCATTGCGGCGTCGGCGCTCGCCTTCCTCGTCTGGTTCTTTGGCTTCATGGTGGTGGCCGGCGAGTGGTTTGCCATGTGGCAGTCGTCGACCTGGAACGGACAAGAAGCCGCCTTCCGCTTCTATGTCGCCGTCCTGGGCGTGTTGATCTTCGTCAACCAGCCCGATAGCGATCTTTAACTGCGGGCGGAGCCGCTTCGCGCATGAACTCTGCCTTCAACACCTTCCTTCTCGTGCTTGCGGCGATCTTCCCGGTGGTCAATCCACCGGGGTCGGCGCTCGTGTTCTTGGGCTTGACCCGAGGGGCGTCACCCGCAACGCGGCGTCTTCTCGCTAGGCGCGTCGCCCGCAACTCGTTTTTCGTTTTGTTGTGCTCGCTTCTGCTCGGCGCGCTGATCCTCGAATTTTACGGTATCTCGATCCCTGTGCTGCGCGTCGCCGGAGGCCTCATCGTCGCCGTATCGGGATGGAAGCTGCTGAGCGAGGGCAGCCAGAAGGAGAGCCAAGCCTCCAGCGACGGACCGCCGCAGACCAATCTGCTGGATCAGGCCTTCTATCCGCTGACCTTGCCTTTGACCACCGGCCCAGGAACGATCGCGGTTGTGATCAGCCTCGGCCTCGGGCGCGCCTCCTACGCGAGCTCTACGGACGAGGTCCTTTCGTTTTTGGCGAGTCTCGCCGCTGTCGTGGTCATCGCGGTCACCATTTTTGTGTGCTTTGCCTACGCGGATCGCGTCCAGCGCTTGCTCGGACCCGGCGGCACCGACATCGCGGTCAGGCTGTCGGCCTTTATCCTGTTTTGCCTCGGCGTTCAGATTCTTTGGTCCGGCGGCAGCGAGCTCTTGCGGTCGGTCATGTCGAATCCACCTGTCTGACACGGCGCGAATCTCTTGCCCTCGATTGCGGCGGCAATTATCTTCTCGGCCGAAACGATGGGTGATTGATGCAAGTCGCTTGCGCGCAAATCAGGGGAAAGATCAGCGCTTTCGCGCGGCTGTCCGCTCGCGCGCTCACCCTGAAGCTCGTCCTTAGCCGCCCCTGAGCTCCGGCGGACCTGCTTGAGCGGGTCGGGCGTTCAGGGGATCACAAGATAAATCCAAGAAAATCCAACTCGCTGACCGGTCATGCTAGATTGGCGGCAAATCTCAAGGGCGAGACAAATGGAGTCCAATCAGAACAAGACTGCGGAACGGCGCAATGAGCGCGACCGCGTCGTCATCTTCGACACCACCTTGCGCGATGGCGAGCAATGTCCCGGCGCCACTATGACCTTCGAGGAGAAGCTCGAGGTCGCTGAGGTGCTCGACGAGATGGGCGTCGATATCATCGAGGCAGGCTTCCCGATCGCGAGCCAAGGTGATTTCGACAGCGTGCAGGAGATTTCCCGCCGCGCCAGGAATTCGGTGATCTGCGGACTCGCCCGCGCGCAGATGAAGGACATCGATATCTGCGCCGACGCGATCAAGCCGGCGAAACGCGGCCGCATCCATACCTTCATCGGTACCTCGCCGCTTCATCGCAGATATCAGATGGGCATCGACGAGGCCGAGGTGCTCGAGCGGGTCGCCCAGTCGGTGACTCGGGCGCGCGGCTATACCGACAATGTCGAGTGGTCGGCGATGGACGCGACCCGCACCGAGCACGATTTCCTCTGCCGCTGCGTCGAGGCTGCTATCAAGGCCGGCGCCACCACGGTGAACATTCCCGATACTGTCGGCTATGCTACGCCGGATGAGTTTGCCGCGCTGATCCGCATGATCATCGAGCGAGTGCCCGGCGCAGACAGCATCGTGTTCTCCACCCACTGCCACAACGATCTCGGACTCGCCGTCGCCAATTCGCTGGCCGGCGTGGGAGGAGGGGCGCGGCAGGTCGAATGCGCCATCAACGGGCTCGGCGAGCGCGCCGGTAATGCCGCGTTGGAGGAGATCGTGATGGCGATTAAGACGCGCGCGGACGTGATGCCATTCTGGACCGGCATCGACACGACCATGCTGACGCGCGCGTCGAAGCTTGTGTCGCGCGTGACAGCCTTCCCGGTGCAATACAACAAGGCCATCGTCGGGCGGAACGCGTTCGCGCACGAGAGCGGCATTCACCAGGACGGCGTGCTGAAGCATGCGCAGACTTTCGAGATCATGACGCCTGAGAGCGTAGGCCTGAAGGAATCATCGCTCGTCATGGGCAAGCACTCTGGACGCCATGCTTTCCGCGAAAAGCTGAAGGAGCTCGGCTACGAGCTCGGCGACAATGCCTTCGAGGACGCCTTCGTGCGCTTCAAGGCGCTAGCCGACCATAAGAAGCACGTCTACGACGAGGATATCGAGGCGCTGGTCGACCAGGAGATCGCCTCGGCGCACGACCGCATCAAGGTCGTGGCACTTACGGTGATCGCCGGCACCGGCGGTCCGAAGAAGGCCACTATCACGCTCGATGTCGAGGGCAGGCACCAGACCTACGAAGCGACGGGCGATGGACCCGTGGACGCGACCTTCAACGCCATTAAGGCGATCGTGCCACACGAGGCGAAGCTTGCACTTTACCAGGTTGGTGCCGTGACCGAAGGAACCGACGCACAAGCCGAGGTGGCGGTGCGGCTAGAGGCCGACGGCAAGACCGTCACCGGCCGCGGCTCCGACACCGATACCCTCGTTGCCTCGGCCAGGGCCTATGTCAGCGCGCTGAACAAGCTCCTTGCCCGCGAGGCGCGGCGGAAACCCGAGACGATGCTCGCCTCATAAGGCTTCAGGTGAGGATACGGCAGGCTAAATGCCGGTATCCCTGAGGTTGCCAGGCCGAAAATTCGGCTCCTACGCAAGTAGGGTGGAAGGTTAGAACGGCCGGCGATGAGCCGGCCGACTTACTCCTTGCCTCGGAATCTGATGGCGATGCGACCTATTGGGCCGAAAGCTTAAGGGAGGCCTTTAGCGGCCTACGGTTCGGGGTGCCTCGACTTTGTGTCAGATGGGCCTGGGCGGGTCTCTCAGGACAAGCGAATTGTTTTGTAGAACAGGCTCCAAACACATTGCTTGCGACTGCGATTTGCAGCAAAGTACGCCGCAGCGGCGCGCTCGACAGACGACCAAAAAACCGGTGGATCGGCAGTGCCATCTGTCGCTCGCAAGTGACGTGGCGTTGATGGCTGCCCGCGTGGGCGAGCCGATTTTTGGGGCGGAGTATGTTCTCAGCCTTGGGCCTTGTCTCAAGCGACATGGCCATCGATTTGGGTACAGCGAACACGCTGGTTTACGTGCCGGGACGCGGCATCGTTCTCGACGAACCCTCGGTCGTTGCCGTCACCGAGCGTGGCGGCGAACGCAAGGTCATCGCGGTCGGCCACGAAGCCAAAGGCATGCTCGGACGCACCCCGAGCAAGATCGAGACGATTCAGCCGCTGCGCGATGGCGTGATCGCGGATTTCGCCGCGGCCGAGGAGATGATCAAGCTGTTCATCCGCCGCGTCAGCAGGCGGAGAGGCTTCACCGGGCCGCGCATCATGATCTGCGTGCCGGCAAGTGCCACGCCGGTTGAGCGCCGCGCCGTGCATGAAGCGGGACTGTCGGCGGGCGCGCGTAAGGTCTTCCTTATCGAGGAACCCGTCGCGGCCGCCATCGGCGCCGGGCTTCCGATCGCCGAGCCGCGCGGCTCGATGATCGTCGATATCGGCGGCGGAACCACCGATATCGCCGTGCTGTCGATGGGAAGCGTGCTCTATTCGCGCTCGGTCAGGGCCGCGGGCAACGCTTTCGACGAGGCGATCGTCAATTACGTGCGCTTCAAATACAACGTGCTGATTGGTGCCACCATCGCCGAGACCATTAAGAAAGACTCAGGTTGCGCCATCGCCAAGGCCAATGGCGAGCGCGTCTCGATCCATATCAAGGGACGCGACCTGCAGCGTGGCTTCCCCACCGAGATGACGCTCGAGCCGCACGACATCGCCGAGGCCTTGACGCTGCCCATTCAGCAGATCGTGGGCGGCATCAGGGCCGCGCTCGCCGACGTGCCACCCGAACTGACCGCTGACGTTTGCGATTCCGGAATTTGGTTGACCGGAGGCGGCGCACTGCTTGAAAGACTGGATGCCCGGCTCACCCATGAGACCGGGGTAAAATACCGGATCGCCGAGGATCCTCTGCGCTGCGTGGTGCGGGGAACCGGAAAGGCGCTGGAACAGATTGACGACATGGCGGATCTTCTGATCAAGCCATGAGGTGAGGCAACGACCAAGGGGTTGCGCGGGAGCCGCAAGCCCCGACAAGAGCAGAGGAAACGCGAGGTCGCGACGTTTCCTCGACGCGAGACGCGAAGATGCGCGGGGCGAGATCACCGTTCAGGCCGAGGCCTAGCCGATGGCGCGGGCCGGTCGAACTGCTTTCGTTCACACTCTACTTCCTCTGTGCAGTGCTGTTGGTCTTGAGCCGTATCGGGCATGGGCTCTTGGTCAATGCCCGCGACGATTTCGTCGACCTGTCGGCGCCACTGCTCGAAGCGGCATCGATGCCTGCGATTCTCGGCCGCCACGCCCTGGAGCGCGCGCGGTCCTATGCCGGCGCCTTTGCCGAGATCGACCGGCTTAAGGCGGAAAACGATGAGCTCAAGCAGTGGGAGTGGCGCGCCAAGACGCTTGAGCGCAAGGTCGAGCATCTCCGCCTGCTTTTGAATGCCGTTGATGAACCGGCGCTCCACTACATCACCGGCAGCGTGATTGCCGATGCGCGGGGACCCTTCCTCAGAAGCGCGCTCATCAACCTTGGGCGCGACAATGGCGTGCGCATCGGCTACGCCGTAATCAATGGCGATGGGCTGGTCGGCCGCACCGTCGATGCCGGCGCCTCGGTCTCCCGCGTGCTTCTGCTCAACGATTTGAATAGCCGCATTCCGGTCCTGGTCGGACCCGCCGGGGTGCGCGCGCTTGCCTCGGGCGACAACAGCGCTGAGCTCAAGCTCGATTTCCTGCCTGACGGTGCCAAGGTTTATTCCGGCGATGAAGTCTATACGTCTGGCAGCGATGGCGTCTTGCCACGTGGACTGCACGTGGGCGTGGTGACAGGCTCTCCCGGCGCCTACAAAGTGCGGCCGTATGCCGAGCTGAGCTCGCTCGATGTGGTGAGCGTGCTCTTCTTCGACACGCCCACCCTGACCACCACCGATCCGCCGAATATCGCCGATCCGCGTGCTCTATCGGCGCCCTCTCGAGAGACGCCCGTCCCGCCAGCACCGGCACCAGTGCCGACCGTATCGAACGAGGCGGCTCCGCAAACCCTCGATGCAGCGGAAAGCGCACCGCCCGCCGAAGCTGCCGTCAAGCAAACGCTCGGCGCGGCGGAAAGTGCACCACCGGGCGAAGCTGCCGTTAAGCAAACAATCGGCGCGGCAGAGGTCGCATCGCCGGTCGAATCTGCCGTGAAGCAAGCGATCGGCGCGGCAGAGGTCGCATCGCCAGTCGAGACTGCCGTCAAGCAGGCCATTGGCAACGCCGAAAGCGCGGCGCCTGCCGAAGCGCAGACGCAGCAATGAGCACGATCCTGCCCGCTCTCTCGGTGCTGTTCGCGGTGGTCGCGACCGCGGTGCCTTGGGGGCTTCCGGCGGATGCCACCTTCATTCTGCCGCTCGTTGTAGTGATGATGGTGTTCTGCTGGCGCGCGCTCCCCGGCATCACGTTCTCGCCCGCGGTGGCTGTATTGCTCGGTCTGCTGACCGATATCATGAGCGGCGGACCATTTGGCTATTGGGCGCTTCTCGTTTTGATCGGCTCTAGTGCCGGCGGCTATGCGAGGAGTTTGGGCGCCGGCCGCGAGGTGGGTCCGCTCTGGCTCGTCTGGGCGGGGCTTGCCCTTGCGCTTGCCGTTTTCGGCTGGTTGCTCGCATCGGCATTCTTCTTGCGCTGGGTCGACTGGTGGCCAATCGCGGTCGGCGCTGCGGCCTCGATCGCGCTTTTCCCCGTTGTGCTTAAGGGACTCCTCTGGATCGAGCGCGGCAGCTTGGGCTTGCGAGCGAGCGCGACCTATCGGGGACGCACATGAAATCGCGCGACTTCGGGCCCAAGATGCGCCGCGGCATTGCGTGGCGCACGCTGCTGATCGGCCCACCTGATGCCAGGCCGCGCGATCAGGACAAGAAGCTGCGCAACCGCTTTTCGCGTCGCGCGCTCCTCGTCGGCGCAGGGCAAGCTGGGCTGTTCGGTCTGCTCGCCTGGCGCCTGCGTCAGCTTCAGATCAAAGAGTCCTCAGAGTATCGACTCCTTTCCGACGAGAACCGGATGAGCTTTCAGCTCGTGGCGCCAATGCGCGGCACCATTTATGACCGCTTCGGCGCGCCTATCGCCAAGGATCAGGAAAATCTCCGGGTCATCGTGGTGCCTGCCTTCTGCAAGAATTTGGCGGCGACACTCGATGAGATATCCACCGTCGCGCCCGTCTCGCCGGCCGATCGGGATCGCGTGTTGCGGGCAGCGCGGCGCCAAAACCACTATTTCCCTGTTCTCGTAAGCGAGGGCCTGTCCTGGCGCGAGTTCGCGTTGCTCAACGTGCTCGCTCCGCAACTGCCTGGCGTGCAGACCGACAGAGCATCGTCTCGCCGCTACACGCAGGCTCGCAGTGTGGCCCACGTGGTCGGCTATGTCGGCATGGCCGGCAAGGACGAGATCGACCAGGACAAGGCGATGCGGATCCCGGGGTTCCGCATCGGCAAGACCGGCATCGAGAAAGGTCTCGACGTTGAGCTGAGGGGTCGGCCCGGCTCGATCGAATACGAGGTCGATGCTCATGGGCGGATCGTGCGCAAGCTCGGCTCGACGCCGAGCGTGCCGGGGAGGGACGTGGTCCTCACGCTCGACCGCGACCTGCAAGCCTTCACCCTCGACCGCCTAGCTGGCTATCGCCGCGCCTCACTGGTGGCGATCGATATCGCCACTGGCGGCGTGCTGATCATGGTCTCGAATCCGAGCTTCGATACCAATGAGCTTGCCTTCAGGGCCGATCCGAAGGCTTGGACGACTCTGGTGAGAGGCGCCGACCATCCGCTCAACAACCGCGCCGCGGCAGGGCTTTATCCACCGGGTTCGACCTTCAAGGTGGTGACGGCGCTCGCAGGACTCACCGCAGGCGTCCTCAAGCCCCAGGAGCACATCACCTGCAAAGGAGCCTTCCCCTTCGGCGGCCATATCTTCCATTGCTGGAAGCCAAAAGGGCACGGGCCCATCGCGCTGCATGACGCCATCAAGAAATCCTGCGATTGCTATTTCTATGAGGCGGTGCACCGGCTTGGCATCGACAAGCTTGCGGTAACGGGCCGGGCCCTCGGTCTCGGCCAGATCTATGACTGCGGATTGACAGGTCTAAAGCCCGGCATCATGCCCGACACCGCCTGGAAGCGCGCGACGCTCGGCCAGCCCTGGTATCCCGGCGAGACCATCAGCTGCGGCATTGGCCAAGGCTACGTCTCGGCGACGCCCTTGCAGCTTGCCGTCGTGGTGGGACGGATCGCCTCCGGCAAGTCGATCGTGCCGAGCTTCCTCTGCTCGCATGCCAACGACACGAACGTTCCGCCCGCTCCGCTTCCCATCGATCCCACCTATCTCGCCATGGTGAGAGACGGAATGAGCGGGGTGGTGAACGAGAAGGAAGGCACGGCCACGCGCTCCGCTCTCACCCTTCCCGGCCTGCTCATGGCCGGCAAGACCGGAACGGCTCAGTCCTTCAGCAAGGGGGCAAAGCGGCCGCCCACGGGTTGGGAGGCTGAGCCTCATTCCTTGTTCATCGCTTTCGCGCCGGTCGATGCGCCGCGTTACGCAGTCGCTTGCGTCGTCGAGCATGGCGGCTATGGGGCGCAGGCCGCGGCCCCCGTGGTGCACGATGTGATGACCGAGCTTCTGCTGCGCGACCCTGCGACCAAACCTGTGTTCGTCGCCAACCGGCAGAGCGACACGCCCACCATGGCCGATGCGGGGGCAGCCCAATGAGCATGCTCTTCGCCGAACCTTCCGAGCGGCCCCAGCTCAAGCTCAACCAGAAGCTCCTTCTGCTCAACTGGCCGTTCGTTGTGCTTGTCGTGGCCATCGCCATTGTCGGTGTGTCCGCGCTCTACTCGGTGGCCGGCGGCTCGCTCGAGCCTTGGGCGACCCGGCATATTTTGCGCTTGTGGTTCGGCTTGGCGCTCATTTTCGCCATCGTGCTGGTCGACCTCAATGTCTGGATGCGCGTGGCTTATCCCTTTTATTTCGTTGTGCTTTTTCTGCTCGTGCTGGTGCCGCTCATCGGCGTGGAAAGCGGCGGCGCGCAGCGCTGGCTCGGCTTCGGCGAATACAGCTTCCAGCCGTCGGAGATCATGAAAATCGCGCTGGTGCTGGCGATCGCCCGCTATTACCAATGGCTCCCCCCCGACAAAGTGTGGCGTCCCGACGCTGTGGTGCCGCCCGCGCTCATGATCGGCTTGCCGACGATCCTTGCTCTCGGTCAGCCCGACCTCGGCACTGCCGCATTGTTCGCCATCGTCGGCTGCGGACTGTTGTTCCTTGCCGGCGTGAGCTGGCTCTACTTCATCGGCGGGCTGGTCGGGGTGATCGCGATCCTGCCGCATATCTGGGAGAAGCTGCACGATTACCAGAAGGAGCGCGTGCTGACCCTGCTCGACCCCGAGCGCGACCCGCTCGGCTCCGGGTACCACATCCTACAGTCGAAGATCGCTATCGGCTCCGGCGGGCTCACCGGCAAGGGCTTCATGCATGGCACGCAAGCCCAGCTCAATTTCCTTCCCGAGAAGCACACCGACTTCATCTTCACCATGTTCGCCGAGGAGATGGGCTTCATCGGCGCGGGGTCGCTGCTTGCACTGTACCTTCTCGTGCTGCTGTTCATTACCTATATGGCGCTGAGGTGCCGGAGCACTTTCCCGCGGCTGGTTGCCGCCGGCATGGGGCTTTGCCTGTTCACCTACGTATTCATCAACGTGGCAATGGTGACGGGGCTGGTCCCGGTGGTCGGCGTGCCGCTGCCGCTCGTCTCTTACGGCGGCACTTCGATGCTGACCATGATGGCCGGCCTCGGCTTCGTGCTGAACGCCTATGTCAACCGGGCGACGCGCATCAGGCGTGAGGAATACGGCCCACTCTGGTGAGCGCCGCTGCCGGTCATGGCGACCCTGGACAGGCAAAGCGGCGCAGTGCTAAGGGGTGCCCCCTTAACTGCGCCCTGCAAAGGCAGAGGCGGCAATCTTAGGGCGCATAGCTCAGGTGGTAGAGCAGCTGACTCT
>JBKOUI010000266.1:0-35764 GCA_046723315.1 Pseudomonadota bacterium | reverse complement strand
GGGCATCAGGCTATCGGTCAGGTCTATGGCGGCCGCGTCGTGCGGGCCCCGACGCTGATGCATGGCAAACTCTCGAAGGTGCATCATACCGGCAAGGGTGTTTTTGCCGACCTGCCCCAGGATTTCTCGGCAACACGCTATCATTCGCTTGTCGTCGAGCGCTCCTCGCTTCCCGAAGTGCTCGAGATCACCGCCGAAACGGCTGATGGCGTGATCATGGGTCTTCAGCACAAGCGCTACCCGGTATATGGCGTTCAGTTCCATCCGGAGAGCATTGCGTCGGAGCATGGACACCAGTTGCTCGCCAATTTCCTCGACCTTGCCCGCGTCGAGCGGCGCGCGCGAGGCTCGGCGCATAGAGAAGCGGCCGGTGTCGTCTAGTCCGGCGCTGGCAGAAGCCGCGCAGCCCGCCGATCTCAGCAAAGCCGTCAGCAAGGTCGCGTCGGGTCAAAGCCTCACTCAAGATGAAGCCGCGCACGCCTTCGACCTGATTATGTCTGGCGCGGCAACCGACGCGCAGATTGCTGCCCTGCTCATGGGAATGCGCGTGCGCGGCGAGACCGTCGAAGAAATCGCCGGTGCTGCCCGCGCGCTGAGAGCACGAGCTATCCCAGTGCGCGCGCCTGAAGGCGCCATCGACACGTGCGGCACGGGCGGCGACGCCAAAGGCACGCATAACATCTCGACTTGCGCCGCTTTCGTAGTCGCGGGTGCGGGCGTTCCGGTTGCCAAGCACGGCAATCGCTCTATCTCTTCGCGCTCAGGTTCGGCCGATGTGCTGAGTGCCCTTGGCGTCAATATCGACTGTGGGCCTGAGACCATCACACGGTGCATCGAGGCTTGCGGCCTCGGCTTCATGTTCGCGCCCGCCCATCATGCGGCGATGCGCCACGTGGCGAAGGTGAGAAGCGAACTGGGCGTCCGCACGATCTTCAACCTACTGGGGCCGCTCGCCAATCCGGCCGGGACAAAATATCAGGTCGTTGGCGTGTTCGGCGAAGAGTGGGTTGAGCCCATCGCGCACGTGCTTGCCCTATTGGGAGTCGAACGAGCCTGGGTGGTGCACGGTGCTGACGGTCTCGATGAGCTAACCACCACAGGCGTCAGCCATGTCGCGGTGCTCGACGGCGGCAAGGTCTCGACCTTCCGAATCTCGCCGCGCAATGCCGGCCTAGCGGAAGCAAAGCCCCAGGATCTGATTGGTGGTGATGCCACTGAGAACGCGGCGCACATCCGTGCCGTGCTGCAAGGAAACCAGGGGCCACTTCGGGACATTGTGCTTCTGAATGCCGCGGCAGCGTTGCTCGTCGCCGGGAGGGCCAAGACGTTGCGCGATGGGGTAGCGCTTGCAGCTGCCTCGATCGACAGCGGCAAAGGAATGAGTGTGCTCGAGGCGCTCGTTAAGCTCAGCCGTGATAAAGTCTGAGCCATGGCACAAGTGCTCGATAAGATCCTCGCCTATAAGCACAAGGAGATCGCCGCCGCCAAGGAAGCCGCGCCGCCTGACGCCATACGCGCGCGGGCGAAAGCCGCCTCCCCTGCGCGCCCCTTTGCGGTAGCCTTGGCGTCGCGCGTCGGCAAAGACGAATTTGCGCTGATCGCCGAGATCAAGAAGGCTAGCCCCTCGAAAGGCCTTATCCGCGCCAACTTCGATCCCGCTTCTCTCGCACACGCTTACGAGGCAGGAGGCGCGGCCTGCCTATCGGTGCTAACCGACACTCCATCCTTTCAGGGTCGGCCCGAATATTTGATCGCGGCGCGTAAGGCCACGCGGCTCCCTGTGCTGCGCAAGGATTTCATGCTCGATACGTATCAGGTGCTGGAAGCGCGGGCTTGGGGCGCAGATTGCATCCTGATCATCATGGCCGCTGTGGATGACCAGACAGCGAAGGACCTCACAAGCGCGGCGCACGACGTAGGCATGGATGTGCTTGCGGAGGTGCATGACGAGGCCGAACTCGACCGTGCGCTGAAGCTCGATACGAGGCTCATCGGCATCAACAACCGCGATCTCAATACCTTCACGACGACATTAGCCACCACGGAGCGGCTCGCCCCTCACTTTCCATCCGACCGGATTGTCATTGCCGAGAGCGGCATCTTCACCCACACAGACCTCGAGCGGCTGGCGTCACATGGCGTTCGCGCATTTCTTGTAGGTGAAAGTCTGATGCGGCAAGACGATGTTGCGGGCGCGACCCGCGCGCTCCTCACCGGCTCAACGCTGCGCGCTGAGGCAGCGCAATGACTACGCGGCTGAGCCACCTCAACGAGGCGGGCGAGGCGCGCATGGTCGATGTCTCCGCCAAAGAGGTCACCACCCGCACGGCGAGGGCTGAGGGCTTCGTGTCCATGACGCCAAAGACACTCGATCTTATTCTCACCGGCACCGCGCCCAAGGGCGACGTGCTGGCAACGGCTCGGATTGCGGGGATCATGGCAGCTAAGCGCACGGCCGAACTGATTCCGCTTTGCCATCCCCTGCCCTTGACTGAAGTTACAGTCGACTTCGAGCCCAGCCGAGACCCACCCGGGCTTAGAGTCGAGGCAAGCGCAAAGGTCGATGCCAAAACTGGGGTCGAAATGGAGGCCCTCACCGCTGTCTCGATTGCTTGCCTGACCATCTATGACATGGTCAAAGCGGTGGATCGCGCCATGTCATTCTCTGACATCCGCGTGGTCGAGAAGACCGGCGGCCGTTCCGGTCATTTCAAGCGCTGATGGCTCTCCTCTCTGTCGATGACGCTCTGGCCCGCGTGACCCAAGGGCTTGAGCCGCTTAAATCAGAAAGTGTGCCGCTCGAAGAAGCAGCGGGACGCGTGCTCGCTGGACACCTTGTAGCCCTACTAACCCAGCCGCCCTTCGATGCTTCGGCCATGGACGGCTATGCAGTGCGCGCCGAGGACCTGACGTCTCTGCCAGCGAGGCTCAGGGTGATTGGGGTCTCCGCCGCCGGAGCGGCGTTCGATGGCAAGGTCGGGAAAGGCGAGACCGTGCGCATCTTCACTGGCGCGCCAGTACCTGAAGGCGCCGACACCATCGTCATTCAGGAAGACGCCGAAGAGGCCAACGGCGTGATGATAGCCAAGGAGGCCAAACCACATGCGCATATCCGTCCGCGTGGCCAGGACTTCAAGGAAGGGGAGGTTCTCCTGACCGCCGGGACACGGTTGGGTCCGCGCGAGCTGATGACGGCCGCCGCTATGAACCATGCCGCAGTCGAGGTACGGCGAAGGCCCAAGGTGGCGATCCTAGCGACGGGCGACGAGCTCGTGCCGCCGGGTTCGGAACTTGGGCCCGGCCAAATCGTGAGCTCGATCACTTATGCTCTTACCGCGCTTATCGATAAAGCTGGTGGCGAGGCTATGAGCTTGGGCATCGCAAAGGACGACCCCAAGAGCCTTGTCACCTTGGCACGCGCGGGAAGCGCCGCCGACATCCTGGTGACGATAGGCGGCGCTTCTGTCGGTGAACGCGATCTTGTGGCAAGCGCGCTCAAGTCCGAAGGGCTCGAGATCGATTTTTGGAAGGTGGCCATGCGGCCTGGCAAGCCGCTATTGTATGGCAGGCTGGGCAGCCAGCGTGTCCTGGGACTGCCGGGAAACCCGGTGTCGGCACTTATCACGGCTTACGTCTTCCTAGTGCCGATGCTCCGCCGCCTGCTCGGATATGTGGAACCAGCGCGGCCGATGCCTGAGGGAATTCTCATCGAGGCTCTTGAGGCCAACGGCCCTCGCACGCATTACCTCCGCGCCGCTTCTAGCTGGACACCGCAAGGGGAACGTCGAGTCGCACCATTCCCTTCTCAAGACTCCTCGCTCGTGTTGGCTTTGAGCTTAGCCGACTGCCTGATCGTGCGAGCGCCGCATGCTCCGGCTTTGTCCTCTGGCCAACGGGTTAGGATCATTCCTCTTGAGAATTGGAGTTAAGAGGCCTGAAACCCGAATCACGCGACTTGGCACTCTGCCGGGCGTCTCTACTGCATTTTGTGGCCTTTCCCCTTGCGGAACACAAACAGAACAGATAAACTGTTCATGATTTGTACAGCGGCGATCCGGTATCGTTAGACTTCGACCAATTCGAGTCCAAATCGCTCAAAAGGGGACCAGATGCTCACACCGAAGCAGAAAGAGCTTCTCATGTTCATCCATGAGCGGTTGAAGGAGACTGGCGTTCCCCCGTCCTTCGACGAGATGAAGGAGGCGCTCGACCTCAAGTCAAAATCGGGCATTCACCGGCTCATCACGGCGCTTGAGGAGCGCGGTTTTGTGCGCCGCCTCCCTCATCGGGCGCGTGCAATGGAGATTGTCAGACTGCCAGAGTCGGTGCCCCAGGGCGTGGCCCAACGAAGTCGTGGCTTCTCACCCAGCGTCATCGAGGGCAGCCTTGGCCGCGTGCCTCAGGTCGCCGAGGGCGAAAGCCTGCCCCAGACCGTGAGCGTGCCGGTCATGGGACGCATCGCCGCCGGCGTGCCCATCGATGCGATCCAAACCCGGCTTAGCACGATCGAAGTCCCCCCCGAGCTGCTCAGCAGGGGCGAGCACTACGCGCTGGAGGTCAAAGGCGACTCGATGATCGAGGCCGGCATCCTCGAAGGCGACACCATTATCGTGAAGAAGTGCGAGGATGCGAACAACGGCGACATCGTCGTGGCCCTCGTGGACGAAGCCGAGGCCACCTTGAAGCGTTTGCGCCGGCGCGGCGATTCAATTGCGCTCGAAGCGGCCAATCCAAGCTATGAGACGCGCATCTTCGGGCCGGATCGCGTGCGCGTGCAGGGTCGCCTCGTCGGGCTTATTCGCCGTTATTAGCCTCAATCTTCTGAATTGCCATTGAGGCGCCGATCGGGATCGGCAGCCTGGTTGATTTGATTCGGCGGTGTGGTCCGGAGTACCGTTGGGTCAGGAACCCACGGCCTCCTACCACGGGCTTCCGTGACGGACTCAGCACGGATCGAAAGCCCCTCGACGTAGAGCGCATAGGCACCCTCGGCCCTTAACATGCGCCGGTCGATGATCACCCGGGCAGCGCGGCACCTCTTGCCGATGGTGAACGGCGCAATGACGATATCGGCAGACCGGCAGTCGTCCTCGAGCGCTGCAGGGTGACGAACAAGCGCCACCTTCTTTCCCTTGACCGTACCGATGCAGCCGAGCAGGTCGCAGCGAAACGTGCTTTGGTCTGCAGCAGTCTTGGCATCGCGCTCGTCGCCGTCGGCCAAGAGCCAGTTGTCGACGCTGTAGCCCGCGGCGGTTGCCGGCGGAAAAACTAGATTGCCGCTGTCGGACCTCAATGCGGCGGTCGCCCCGTCGCGGTCAATCAGTACGTCGGGCCCCTGGCTTGCCGGCGCTACGGCAAGTCCGAGAGCTGCGATGACGAGACCAAGCGCGCGAGCGCGCGTCTGCCATAAGCAAAGCCAAAGACCGCCGAGTACCATTAGTGCCAGAGCAGTTCCCGAGATGGCTGGAAAAACCGAGACTGCGCCTGGCCAGGAGGCGACCCACCTCCCCGCGTCGACCATGAGGTCGATGCCGAGCCCCATGGCTTTGAGCGGCCAAGTCTCGAGACTGAACGGCATGGCTATCAGGCTAAGCACCGCCATGGGCATGATCGCGAGGCTTACGAGGGGCGCCACTATCAGGTTCGCGATCAGCCCATAATGCGTCATGCGGTGGAAATGGTAGACGGCAAACGGCGCAATCGCGATGCTAGCCACGAGAGTGGTGAGAGCTGCCCCCATGAACAGGCCGAAGCCGCGGTGCAGCGCTGCCCAAAGCGGGCTCACGTCGCGCAGGCCGTCTCGCTTCCGTTCGGACAGCCACTCATAGAGAGCGACGAGCGCAATCACCGCGGCGAAGCTCATCTCGAAGCTTGGGTCGAACAACGATTCCGGCGCTACAACGAGGATGGCCAGCGCCGCAAGTGCGACATTGCGCATGGTAAGTGCGGGCCGGTCGAGCATCACGGCGATCAGCACAATGCTCATCATGATCCATGAGCGCACCGTAGGTACCGCGGCGCCCGACAGTGCAAGATAGAAGGTGGCGGCGAAGAGCGCCGCGGCCGCAGCCCATTTCTTGATGGGGAAACGGAGCGCAAGCATCGGCACCAGCGCGAGCAGCGCGCGCACGAGCCAGAATACGGTGCCCGCCATGATCACCATATGCAGGCCTGAAATTGACAGAATGTGCGCCAATCCTGAGTCGCGCATCGCCTGATTCAGTTGCTCGGAGATACCGCCGCGCGCGCCGGTAATGAGCGCCACCGCGATCTCGCCGGTCTCGCCCTGCAACACAGCCCTGATGCGGGCATTGACGCGTGCTCTAAGGGCGTCGATGTCAGACCAGGCGCGGAGGTCCCATGGCAAAGCACCTGCATCATTCAAGATTTGGATCTTGCTCGTCGCATACCCAGTTGCGCCGAGGCTTGCGAACCACGCTTGGCGCCCGAAATCGAAGCCACCGGGCTCGATCGGTTCGGGAGGAGGTTGAAGCGTGGCGCTGAGAACTACGGCTTCTCCAATTCGAACATTCGCCGCGTCATTGACGGGCATTGTGACGCGCACACGGTAGGGGCGTTCCTCGAGCCTTAGATTACCTAAGCTCAAGACCCTGATCGTGAGCCTTGCGCGTCCCTTGTCGCGAAGTTCATGCGCCTCCACCCAACCCCTCAGCCCGACGTAACGCAGCTCGTGGGCAAGAACTGGCGCTCGCACGATCTCGGTGCGGAGCTTAGCTATGGCAAAGCCGCTGGCGAAGGCGAGAAAAGCGCCGGCAAGCGCAAGGCCGAGTGGCGGGCTGCGCAGCGCGAGGCAGGTCCCGATTGCGGCGAGCACAAGGGCCGTGGCTATGCGCGGCTCTGGTTCATTGGAGAGAGCGAAATAGGCGATGATCCCCCCGGCAAAGAAGACAGGTAGCCACAGGAACCATCGGTCAGACTCAACTGCGAGCGTCCGACTGGCTGCGGCAAGAGTGGCAACTAGCAGGCCGCTTCTGGCCGGCTTACGATCGTCGCCGCCCCACTCGCGTTCTCCCCGCCTCGGCATGGTCGATGCTCTGCGGGACGCCTTCGCGCCCCGCTCTTACCCGCATCTGCCGCTCATGCTACATCACGCCCCCATAAGCACCTAGCCTCAGGAACTATGAGCGAAAAGGTCATCACGCGCTTTGCGCCTTCGCCGACGGGCTATCTGCACATCGGCGGCGCACGGACCGCCTTGTTCAATTGGCTCTATGCCAAACATGCGGGCGGGAAAATGCTGCTGCGCATCGAGGACACCGATCAGGCGCGCTCAACCGAGGGGGCAATCCTTGCAATCCTCGACGGCTTGCGTTGGCTTGAGCTTGATTGGGACGGGGAGCCGGTCTACCAACTCGCCCGCGCCGAGCGTCATCGCGAGATCGCCGAGCAGCTACTCTCAGAGGGCAAGGCTTATCGCTGCTATGCGAGCGCCGAAGAGCTCCAAACCATGCGCGAGAAGGCCCGCGCCGAAGGCCGCGCTCCCGGCTATGACGGGACCTGGAGGCATCGCGATCCGTCGGAAGCCCCGCCTGGGATTGAGCCTGCGATCCGCTTCAAGGCGCCGCGCGAGGGTGAGACGGTCATCGAGGATCGCGTGCAGGGCCGGGTCGTCTTTGCCAACAAGGATCTCGATGACCTTGTCATCCTGAGGAGCGACGGCTCACCGACCTACAATCTCTCAGTCGTGGTCGACGACCACGATATGGCGATCACCCACGTCATTCGCGGCGACGATCACCTCACCAATGCCGCGCGTCAGAGCCAGATCTATAAGGCGCTCGGTTGGAACACCCCGGTCTTTGCACACGTGCCGCTCATCCACGGTCCTGACGGTGCCAAGCTCTCAAAGCGCCACGGTGCACTGGGCGTAGAGGCCTACCGCGCCATGGGCTACCTGCCGAGGGCCCTCCGCAACTATCTCGTGCGCCTGGGCTGGAGCCATGGCGATGCCGAGATCATGTCTACCGAGGAAATGGTGCGATGGTTCGATCTTGATGGGATCGGGCGCTCGGCGGCGCGCTTCGATTTCGCTAAACTTGAAAATCTGAACGGTCATTATCTGCGGGAAACCCCTGATATTGAGATCGTCGAGCGGCTGAAGGCGCTTCTTCCAGAGCTTCCCGATGGTGCGGCCCTTGCCGACCGCATCGGTAAGGAAGGCTGGAGCAAACTGGAACGCGCCATGCCGGGGCTGAAGGAGCGCGCCAAGACGCTCGTCGAACTACTCGACAATGCGGACTATCTCTTTGCCAGACGGCCACTCCAGCTGGATGAGCACGCCAAGAAGCTACTCGACCCGGCGGGCCGCGAGACGCTCGCTGCTGTGCTCCCTCGCCTCGAGGCTGTTTCATCCTGGACGCCGGAGGCGCTGGAGGCTTCAGTCCGCGCCTTCGCAGAGGAGACCGGACGGAAGCTCGGCAAGGTTGCACAACCGCTCCGCGCAGGGGTCACCGGCAAATCCACCTCGCCCGGTATCTTCGACGTGCTCGACGTGCTCGGCCGCGAGGAGTCGCTTGCCCGGCTCCGCGATCAGGTGCAGTGAAGCGCTTGCTTAACTTTTGAGCATGGCCGCATGTTGCGCTGCGAGAGAAACGGCGCGAATATGTGGCAGTGCAATAACGTGTTCGCTAATGCTGCAACAGTTTGAAGAGTCGAGCGTTCGTTAGCGACCCGCCTCCCATCCGGTAAGAGGAGCTTTTAGATGAGCGTCGCAGAAAACCTCCGCGCGTCGGGCGCCGCCGAGGCATCCATGCTGATTGACGGCGCGACTTACGATTTGCCGATCCGCAAGGGCTCGATGGGCCCCGACGTGATCGACATCAACACGTTCTATCAGGACACCGGCTGCTTTACGTACGACCCGGGCTTCACCTCGACCGCGAGCTGCGAGTCGAAGATCACCTTCATCGACGGCGACAGGGGCATCCTGCTCTATCGCGGCTACCCTATCGATCAGCTTGCCGAGCACGGCAACTTTATCGAGACCTGTTATCTGCTGCTCTACGGAGAGCTTCCCACCCGCGCGCAGTATCGGGCGTTCGACGACCGCATCGTCAAGCACACCATGGTGCACGAGCAGATGACGCGGTTCTACACCGGGTTCCGCCGCGACGCGCATCCAATGGCAGTCATGGTCGGCGTGGTAGGCGCGCTTTCGGCCTTCTATCACGACTCGATCGACATCAAAGATCCTGCACAGCGCGAGATGGCGTCGATCCGCATGATCGCCAAGATGCCGACCATCGCCGCTATGGCCTACAAATATTCGATCGGCCAGCCCTTCGTTTACCCGCGCAACGAGCTCAGCTACGCGGCGAACTTCCTGCATATGTGTTTCGCCGTACCTTGCGAGGAGTACAAAGTCGATCCAATCCTCGCGCGCGCCATGGACCGCATCTTCATTTTGCACGCCGACCATGAGCAGAACGCGTCGACCTCTACGGTGCGGCTTGCCGGCTCCTCGGGGGCCAACCCCTTTGCCTGCATCTCTGCCGGTATTGCTTGTCTCTGGGGGCCTGCGCATGGTGGCGCCAACGAGGCTGCGCTTCAGATGTTGCAGGAGATCGGTACTGTCGATCGCATTCCTGAATACATCAAGCGCGCCAAGGACAAGAGCGACCCCTTCCGGCTGATGGGCTTCGGACACCGCGTGTACAAGAACTACGATCCGCGGGCGAAGATCATGCAGAAGACCTGCTACGAGGTGCTCGACGCCGTCGGCCACGGTGATGACCCGATCCTCAAAGTGGCACTCGAGCTCGAGCACATCGCTCTGTCGGACGACTATTTCATCCAGAAAAAGCTCTACCCGAATATCGACTTCTACTCGGGCATCACGCTGAAGGCGCTCGGCTTCCCAACCGACATGTTCACCGTGCTGTTCGCCATCGCCCGGACCGTCGGCTGGATCGCGCAGTGGAAGGAGATGATCGAGGACCCCTCGCAGCGTATCGGCAGGCCGCGTCAGCTCTATACCGGCGCGGTGGAACGCCCCTACGTCACGGCGGAGGAACGCTCCTAGCCGCTTCCCGACCTAGTCCCCAGAGTTTCGCCCACGAGAAAGAGGCCATGCTGATTGGCGGCCTCGATCGTGGCCGGACCATCGGCCATCAATACCCGTCCGGCCGCCACGGCAATGCCAGCGAGGCCTGCGGCTGCCGCCTTGCGCACCGTCTCGGGACCGATAGTGGGCAAGTCGACGCGCTCTTCTTGACCGGGCTTGGGCGCCTTGGCCAGAACCCCTGCACGACTACGCGGCCCGGTTCTTCCGGACTGACGCAGCTCGGCGCAACGGATCAGCATCGCGTCGGTACCTTCTGCAGCTTCGACGGCAAGCACATGTCCTCTAGCCACCACCGCAGCTTGTCCTACGTCCAAGCGACCAAGCGCGCTCACCACTTTGAAGGCCATGTCGATGTCGGCCTGATCGTCGGCGGAGGGCGACTTGTTGCCGAGCGTTCCTAATCCCGCCAGGAGATCAGGGGCTACGTCGCCAGCTCCGTGCACCCGATAGCCTCTCTCTTCGAGATAGCGGACGATCCTCGAGAGCACACTATCATCGCCGCCTTTGCCCAAACTCAGAATAAAGGGCAAAGTCTTCAGTGCGCCGAAATCGAATTTGACGTTGGCAAGGTCTGGCCGATCTACCCCGCCGATAATGACGAGATCGCCGCAACCGTTCTTCTCCAGGGCCGCGAACAACTTGCCCACCTCTCCCCATTTGATCCACGTGTGGGGAAAGCGCTCGATCTCGTCCTGTGCCTCGCCGCGGATGCCAACAATGTGCAGAGGGAGCCCCCGTGCTGCCGCCGCCTCGGCCAAGACACACGGAAGCGGCCCGCGTCCAGCGATGATCCCGAGCGGCCCCTTTATCTTGCTCGCGTCAGATGCGATGGGTATCGCACTCTCATCTGGTTGGCGGTGCGGCATTGTTCGGCACACAGAATTGGCGATCCGATCCAGTTTTGATGAAATCTACCACCTGTTTGGCAAGCGGGTTTCCCGAGAACATGCCCTCGACATCCTCGAGCCGTTCTTTTAGCGTCCCTTCGCTCGAGAACAGCATGCGGTAGGCTTGGCGAAGCTCGTGGATCTGCTCGCGCGGAAATCCTTTTCGCTTTAGCCCGACGATGTTCAGGCCGCAGAGATTGGCGCGATTTCCAATAGCCATACCGAACGGGATGAGGTCGGCGGCAACGCCGGACATGCCGCCGACGAAAGCATAAGAACCGATGCGCACGAATTGATGAACAGCAGAGAGCCCGCCGATGATGGCGCCGTCGCCAATCGTGACATGACCCCCCAAGGTGGCGCCGTTCACCAGCGTCACATTATCGCCCACCTCGCAGTCGTGAGCGACATGCGCGCCGATCATCAAGAGGCAGTTAGACCCGACCTTAGTCGCCATATGGCCGCTTTCGGTGCCAGGATTGATGGTGGCGTGCTCTCTAATGATTGTTTTGGCACCGATAGTTAGCGTGCTTGGCTCACCGTGAAACTTCACGTCCTGCGGCGCCTGGCCGATAGATGCGAAAGGGAAGACCTTACATTCCAGACCCAGTGTCGTGCGGCCGGTAATGACAGCATGGGAATGCACCACAACACCGTCACCGAGCTCAACAGCGGGCCCGATCATGCAAAAAGGGCCGATTTCTACATTCGACCCAAGTTTCGCGCTTGAATCGACCACGGCGGTCGCATGGATATTGGCCATGCCTGCCCTGGCTAACGCTCGACGATCACAGCGCTGACCTCGGCCTCGGCGACAAGAGTGCCGTCGACATGGGCCTGGGCGCGAAAGCGCCAGACGCGTCCGCGATTGCGCATCTTCTGAACGTGATAATGGACGGTATCGCCCGGAACCACCGGCCGGCGGAAGCGAGCCTTGTCGATCGCCATGAAATAGACGAGTGGCGGCTCCTTGAACTCTTCGATATGGCGCATGCAAAGCGCGCCGGCAGTCTGCGCCATGCCCTCGATAAGGAGCACGCCCGGCATGACAGGATTTCCGGGGAAATGACCTTGGAAATAGGGTTCGTTCGCCGTCACATTCTTGATGCCGGTGGCCGAATGGTCCCCGTCCATATCGATGATGCGGTCGACTAGGAGGAACGGATAGCGATGCGGCAGCAGCTTAAGGATGTCGGTGACCTCAGCTCTCCCAAGCTTCGCTTTCACTCCACTCTCATTCATTAACCCCGGCTCCTGAGGCCCGCGGCTAGAAATCTACGTGTCTGGCCCACTCGGGTCATCATCTTGATCAAGCTTCAAATCCTTGCTCTCGGCAAGCTTGCGCAACAGCGTAAGCTCGCGGAACCATAATCGCACGGGCTTGGCCGGGGTGCCTCCCCAGCGCACGCCGGGCGGCACATCGGCCCGCACATTACTGCTTGCCGCGATCTGCGCGCCAGCACCGATCTTGACGTGGCCCACGACGCCTACTTGGCCGCCAAGGGCCACGAAATCGCCGAGTTCCGCGCTACCGGAGATACCGGTTTGGGCCACAATGATGCAATGCCTTCCAATCACCACGTTGTGCCCGATTTGCACAAGATTATCAATTTTTGTGCCCTCCCCGATCACGGTATCCCGCAAGGCGCCCCGGTCGATGGTGGTGTTGGCGCCAACCTCTACCCCGTCCTGAATGATGACCCGGCCGATTTGCGGCACCTTGGCATGCCCGGTTCTGCCCATGGCGAAGCCGAACCCATCCTGGCCGATGGCGACGCCGGCGTGGAGCGTCACATTGTTGCCGATAAGGGCATGGGTCACCGAGGCGTTAGGGCCGATATAGCAGCCACGCCCGATGTGCACGCGGTAGCCGATGACCGTGCCTGCAGCAATGGTGGTACAGGCGCCAATTCGCGCCTCGGGACCGAGCACCGCGCCAGGTTCGACAATCACTCCCGGCTCAAGCATCGCCGTGGGATGGACCGATGAGCGGTCGAAGCCGCCTCCTTCGAGCGCGGCCTTGGGATTGAGGGCGTCGGGATAGAAGAGCGCGAGCGCCCGGGCGAAAGCTCGATAGGGCTCGGGCGTGACGAGGCAGATCGTGCCGGCCGGTCCTTGGCTTGCGAATTTTGCGGCAACGAAGCACGCGCTCGCCCCGGTCGCAGTAAAAGCCGGGAGGTATTTCCGATTGTCCAGGAAGGACAAGTCGCCCTGTCCCGCGCTGTCGAGCGGCCTCACGTCCTTGAGTGGAAGATCGAGGTCAGCGCCATTCGCAGCTTTGGCGTTGGCGGCTTCCGCGATGAGGCCCAAGGCGAAGGGGCCGGCGCGGTCGAAAAAGCCAGGATGTTCCATGAAAGTCTTAGCGACCAGCGGCGCGGCATGATCCATGACGCGAAGCCATAGACGGAAATCGCGTCCTTTAGAAGTTCGTCGACGCGCCGAAGCGGAAAACCTCGGTCTTGTCGAAATCGGCTTTGAGCAGCGCGTCCGCAATATCGGCGCGGAGCGGGCCAAGCGGCGATTGCCAGATGATGCTAAAGCCGGTCGACAGGCGGACCTGCGAGCTGTCGAAGATGAAGCTGCCTTCGTTGGCGACCGCGTTCAGCGCAAAATCGCTCGGGTCGAACAATGAGCCGGCGTCGACGAAGACAGCGCCCTGCATGCCGATATTGTCGGGAATGAACGGGAACGGGAACCGCACCTCGGCCGTGGTCGCCCAGAAGACCTTCCCGCCGAGTGAGTCCCTTGAGCAGGGGTTAACACGGTCGCCCGTAATTGGGTCTTCGCAGGCGTCACGCGGACCGTAGCCGGCCCGCTTGAAACCGCGGATGGTCTCGCCGCCCTTGAAGAACAAGTCGGTCATGCGGACGTCCTCGCCGCCCCATCCTTCGATGTCACCCCCCTGCACGCGCCCGACGAACGTGATCTTGTTGGTAATGGGATAGTAAGCGCGCGCGTCGGCTACGGACCTGATGTAGTTCACGTCGCCGCCGACGCCGGCAAGGTCTTGGGAGAAAGAGGCAAAGATGCCGCTGGTCGGCGACTGTGGAAGATTACGCGTGTCGTAGGCGACAGTGTAGCCAACGCTCGAAACGTTCGATGTGCCCTCCGATTCTTTGACGGCCAGCGAGGCATTGCCGCTTACGTCGAAGATTTCCTCGCGTTCGAATTTGTAGCGCAAGCCCATCTGAGTATTGTCTGCAATCGGGAAGCCGAGGCGAATGTCGCCGCCGGTATCCCGCTGACTAAACGAAGCGACGTCCTGGAAATCCACTTCCTTGTGGAACAGGTCGAAGCCGGCGGCGAGATTACGATCGAGGAAATGAGGCTCGGTAAAGCTGAAATCGACCTGGGCGCGTTCTAGGCTGCCCGAGAAGCCGAGCCTGACATATTGCCCTTTGCCCATAAGGTTGCGCTCGGTGATGCTTATGTCGCCGATCACGCCCTCGCTCGTGGAATAGCCAGCGCCGAAGGACAATTCGCCAGTCGGCTGCTCCTCCACTTTGACAACGATAATAACCCGGTCAGGCGCGCTGCCGGGCTCGGTGTCGATATCGACGGTCTTGAAGAAGCCCAGTGCGCGTAGGCGCTTGCGCGCGGCTTCCACCAGCAGGCGATTGAAGGCATCGCCCTCGGCGAGTCGGAACTCGCGTCTGATCACATTGTCCTGGGTGCGGAAGTTGCCCACAATGTTGATGCGCTCAATGTAGATGCGCGGGCCTTCCTCGATGGTGTAGACGATGCCCATGGTGTGGGTCGCCTCGTCACGCTCGAAGCGGGGCTTCACCTGACCGAAAGCGTAACCCTGTTGCGAAACCTCGATGGTCAACGCCTCGACGGTCTTTTCCACTTTCTCGGCGTTGTAGACGCGGCCGGTTCTGGTCAGGATCACATGCCTGAGAGCGTCGATATTGACCGAAGGCAGGGCGCTCTCGACGTCGATGGGGCCGAAACGGTAACGTTCACCCTCGTCGATGGTGAAGGTGATGAAGAAGCCCCGGCCGTCGCGGTCGAGATCGGCGGTTGCCGAAATGATACGGGCGTCGGCATAGCCATTCTTCAAATAGAACTGGCGCAACAACTCGCGATCGAGATTGAGCCGGTCCGGATCGTAGATGTTGGTGTTCTTGAGGAAACTCAGCAGATTGGTCTGCGTGGTCGAGATCACGTAGCGGAGCTGCGAATCGCTGAAGGCATTGTTGCCGATGAAGTTGATGGCGCGAACCTTGGTGGTTGGCCCCTCGGAGATCTCGAACACGACGTCGATGCGGTTGTTGTCGAGATTGATGATCTTTGGGTCGACTTGGGCGGCATAGAGGCCCTGCCGGCGATAAAGGTCGAGGATGCGCTGCACATCCGCCTGCACGCGGGCGCGGGTGTACACGGCGCGGGGCTTTAGCTGAACCTCCGATGAGAGCGTATCGTCCTCGATCTCGCGATTTCCCTCGAATGCGACTCGGCTGACGATCGGGTTTTCCACGACGACGACCACAATCGTGGGCCCTTCGCGCCGAATTCGTACGTCCTGAAACAGGCCGGTGGCAAAGAGGGCTTTCAGGGATTCGTCGACTTTGGCGGCATCGTAAGCATCGCCGGCTGAGAAGGTGAGGTAGGAGCGGACCGTCTCAGGTTCCACTCGCTTATTACCCTCGACACGTATGTCTTGAATGACGCCCTGGGCGTAGGCAGAGGTTTCCCCAAGGCATACACCAAGGCCCAGCGAGAGCGGGACGCTACACAACACAACGAGGGCCGCAAGCAGCCCTCTAGCCAACGTCCACCGCACCATTACTGGTGTCTTCCCCTCAAAGCCGATCCCCGCCGCCGCTCAGGCTTCCGCCTTGAAACTGGCCATTGTTTTGTGGCCGATTTTTGGTTCTAGCCCCCTGGCGCCGACGGGGGCCGGTAGGCCCCCCGCCAGACGCTGCGCTCCGTGGTGCCAATCTCACAAAAACTTCAAGTGAATCAAGTCATTCCAGGTTGCAAAAATCATCAACATCAACACGAAAGCGAGACCAATGCGGAACCCTATTTCCTGGGTGCTTTCGCTGAGCGGGCGGCCCCTGATTGCCTCAATGCCGTAGAACAGAAGATGACCGCCATCGAGCATTGGTATTGGGAACAAATTAAGCAGACCAATACTCACCGAAATAATGGCGGCGAGGTTGAGAAGGGCGACAAAACCGGCGCTCGCCACCTGGCCTGACACCTGGGCAATGCGAATCGGCCCGCCCAATTGGTCGGCTGATTCCCGCCCCGTTACCACGTCGTAAAGATAGCCAAGCGAGCGTGAGACGACGAAGTAGCACTCCTTGACTGCCATCACGAAGGCAGTCGCCGGATCATGGCGCTTCAGAGTCCAATCTTCGGCAGCAGCGCTTCGTTGAATGCCCAACAAACCCATGCGCATCTCGTTGCCAAAGCGATCGGTGATGGTCTTGAGCTCGGGCGTGGCGGTGATGTCGACGAATTTGCCGCCGCGCTCGACGGTGAAGTGAAGCGGCTGGTTCGGATTCATCCCGACGATCCGCTGCATCTCGCCGAAGCTCTCGATCGCTTGGCCATCGATGCTCACCACTTTGTCGCCAACGACGAACCCGGCGCGCTCTGCTGCGCTACCAGCATTGACGACATCGACCTTGGCGGCAGTGACCCGCTCGCCGAACACCGAAAAGATCGCAGTGAAGATCGCAATCGCGAGGATGAAGTTGGCGATCGGACCGGCGGCCACGACGGCGGCGCGGGCCGCCAACGGCTTCTCCTGGAAGCTTTGCTTGCGCTCCTCGGGCGACAATTTCTCAAGCGTCTTCCGCCCTCCTGCACTCGCGGCGTTCTCGTCGTCGATAAATTTCACGTAGCCGCCAAGCGGAATCCAGCTGAGCTTCCAGCGAGTGCCGTGCTTATCGGTTAAGCCGAAGATCTCAGGCCCGAAACCGATCGAGAAGGCCTTGACGCCCACTCCACACCAGCGGGCAACGAGAAAATGGCCAAACTCGTGAAAGAAGACGACGACCGTCAAAACAAACAAAAATCCAATTATGGTATCAAGCACCATGTGTCCCGAACCTATGAGTCCAAATAGCTTTTCCAGCTTGGCCTTGTGTCACTAGATTAAGACATCTTGGCGGCTGATCCAGCCTACATAAATCGTGTGAGAAGCGAGCGCGCGCAACCCCTCGCCTCGGCATCAATTGCAAGCACATCCTCAACACTGCGGCGCGGGAATGCCGTAAGAGCGGCGCTTTCGGACAACGTCTCTTCAACGACGCCGGCGATAGCAAGAAAGCCAATGCGCCTAGCTAGGAATGCCTCCACGGCGATCTCATTGGCGGCATTCAGTACGGTGGCGGCGCTGCCGCCTGCGGCGAGCACTTCACGCGCCAGCCGAAGGGCGGGAAAACGTATTGCGTCCGGCGCTTCAAAACTGAGTGTGCCAAGGGCAGCGAGATCGAGCCGCTTGGTGGGCGCGTGCATGCGCTCGGGCCAGGCCAGGCTGTAGGCGATTGGCGTGCGCATATCTGGGCAGCTCAATTGCGCAAGAACTGAGCCATCGCTCAGGTGGACCAGGCAATGCACGATCGACTGTGGGTGGATCAGGACATCGAGCTTATTGGGCGCAAGCGAGAAAAGATGATGCGCCTCCAATAGTTCGAGGCCTTTGTTCATCAGCGTCGCCGAGTCGATCGTCACCTTGGGTCCCATCGACCAATTCGGATGGTTGAGCGCTTGCTCGGGCTGGGCGGCGCTCATCTGCTCTATAGTCCACGCGCGGAACGGGCCTCCTGATGCCGTAATGCAGACGCGCTCGATCCGCTCGCTCGGCGTACCGACCATCGCCTGAGCCGCAGCGGAGTGCTCCGAATCGACGGGAAGCAGCGTGGTGTTAGCGCGGGCGACCTCTGCCATGAAAATATCGCCGGCCGATACGAGGCACTCCTTATTGGCAAGCGCGGTGGCCGTACCTTGGCGCACAGCCTCGAGCGTCGGCTTGAGTCCAGCGGCTCCCACGATTGCCGCCATCACCCAGTCGGCAGGTCGGCCCGCCGCCTCGAGCAGCGCTTCCTCCCCTGCCCCAACCTCGATGTCGGTGCCGGCAAGTGCCGAGCGGAGCGCCGCGTAGCAAGACGGCTCAGCGATCACTGCGAGTTCGGCGCGATGAAGAATGGCGAGCTCGGCAAGTCGCGCCGCATTCTGGCCACCGGTTAGAGCGACGACCTGGTAACTCCCCGGATGGCGGCCAATCAGGTCGAGCGTGCTCTCGCCGATCGAGCCCGTGGCGCCGAGCACGGAAACTCGCCGCGGTCGTACGGCGTGAGTCTCGATCTCGATAGCGACAGATGTTAGCGACGTAACCATAAACTTCACCAGATGAGCAGAGCACGGCCCGGATTCGCCGGATCGCGAAGCGCGATGAGGCCCGCAAGCACCGCAGCCGCAAGAAGCCCGTCGATGCGGTCGAGCAATCCGCCATGTCCGGGAATGAGCTGACTCATATCCTTAGTCCCAAAGCGTCGCTTCACCGCGCTCTCGAAGAGATCCCCCGCCTGGCAGGCAAGCGCAAGCGCCACGCTCACCACCGCAAGTCTGAATGCCGCCGTACCGCCAAGGGCTAAAGCGAAGGCAAAGCCGACAAGGGCAGGTACAAGGGCACCAATGATAAACCCACTCCAGGTCTTGCGGGGTGAAATGCGTGGGGCGAGCTTGAAGCCGCCAATGAGACGGCCGGCGGCGTAGGACGCAGTATCGGTGGTCCAAGCAACGGCAAAGAGAAAGAGCACGGCGATCGCGCCGTAGGCCTCATCGCTGCGAAGCCAAACTAGCGCCCAGGCCGGCACTGCCGCATAGGCAAGCCCTGCAATCGACCAGCCGAGCGTGCCGGAGGAGAGCCCGACAAAGCCAATCGCTGCGACCGTGGCGGCAAGAGCAATGAGCGCCAGGTCAGGCTGATCCAGCGTAACGAGGACAATTAGCGCCGCGAGCCCAAGCGCCTCGATGATGGCGATGCCGTCGAAGCTTTTGCCTCTGATGAGGCGTCCCCACTCCCAGGCGACAATCGTGCTCGATACGATAACGAGGAGCGCGAACGTCCACGGGCTTGCCACGGCCGCGCCGAGCGCGATTGCGGCTAGGACTAAAGCCGAGACCACGCGCAAGGCGACTTCCGGTTTCCGGCCTTCGGTTCCCTCGGGCTTTTTGTCGGGAAGCGTTCGGGTCCCTATCACGCGGTCGATCTCGCCGAGGTGCCGCCGAAGCGGCGGCTGCGCCTCTGATATTCGGCGATCGCGGCTTTGAGCTGTTCGCGCGAGAAGTCAGGCCAATAGCTGTCGACAAACACGAACTCAGCATAGGCCAGCTGCCAGAGCAAAAAATTCGACAGACGCAGCTCGCCGCTAGTGCGGATAAGGAGATCGGGATCAGGAAGACCGGCGGTGTCGAGATAGGCACTGAAGCGCTCCGGTGTTACCTCGTCGGGCGCGAGTGCGCCATTTACAACATCTTCGGCGATGCGCCGCGCGGCACGCGCAATCTCATCGCGCGCGCCGTAGTTGAAAGCGATGGTGAGATTGAGCGCGGTGTTGTCCTTGGTGAGTTCGATGGCGTCGTCGATGAGCCGCAAAATATCGGGATCGAGGCCGGCGCGCGTGCCGATCACACGAATTTTCACGCCGTTCTTGTGCAAATCGGCGAGATCGCGCCTGATGAAACGGCGCAACAGGCCAAACAGGTCGTTGATCTCCTGTTTCGGGCGGGTCCAGTTCTCGGAAGAGAAGCTGAACAACGTGAGATGCGTAATGGCGAGCTCGATACAGGCTTCGACCGTGCGCCGGACGGTCTCGACGCCCTGCCGGTGACCTTCGGCGCGCGGCAGCCCGCGCTCGGCGGCCCAACGGCCGTTGCCATCCATGATGATCGCGACATGACAGGCAGCCGGTCTCTCGGCGCCCTGCCAGGCGAGCTTATCCATTGCAAGCGTCACGTTCGACTGCTCCAACTGAGGTAGGGGCCCCGCCCTGACCTTCAGACCTGCATGATCTCGGCTTCCTTGCTGGCAAGGGCCTCGTCGATCTCTTTGATGATCTTGTCGGTCAAGTCTTGCACCTTGGTCGAAAGCGTGTGGTGCTCGTCCTTGCCCATCTCGTGACCTTTCTCGGCCTTCTTCAGGTGCTCCATGCCGTCGCGGCGGACATTGCGCACGGCGACACGAGCCTGCTCGGCGTATTTGTGCGCGACTTTGGCGATCTCGTGACGGCGCTCCTGGTTGAGTTCGGGAATGGGTATGCGCAAGAGCTGTCCCTCGACCACAGGATTAAGGCCGAGGTCTGACTCCCTGATGGCGCGCTCCACGGCGCCTACTTGGCTCCGATCCCACACCTGAACGGTGATCAACCGCGACTCAGGCACATTGATCGTGGCGAGCTGATTGAGCGGCATTGGATTGCCGTAGGCCATCACCGTGATCGGGTCGAGCAGGCTTGCGCTGGCACGGCCAGTACGTAGGCCGCCGAATTCCTGCTTTAGCACGCCAACCGCGCCACGCATCCGCCGCTCGATCTCCTTAAGGTCGAAGCTCGCCATGTTGCCTTCCCCGCCCCCGGGTTTCCCGCTCGGTCAGCGGTCCGGGTACGCTTCGCGCTTCCTAGGCTCCCTTGCCGCCATCTATCGTGGTCGAGGAGCCATTCCCTTGCAACACTGTAGCCAAGCCGCTTTGGCTCTTGATTGAAAACACAATTATCGGAATCCGATTGTCCCTCGCAAGGGCGATTGCGGCCCCATCCATGACCTTCAAATCTTGCTTAAGGACGTCGTCATAAGTCAGCCGATCATAGCGGCGGGCGTTGGGCGTCTTTGTCGGATCAGCGCTATAGACGCCGTCGACCTTGGTGGCTTTGAGAAGCGCGTCGCAGCCCATCTCGGCAGCTCTGAGCGCGGCCGCGGTGTCCGTGGTGAAAAACGGATTGCCGGTGCCGCCCGCGAAGATCACCACCCTACCCTTTTCCAAATGATCGAGCGCCTTGTCGCGGATATAAGCCTCGCACACGGTCGGCATTGGGATCGCCGATAGCACGCGCGTGGGTCGCCCTTCCCGTTCTATGGCGGTCTGGAGCGCGAGCGCGTTCATTACCGTTGCTAGCATGCCCATATAGTCGGCGCGAGCCCGGTCCATGCCGACTTCCGAAGCCATCAGGCCGCGAAAGATGTTGCCGCCGCCAATTACGAGGCAGATCTCGGCGCCCCGGGCCACCGCATCGGCAACGTCACGGGCGATCGGCGCCAGCACGTCGAGGTCGATGCCGTAGCCCTTGCTGCCTGCAAGCGCCTCGCCGGACATCTTGAGAAGCACCCGCCGATAGCGAAGCTTTGCAATCGCAGCAGGCTTTGCCATCAGCTCAAACTCCGGCGAGGTTGCGGGGCCATTGAGCAGTATCTGACCAGCGAATCCCTCTTGCCGCCCCGAGCGACCTTAGGACCCCGATGCCGCGGCGGCAACCTCCGCTGCGAAATCGCTATCGGGACGGTCGATCCCCTCGCCCAAGGCAAAGCGATAGAAACCGGTAATCTTGATCGGCGCGGCCGCCTCCTTGGCTGCGGCCGCGACCGCCTTTTCCACGGTCAGGTCCGGGTCGTGCACGAAGGGCTGGGCCAGCAGCACTACCTCCTCGTAGAACTTGCGCAAGCGGCCCTCGACCATCTTCTCGATGACATTTGCCGGCTTTCCTGACTCCTTGGCCTGCTCGGTCAATATTGCCCGCTCGCGCTCGACCAGTTCCTTGTCGAGGCTGCTGATATCGATGCTCTGCGGGTTGGCAAAAGCGATGTGCATGGCGAGCTGCCGGCCAAAGCCTTGCAGCTTCTCGGCGGCGCCGGTCGACTCGAGTGCGACGATGACGCCGATCTTGCCGAGGCCGGGCGCGATCGAATTGTGCACATAGCTTGCCACTGCGCCCTTGGGGGCCGCGAGATAAGCGGCACGACGCAAAGTCATGTTCTCGCCGATCGAGGCAATCATGTCCTTGATCGTATCGGCCACGGTCGCCTTGTCGCTCCCACACTTGGCCGCGGCGAGCTTATCGACATCGCCTTTAGCCTTGAGCGCAGTCGTGGCGATCTCGCGCACCATCTCCTGGAATTTCTGATTGCGGGCGACGAAGTCGGTCTCGGAATTGACCTCGACGAGGGCGGCCTGCTTTGCCTCGCTTGAAAGCCCGATCAGCCCTTCTGCGGCGACGCGGCCCGCCTTCTTGGCAGCCTTGGCGAGGCCTTTGGTCCTTAGCCAATCGACTGCAGCTTCGACGTCGCCACTCGTCTCGTTCAGCGCCGCCTTGCAATCCATCATGCCTGCGCCGGTCTTCTCGCGCAGGTCCTTAACCATGGTTGCAGTAATCGTGGTCATACTTGCCTCTATCGGTCAGCCTCAAAGCGAGACGGCGTGTTTTAATCTTCTTGCACCCGCTCCGCGCCTTCGCCGGCCTTGGGTTTTCTCGGAGCTCTCCGGTTGTCGGGCCTTCCTTTGCCGTTGCCTGAGCCTCTCGCCTCGCTCCGCGCTGGCCTCTTCTTGGGCCTACGGTCTGCTGCTGGCCGCTCAGCGCCCTCTTCACCCTCGCCTTCCAGCTCGGGCTCGGCAATGGGCTCCTCGGCGGCGCCAAGATCCGTACCGACGGCGCCTTGCGCGCGCTCGATGCCGTCAAGCGCAGCGCGTGAGACGAGATCGCAGTAAAGCGTGATGGCACGGCCGGCGTCGTCATTGCCTGGGATGGGATGGCTAATGCCTTCCGGATCGCTATTGGAATCGACCACCGCCACCACCGGCATGTGCAGCTTGCGCGCCTCGGCGATGGCGATCGATTCCTTGTTGGTGTCGATCACGAACATCAGATCGGGAAGCGCGCCCATGTCCTTGATGCCGCCAAGCGAACGCTCGAGCTTCTCCTTCTCGCGGGTGAGTTGGAGCAGCTCCTTCTTGGTCAGGCCGTGGGCCTCGCCCTGAAGCATCTCCTCAAGCGATTTGAGCCGCTTGATCGAGTTCGAGATGGTGCGCCAATTGGTCAGCGTGCCGCCAAGCCAGCGGTGATTGACATAATATTGCGCGCAAGATTTCGCGGCATCGGCCACGGCTTCCGACGCTTGACGCTTGGTGCCAACGAAGAGCACGCGCCCACCTTTCGACACTACGTCGGAAACCGTGAGCAGCGCCTGATGCAGAAGCGGCACCGTTTGCGTGAGATCGATGATGTGGATGTTGTTGCGGGACCCATAGATGAACGGCGCCATCTTCGGGTTCCAGCGATGGGTCTGATGACCAAAATGCACGCCAGCTTCGAGGAGCTGGCGCATAGTGATATTAGGCAGTGCCATTGACTGCTTCACTCCTTTTTCCGGTTCTGCCGCCGCGGGCTAAGAGACCGGGCTTAAGCCCAAGTCACCGGAGCGAAAGCAAAGGCTGACAGCCTGAGCGACGCTTGAATCCCGCGTGTGAGATGGGCGGTTTATAGGGATGCCCTCGCGGCTTGGCAAGGCCTGCGCCCGTCAAAGTTGTGACCGGCTGACCCTTAGAGCGCGCTGATCGCTGCCACGCCCTCGACCAGCTTGAGCGCGCTTCTTTGCTTCGGCGTCGCGTCAATGCCCTGCGGCAGAACGAACTCTATCTCCCGCTCCAGCTCATCGATGCGGAGGACAATTCGAAATTGCCCCTCCCCCCCTTTACTTCCAACTTGCTCGGCCAGAGGTGCCAGCGCCCGGGTGCCGTCGAGGACGATCTTCATGCCGGCATGACAGGCCTCGGCCGCCTTGTCGAGGGACGCGAGCTTCTGCACTCGCACCTTGATGCTTTCCCCGTCGGCCTCGGCCTCAACGTCCAGGAGCACCGCCGTACCAGGCTCGAGCAGCGGGCGCGATGCGGCAAGGGCCTCCGAGAAGACGACGGCCTCGAATTGCCCAGTCGGGTCCGAGAAGGCGACGAAGGCATAAGCGTTGCCGCTCTTGCCTTTGCGCTCGCGCGAATAGAGCACGGTACCTGCGAGCGTGCCCAATACACGGCGCGTCCGAGCCTTTGCCGCAAATTCGATCCAGGGCTCGGCGTTAAGTGCTTCCAGTGCATCCTTGTAATCATCGAGCGGATGGCCCGTGAGGAAGAAGCCGACTGCCTCGAACTCTTTGCTCAACCGGTCGGTCGGTATCCAGGGCCTGGCAGGACGGAGCTCGATGGCCGGGGGGAGATGCTGGGCGCCGCTGAACAAGTCCTCCTGGCCTTCCGCGATCGTTTCTATCGTACGGTTGCCAGCCGCCATGATGCGATCGACATTGGCGTAGGCTGTAGCGCGGTTGATGCCAAGCTCGTCGAGGGCGCCTGCCGCAGCAAGCGTCTCGAGCGCGCGTTTGTTGACGAAGCGCGGGTTGATGCGGCGTGCGAAATCCGACACGTCGCGGAACGGGCCCCTAGCATTGCGCTCCTCACAGATATGCTCGACCGCATGGCGCCCGACATTCTTGAGCGCGGCTAGCGAATAACGGATGGCGCCGTCGCTCGGTATAAAGCCAACTTCGGAACGATTCACTGAAGGCGGCTCGACGCGCAGCCCTAGGCGCCGCGCTTCCTGGGCGAAGCCGTTGAGCTTGTCGGCGTTACCGATGTCGAGCGTCATCGAGGCAGCGACGAACTCGGTTGGGTAGTTCGCTTTGAGATAGGCGGTCTGATAGGCAATCAGGGCGTAGGCCGCAGCGTGTGACTTGTTGAAGCCATAGCCCGCGAACTTCGCTACGAGCTCGAAAATATATTCGGCGCGGGCACGGTCGACGCCGTTCCCGACCGCGCCCTCCACGAAACGCGTCTTCTGCGCGGCCATCTCTTTCTTGATCTTCTTGCCCATGGCCTTGCGGAGAACGTCGGCTTGGCCGAGCGTGAAGCCGGAGAGGACCTGGGCAATCTGCATCACCTGCTCCTGGTAAATGATCACGCCATAGGTCTCTTCCAGGATCGGTTCGATCATCGGGTGGAGCGATTCGATCCCCTCGCGCCCATGCTTGCGGTTGACGTAGGAATCGATGTTGTCCATCGGTCCCGGACGGTAGAGCGCGACAATGGCGATGATGTCCTCGAAACGGTCGGGCTTCAGCTTGCGTAGCGCGTCGCGCATGCCCTGACCTTCGAGCTGGAACACGCCGACAGTGTCACCGCGTTGGAGCAGTTCGTAAGCCGCCGGATCGTCAAGCGGCAGCTTCGCGGGGTCGAGCTCAATCCCGCGCGGGGCGATCAGCTCGCGCGCAGTCTCGATCACCGTGAGCGTTTTCAGTCCGAGAAAATCGAACTTCACCAGGCCTGCGGCCTCGGCCCACCTCATGCTGAATTGCGTCGCGGGCAGCTGCGCGCGCGGATCGCGATAGAGCGGCACGAGATCGATCAACGGCCTGTCGGCAATCACCACGCCCGCGGCGTGCGTCGACGCATGGCGGTAAAGTCCCTCTAGCCTCTGGCCGATGTTGAGCAGCTTGGCGACTATGGGCTCGGCGTCGCGTGCCTCTTGGAGCCGAGGCTCGGCAGCAATGGCTTGTGGAAGCGTGATGGGATTGGCGGGATTCACCGGCACCAGCTTGCATAGGCGGTCCACCTGGCCGTAGGGCATCTGCAGCACACGACCCACGTCACGCAGCACGGCGCGCGCCTGCAATTTGCCGAAGGTGATGATGTGTGCCACGCGCTCGGCGCCGTAGCGCTCGCGCACATAGGCGATCACCTCGTCGCGCCGGTCCTGGCAGAAGTCGATGTCGAAATCGGGCATCGACACACGCTCGGGGTTGAGGAACCGCTCGAAGAGGAGCCCGAAGCGGATCGGATCGAGGTCGGTGATGGTGAGCGCGTAGGCGACGAGCGAGCCGGCGCCCGAGCCACGCCCCGGACCGACCGGGATGTTCTGTGCCTTGGCCCATTTAATGAAGTCGGCGACGATCAGGAAATAGCCCTGATAGTTCATGCCGGTGATTACCTCGAGCTCGAACGCAAGCCGCTCGGAATAGGCGGCAGCGTCGTAACCGGGCGCAACGCCATACTGCGCAATCCGCTCTTTGAGACCCGCCTCGGATTGGTGCCTCAACTCGGCAGCCTCGGTCTCGCCGAGCGCGCTCCTCGCCTCGCCTCCAGTGAGGAAAGGAGGAAGGATCGGCATGCGCTCCTCGGGGCGGAAAGCGCAACGGCGCGCGATCTCGCCGGTGTTATCGAGTGCTTCCGGCAGATCGGCGAACAGCTTCCGCATCTCTGCCGCGGTCTTGAAATAGTGCTCCGGGCTTAGGCGGCGCCGGTCGTCGACCGCGACATAGCTTCCCTCTGCAATGCAGAGCAGCGCATCGTGCGCTTCGAAATCCTCCTGACTTGCGAAGTACGGCTCATTGGTCGCCACGATCGGAAGATCGAGGTCATAGGCGAGATTGAGAAGTTGAGGTTCGACTGCTCTCTCCTGCGGCAAGTTATGGCGCTGCAGCTCGACATAGAGCCGGTCGCCGAACAGTGCCTTCAACGCTTCAAGCCGAGAGCGCGCAAGTTCTGGATTGCCTTCGGCGAGAGGCAAATCAATAACCCCCTCCGGTCCGCCGGTAAGTGCGATGAGGCCCTCAGCATGAGACGCAAGCTCGGGGAAAGGAGTCACGACCTCGCCCGTCTCCGACGCCGCGAAATATGCGTTGGTAGAAAGGCGCATGAGATTGGCATACCCCGTTGCATCCTTGGCAAGCAGCGCGATGCGTCCTTCGATGCGTGGACCGCGCTGCTCTGTGCCGAGCGATGACCGGCGCTCTGTCGCGAAAGTCAAAGACAGCGTCACCCCGATGATGGGTTGCACGCCGACTTCTGCCATCGCCTCGGAGAACTCGAGAGCTCCGAACAGATTGTTCGAGTCTGTCAGCGCGAGCGCGGGCCCTTCATCGGCGCGCGCCAGTGCCGCGAGCTTCTGAATGGTGAGAGCCCCTTCAAGCAGCGAATAGGCCGAATGCACCCGAAGATGCACAAAGGGCTCAATCCCGTCTGCCATGCCTCATCGCTCCAAGATTCCAGTGGCCTCCACCGTCACGGATTCGTTCCCCGGTCTGAAGAAAAAAACGGAGATATCCAAGATTTTCACGGAGTGTGTTCGTATTTTGTTCTAAGCGCAAGAAGGCACCACGTACTAGCCTTCGGCGACTTTCGCCACGACCAGTTCCTCTTCCATGAGGATGCCGTCCATCAGGCGAAGCGTGCGGTCCATGCGGGCGGCAAGGTCAAGGTTGTGGGTGGCGACCACTGCGGCAACACCGGACTGCCGGACGAGCTTGAGTAGCTGCTCGAACACGCGCTCAGCGGTATGCGGGTCGAGATTGCCGGTCGGCTCGTCGGCAAGCAGGATCTTGGGGTCGTTGGCGACGGCGCGCGCGATGGCTACGCGCTGCTGCTCGCCGCCCGATAGTTGCGCGGGTCTGTGATCCCAGCGCTCCTCAAGGCCGAGCGAACCGAGCAACTCCTTGGCCCGCGCCTCAGCCCGGTCGCGGCTCAAGCCGAGAATGAGCTGCGGCAATACCACGTTCTCGAGCGCCGAGAACTCTGGCAGCAGGTGATGGAACTGATAGACGAAGCCCACCTCCATGCGGCGCACGCGGGTCTGGTCTTTGTCCGACAGAGTGCCGCAATCAACGCCGTTGATCACGACCGAGCCCTTGTCGGGTCGCTCGAGCAAACCTGCGATATGCAGCAGAGTTGATTTGCCTGCACCCGAAGGTCCCAACAGTGCCACAGTCTCTCCCGGATAGAAGGAGGCCGACGTTCCCTTAAGGACATCGATGCGGCGATTGCCTTGCGTGTAGGCGCGCTCGAGGCGCTCAAGACGAAGGACAGGCGATGATCTCGGGCTATCCACCGGCCTACTCGTAACGCAACGCTTCGACTGGATCGAGACGGGAAGCGCGCCACGATGGATAAAGCGTGGCGAGAATCGAGAGAGCTAGGGCCATCACCACCACCGATACCGTCTCGCCTGTATCCATCTCAGCCGGCAGTTGCGACAAGTAATACAGCTCGGGCGCGAACAGATCGGTGTCGGTGATCCAGCCGATCAGTTCGCGCAGGCGTTCGATATTGCGGCAGACGAGAACGCCGAGCAGGAAACCAGCAAGGGTGCCGACGATACCGATGCTCGCTCCGGTAATGAAAAAGATGCGCATCACGGCGCCGCGCGTCGCGCCCATGGTGCGCAGAATGGCGATGTCGTGACCCTTGTCCTTTACCAGCATGATGAGGCCGGACACGATGTTGAGCGCCGCGACCAGGACGATCAGCGCGAGAATCAGGAACATGACGTTGCGCTCGACCTGGAGCGCGGTGAAGAACGTCGCATTCCGTTGGCGCCAGTCGCTGATATAGATGCTAGAGCCTCCTGCCTTGACGATCTGCGGCGTGAGCGCGCCGACCTCGTCGGGTGAATCGAGCACGACTTCGAGGACCGTGACACTGTCGGGCTGATTGAAATAGAGCTGTGCCTCATTGAGCGGCATGAACAGGATGCTTGAGTCGTACTCCGACATGCCAATCTCGAAGATCGCCACCACGGGATAGCGCTTGACACGGGGCGCGGTGCCGAGCGCGGTCGAGGCGCCGCGCGGCGTGAGTAAAGATACCTGATCTCCGACCTTCACATTGAGCTCATTGGCTAGACGGCTGCCGAGCGCAAGGCCAGGCTTCTGGTCAAAGCCATCGAGCGTGCCGAAGCGGATGTTGCTGGAGACCGCCTTGAGCTCCTTGAGGTCGGCCTCGCGCAGGCCGCGCACCAGCGCCCCGCTCGAAGACTGGGGTGTCGAGATCATGACCTGCCCTTCGACCAAAGGAAGCGCATACTTCACGCCAGGGACGTTGCGGACGCGGTTCGCCACTTGGTCGAAGTCCGAAAAATTCGAGAGACTGTGCACCACGACGTGTCCGTTAAGCCCGAGCATCTTGTTGAACAGCTCCTGGCGGAAGCCGTTCATCACCGCCATCACGATGATGAGGGTGGCAACGCCAAGCGTGATGCCAAGGAAAGAGAAGCCTGCGATGACCGAGATGAAGCCCTCTTTGCGGCGGGCACGCAAATATCGCAGGGCAACCAGCCATTCGAAGGGCGCGAACGCGCGCGTACTCGCTTCGCCTTTCATGCCGCCTCTTTCCTCGCCTCACTCGCCGACGCCACGAGGCGATTCAAGGCCGACTCGAAGGTAAGACTATGGCGGGCCCCGGTTCTGCGCTGCTTCAATTCGACCTCGTCGGAGGCCAAGCCTTTTGGCCCGACAATGATCTGCCAGGGAAGGCCAATCAAATCCATCGCGGCAAATTTGGCCCCTGCCCTGTCGTCGCGATCATCGTAGAGCACGCTCAAGCCTGCTGTTTGAAGCTTGGCGTAGATGTCCTCACACGCCGCATCGCTCGCAGCATCGCCGACCTTGAGGTTGATCAAGCCAACATCGAACGGCGCGACGGCTTGCGGCCAAATAATGCCGGCGTCGTCCTGGGAAGCCTCGATGATGGCGCCGACCAAGCGCGACACTCCAATCCCATAAGAGCCCATCTCGACGGTGACGAGCTCGCCGTCAGGCCCCTGCACTTTGCATCCCATGGGCTCCGAATATTTCGTGCCGAAGAAGAAGATGTGTCCGACTTCGATGCCGCGCGCCGTCACACGATCTTTCTCGGGGACCTCCTTGGCAAACCGGGCGGCATCGTGCTTCTCAGAGGTTGCGGCGTATTTGCAAGTCCACGACTTGATGAGGGGCGTCAGGTCCGACTCATAGTCGATATCGGGACCTGGAGGCTCGAGCTGAAGCAGGTCTTTGTGGCAGTAGACCTCACTCTCACCGGTGTCGGCCGGAATGATGAACTCGTGAGAGAGATCGCCGCCGATCGGACCGGGCTCGGCCGCCATCGGAATCGACCTTAGGCCCATGCGCGAGAAGGTGCGCAGATAGGACACGAACATCTTGTTGTAGGACTTGCGGGCTCCTTCGACCGTCAAATCGAAAGAATAGGAGTCCTTCATCGAGAACTCGCGCCCACGCATCACGCCGAAGCGCGGCCTGATCTCGTCACGGAATTTCCACTGAATGTGATAGAGGATGCGCGGCAGGTCCTTGTAGGACTTCACCGCATCCCGAAAGATCGCTGTGATCAACTCCTCGTTGGTGGGGCCGTAGAGCATCTCGCGCTCGTGGCGGTCGGTGATGCGCAGCATCTCCTTCCCGTAGACTTCGTAGCGGCCGCTCTCGCGCCAAAGCTCGGCCGATTGGATGGTGGGCATCAACAGCTCAAGGGCGCCGGCGCGATCCTGCTCCTCGCGGACGATCTGCTCGATCTTGCTTAAGACGCGGTAGCCGAGCGGCAGCCAGGAATAGATACCCGCACTTGCCTGGCGAATGAGGCCTGCCCTCAGCATCAGCCGGTGCGAGATGATCTCGGCTTCCTTGGGATCGTCGCGGAGGAGCGGCAGGAAATAGCGGCTGAGGCGCATTGGCAGCTTGGTTAGCCGTTAGGGCGGATGCGGGGAGCTGCCGCCCATTTGTGAGCCATGCCTTAGGCGAGAGGGGCTTCCCTCCCCGTGGGCCCCCTGGCGGCTAATAGCTTACTTCTGCGAGGGTAAGCAATCGACGAAACCGCGCCCTTCCGGCACGGAATGTTCACCAGTTAACCTAGGGCCGAGTAGGCTCGGCCGCGCAGATAGGTTTCGTGCCGCAACGGGGCTGAAGCCAAGCGGACCGCTCGCAAGAGAATCGGGTCTGATGAGAATGCTCATTTCAAGAGCAGATCAGAGCGATCTCGGCGAGTCGGAAAAATTCCGCATTCGCCGTCGCTTATAGAATGCCCGCTTGTCAAGAGGCAGAACCACGCATAAATTCGCGGCGGCGGGCCACAATGATGGTGACAATTTGGCGCGGGCGCGCTAGTGTCCACGCGACAACGTGAGAGAGTTCGGGACCGGTATCGATCTCGGCGTCGCGCGTTGAGGTTGGACCGGGTCCAAGTCTTGGGAGGAAGTAACTCCAGGCGCGCCAACGTGCAAACTGCATGGGTGCAGCCGCTCTAGCCAACATCCTCGATTGTCTTCATCGACGGGCGAGCCTGCGGGCTAAAGATAAGGAGTCGCGTACTTGAAGCAAGGTCGGTTCGACCTTGCTTTTTTTTGCCCGGCACCTTCTGCTCCCTTCGTTCATTGCACGTGCTCGTAGCGTGGAAAGAACGGGATCTGGTCGAGCGTGACCACGTGATACACGATGATCGCGTAGAGTGCGGCAAAGACAATGCTCGACACGACAGTGGTCGCGACCATTTTCGGGAGAAGGTTCGGCAGGTGGGGCGCGCTTTCTGCTGTTCCAGGTGACGCCTTCTCCCCCGCCTCCTCGGAGGTGCGTACGCCGATCGGCAGCATGGCGAACAGCACGATCCACCAGATGATTAAGTAGATCGCTATGGAGAAGGCAAGGCTCACTTCTTAAGCCTCCTCGAGCTCGACGAGCGTGCCGCAGAAATCCTTGGGGTGCAGAAACAGCACAGGTTTGCCATGCGCGCCGATCTTCGGCTCGCCATTGCCCAATACGCGGGCCCCTTGGGCCACCAATCTGTCGCGTGCCTCTTTGATGTCGGGCACCTCGTAGCAGAGGTGATGAATGCCGCCATTTGGATTGCGTTCAAGGAAGCCGGCGATCGGCGAGTCCTCGCCGAGCAGACCGAGCAGCTCGATCTTGGTGTTGGGCAGCTCGATGAACACCGTTGTCACGCCGTGCTCAGGTTGATCGACCTCGTCAGACACCTTGGCGCCGAGCATGTTGCGATAGACCGCGGTGGCGGCTTTCAAATCCGGAACGGCGATGGCGACGTGGTTCAGGCGCCCGATCATCTAACAGCCTCCTGGGACCTTTTTCAGTTGCGCTACTCGAGCGCTATATCACCGTCAGCAGCACGGAGCACACTGGCTTCTTGCCCCAAGCCTGATTAACTGCCGCGCGCACGCTACGGCGGACCGCTTCGCTCACCAGCGCCTGGTCTTTCCGCCTCGGCTTGGGGATGCTCTCGATCGTGCCGATCACGGCGTCACGCGCTATCGTTTCGAACGGAACACCTTGGGCGTCAGCCTGGGGCAGACCGGTCAGCGCTACCTCTGGATCAGCCAGCAACACTCCCTTCTCTGAGAGCACGAGGGATACGGCAACCGAGCCTGCAAAAGAGAGCCTTCGCCGCTCGCGCACTTGTCCGTCGTCGGCGCGGGTCAGAACAAGGCCGTCACGGTAGAGACGTCCGACCGGCACATCGTCGATGATCGCCGCGGGCCCCGGTAGGAGCCGCACCATCGCCCCGTTGCGTGCGCGGACCACTTGGCTGACGCCAAGCTTCTCGGCGAGCCGGGCATGAGCCTCAAGATGCCGCCCCTCGCCGTGCATGGGGATGGCGATGGCAGGCTTCACCCAGCCATAGAGCTGCTCAAGCTCTCCGCGGCGCGGATGGCCTGAGACGTGAACCGGCGCATCCGCGTCGGTAATAACTTCGATCCTCCGGTCGGCGAGGCCGTTCTGCACGCGGGCCACAGCCTTCTCGTTGCCGGGGATGGTACGCGAGGAGAAGATCACCCAGTCGCCTGGATCGAGGCTGACGTTTGGATGCTCGCCTTGGGCGATTCGCGCCATGGCAGCGCGGGGTTCTCCTTGGCTTCCAGTGCATAGCGCCACGGCCTTGCGCGGCTTCAGGCTCTCAAACGCGGTTTCCTCAAGAAAAGGAAGATCGGGGTCGAGATAGCCGGTCGCTTGCGCTGCCTCGATGACACGATACATGGCACGACCGACCACCACGAGATCGCGACCCGCAGCTCGCGCGGCATTTGCCACAGATCGGATGCGCGCGACGTTAGAGGCGAAGGTGGTTACCGCGACCCGGCCCGGCGCCTGCTTGATCAGACGGTCGAGCGTGACGGCAACGTCGGCCTCGGAGGGCGAGACGCCGTCACGCACCGCGTTGGTCGAATCGCAAATCAGCGCCGTCAGTCCGTCGCTCCCTAGTGCCTTGAGCCGCTCAATGTCGGTCGGCGCGCTCGTCAGCGGATTCTCGTCGAGCTTCCAGTCGCCGGTATGGAGCGCCGCGCCAAGCGGGGTCCTGATGATCACCGCCGAGGGTTCGGGGATCGAGTGCGACATGCTTACAAGTTCAACATCGAACAGGCCGATGGTGCGCCGTGCGCCGAGCGGGATGATCTCAAGCGGAAATCCGTTCACGAGACCAATTTCGCCTAGCTTCGACTTGAGCATCTCAGCGGTGAAAGGCGTGGCGTAAACCGGTATGCCACCCAGTTGCGGCCAGAGATCCACGACGGCGCCGAAGTGATCCTCATGGGCGTGGGTAAGCAGGAGACCGGCAATATTGTGCCGCTCCTCCTCGATGAAACGAATGTCGGGCAAGATGAGGTCAACGCCGGGCTCGTACTCAGTGCCAAAAGTGACGCCCATATCGACAATGAGCCACTCGCGCGCGCCGTCGCGGCCGTAGCCGTAGAGATAGAGGTTCATGCCGATCTCGCCCACGCCGCCGAGCGGGAGGAAGACGAAGTCGGCCCCCTTTCCGTTTGCTTTTTGAGACATTTCTTGGGTTGGCGGCCTCACCGCCTAGAGAAGAAGACGTCGCCCGCGAAGATGCGGTGCTCGGCGCCGTCGGGCGTTACAAATCTGAGAGCCCCGTCGGCATCGAGACCGCCATAGACACCGTCGGTCTCCTCGCCACCGACCTTGACAGTGAGTGCACGCCCCGTTTGCCCTGCGCGGTCGAGCCAGGCGCGCCTAATCGTAGGGAAGCAGGAGCCCTCGCCCCAACGCTTCAGCCAATCCTCAGTGCTTGCGGCAAGCGCCTCGAGAGCGTCGGCGGGCGTCACCGTCATGCCGTAGGCGGCAAGGCTTACTGCCGGCTGCGGCAGGCCTTCGGGGTGGTTTGCGAGATTGATGCCCGTGCCCATCACCACGACCGAGCGGCTATCGTTCGAGCTGCCCACGTTTTCCAGCAGCACGCCGGCGAGCTTCTCGCCGCTGAGCAGCACATCGTTAGGCCATTTGAGCAGAAGCTCCGAGCGTCCCTCGTAGGCAATGAGCTTGGCGATCGCGTCATAGGTGATGATGCCGGCAAGGAGCGCAAGCTGGCCGGCAACCTGAAGCGGGCAATTCACGCGGATCAGGAGGCTTGCGAACAAATTGCCATATTGGGAGATCCATTCACGGCCGCCGCGGCCACGGCCTTGCGATTGCCTAGCCGACCAGATCCACAACGGACCCGGTTCGCCGGCGAGCGCTCGGCGGCGCGCTTCGGCGTTGGTCGAGTCGACCGTCTCCATCTTGAGGAGGCGATAACCGCTCGGCAATTTAGGCGACGGCGACGAGAAATACGTCATCTAGAACAGTGACTTGGCAGCAGCTCCGGCAAAGGCGACCAGCGGCGCCGGATAGATGAAATAGAGCAGAATAAAGAGGCCGCTCACTCCGAGCACGGCAGCAAGCGGCGTGTCCATCGGCTCGAACCGTTCGGCAGGCGCGTCGAAATACATAATCTTGACGATGCGAAGATAGTAGTAGGCACCCACGACGCTCAACAGAACCCCGATAACGGCAAGTGCGTAGAGGCCAGCGTGGATGGCGGCGAGGAACACGTAAAACTTAGCGAAGAAACCCGCAAGGGGCGGGATGCCGGCAAGAGAAAACAGCAGCATGGCCAGCAGGAAAGCCATCAACGGCCTTGTGCTCGACAGGCCGGACAGCTCATCGATGTCCTCGACCATGCGGCCGTCTCGGCGCATGGCGAGGATGCAGGCAAAAGTGCCGAGCGTCATGGCGAGATAGATGGCGAGATAGATAATCACGCCCTGCACGCCCTCGGTGGTGCCTGCCGCGAGCCCAACCAGCGCATATCCCATGTGGCCGATCGAGCTATAGGCCATCAGTCGCTTGATGTTCGTTTGGCCTATGGCCGCAAACGAGCCGAGTGCCATCGAGGCGATGGCGAGGAAGGTGACGATCTGCTGCCACTGGGTGGTCACCGCCGGGAAAGCGGTGATGAGGACGCGCACAGTGAGTGCCATGGCGGCAAGCTTGGGAGCGGCGGCAAAGAACGCCGTGACTGGTGTCGGCGCGCCCTCGTAGACATCGGGCGTCCACATGTGAAAGGGCACGGCCGAGATCTTGAAGGCAAAGCCCGCCATGAGGAACACCAGCCCGAAGATGAGCCCGATATTTACGCCGGACGGCTGCACGGCCGCGGCGATGTCGGAGAAGTCGGTCGATCCGGTGAAGCCGTAGACCAGTGATGCGCCGTAGAGGAGCATGCCGGAAGAGAGCGCTCCGAGGACGAAATATTTGAGCCCTGCCTCGCTCGAGCGCGCCGAGTCGCGCTGGAACGCGGCTACCACATAAAGCGCGAGGCTTTGCAGCTCGAGACCGACATAGAGCGCGATGAGATCGTTGGCCGAGATCATCATCATCATCCCGGTGGTCGCGAGCAGCACGAGTACGGGAAACTCGAATTTCACGCCGCCCGCCCCTCGCCAATAATCGATCGACATGAGAAGAGCGACAGCAGCGCCCGAAAGGGTGAGCAGCTTCAAGGCGCGCGCGAAAGGGTCGACGATGAAACTGTCGTGGAACAGCGTGGCAGTTCCCTTACCGCTGGCCACGAAAATTCCCGCAAGCACGAGAAGGATGATTGCGAGCCACAGTATGAGCTCGCCGCGCTCTCGCCTGGTAACAACGCCAAGCATCAGCAGAACCATGGCTCCGCCAGCAAGGATAAGCT
>JBKOUI010000064.1:0-1814 GCA_046723315.1 Pseudomonadota bacterium | reverse complement strand
TTCGCCAAGTCCAATCCGATCGTAGTAACCTCGCCCATGGATGGCTCCCATTCGCTGCTGATTCGATCAGACAGCAGTTTGGCACTCAGATGCCGCAAGGGGGCCATCCACCCCATCATTCAATCACCTCGTCGGCGCGGGCGAGCAGCGTCGTCGGCACGGTGAGGCCGAGCGCTTTGGCCGTTTTGAGGTTGATGACCAGTTCGTATTTGGTCGGCGCCTGCACTGGCAGGTCGGCCGGTTTTTCTCCCTTGAGGATGCGATCGGCATAGCCGGCTGCCCGACGGTACTGGTCGATCGGATCGGGTCCGTAGGAGATTAAGCCCCCCGCGGTACCAAAGTAGCGGAACGGGTACACTGCTGGCAGCCCGTAACGGGCCGCAAGCGTGACGATCAGGCTGCGACGAGAGCTCGATCCGCCGGTCGTGACGATCAACCCGCCATTGGGGGTGCGTGCGAACGCGGCGATGGTCCGCTCGATCTCGCCCGTATTGCGCATGTCGATCGGGCTCAGCTCCACGCCGATTGATGCCGCCGCGCTCTGGATGGCGGCGAACTGGGCAACAGAGGAGGTCAAGCTAGGGTCCCGAAGGATCGCCGCTCGCGCCACGCGCGGCGCGATCTCCTTGAGCAGTTCCACCGACTTCGCGCTCGTGCTGTATTCAGACAACATGAAACCGGTGACGTTGCCGCCCGGCCGCGCCACGCTGACGACGAACCCGGCGCCCACCGGGTCGGTGACATTCGTGAACACGATAGGCAAGCTGCGGGTCGCCTGTTGCACCTGCGCCAAGGCCGCAGGGCCGTTGACCAGGATGACGTCCGGCGCAAGCGCGACCAACTCCGCCGCGTATCTGCGGTAGCGCTCGGCATCGCCTGCGCCCCAGCGTGTGTCGATCTGCACGTTGCGGCCGATGGTCCAGCCGGATTCCTGTAGTCCCTGCGCGAGCGCCAAGAGACGGGACTGTCCTTCCGGATCGTCCGCAGCTTGAGTCATGAGGGCACCGATCCGCCTCACGCGATCGGCCTGTTGCGCGCGCGCTGCGAGCGGGCACGCCACCGCGCCGCCGAGCAGCGTGATGAACTCGCGGCGCGTCCTCATTCGATCACCTCGTCGGCGCGCGCGAGCAGCGTCGGCGGCACGTCAAGGCCGAGCGCCTTCGCGGTCTTGAGGTTGATCACCAGCTCATATTTCGTCGGCGCTTGCACCGGCAGGTCTGCGGGCTTCTCTCCCTTGAGAATGCGATCGACGTAGCCGGCGGCGTGCCGGAACTGGTCGGTGAAATCAGGCCCGTAGGAGATAAGGCCGCCATTGGTAACGTAGACTCGTCGGTGATAGACCGCGGGCAACTTGTGCCGGGCGGCCAGTGTGACGATTAAATCGCGATGGGCGATCGCCAACGCGCTCGCCGTCACGATCAGCCCGCCATTGGGAGAGCCCGCGAATGCCGCGATGCCGCGCTCGATCTCCCCGGCGACGCGCATATTGATCGGAGTGACCTCCACCCTGAGCGACGGCGCAAGGGCCTGGATGACGCCCAACTGGGCGGGGCCGATGGATATGGCGGCATCCCGAATGACTGCCGCGCGCGTCACGCCGGGCGCGATCTCCTTGAGCAGTTCCAGCGATTTCCCGCTCAGTGTGTATTCATACGACATAAATCCGGTCGCGTTGCCGCCCGGCCGCGCTAGGCTATCGACGAAGCCGCCGCTCACCGGATCACCGATGTTCGAGAACACGATAGGCACTGTGCGGGTTGCCTGCAGCAATGGCCCCACGGCCGAGGTGCCAGAAGCCAGGATGACGTCCGGTG
>JBKOUI010000120.1:0-4948 GCA_046723315.1 Pseudomonadota bacterium | reverse complement strand
GCGCCGATGCCGGTCGTCACCCCGCAGCCGATGTAGCAAACCTTGTCGAAGGGAGCGTCCTCGCGGATTTTTGCCACGGCAATCTCGGGAAGCACCGTGTAATTCGCAAAGGTAGAGCATCCCATATAGTGATGCACCTTTTCGCCGCCAATCGAGAAGCGTGACGTGCCGTCGGGCATCACCCCGCGCCCCTGCGTCGCCCTGATCGCGGTGCAGAGATTGGTCTTGCGCGAAAGGCACGAAGGGCACTGCCGGCATTCCGGCGTATAGAGCGGAATGACGTGATCGTTCTTTTTGACCGAGGTTACCCCGGAGCCGACATCGACGACGATGCCGGCGCCCTCGTGGCCGAGAATGGCCGGAAACAGCCCTTCGGGATCGGCGCCCGAGCGTGTGAACTCGTCGGTGTGGCAGACTCCGGTCGCCTTGAGCTCGACCAGCACCTCGCCGCTCTTCGGTCCTTCCAGGTTGACGGTGGTGATTTCCAGCGGCTTGCCGGCCTGGAACGCCACGGCGGCGCGCACATCCATTTGCTTTCTCCGATTATGCGTCATTGCCGGGCTTGACCCGGCAATCCATTCTTTTGCGAAGAAGATGGACCCGCGGGTCAAGCCCGCGGGTGACGTGTTGCATCGTGAGGAATGCGTAAGGAGCTACGTGCGGGGGGCGGGCACGATGCGAATGTAGGGCTTCGGCGCCTTCCATCCCTGCGGGTACTGCTTCTTGGCGTCCTCGTCGCTCACCGATCCGGCAATGATCACGTCTTCGCCGTGCTTCCAGTTCACCGGCGTTGCCACCTTGTGCTTGGCGGTGAGCTGCAGCGAGTCGATGACGCGCAGCACCTCGTCGAAATTGCGCCCGGTGGTCATCGGGTAGACCAGGATCAGCTTGATCTTCTTGTCCGGCCCGATGACGAACACGTTGCGCACCGTCTGGTTGTCCGCGGGTGTGCGCTTGGCCGGATCACCGGAAACTGCCGCGGGGAGCATGCCATAGAGCTTCGAAACGTGGTAATCGCTGTCGCCGATCATGGGATAATTCGGCGCAAAGCCCTGCGTCTCCTTGATGTCCTTTGCCCATTCGCTGTGCTTGTCCGTCGGGTCGACTGAAAGCCCGATGATTTTGACGCCGCGTTTGTCGAATTCCGGCTTGATCTTGGCCATATAGCCAAGCTCGGTCGTGCAGACCGGCGTGAAATCCTTCGGGTGCGAAAACAGCACCGCCCAGTTGTTGCCGATCCAATCGTGGAACTTGATCTTGCCTTCCGTCGTCTGCGCCTCGAAGTCGGGCGCGGTATCATTGATTGCCAGGGCCATAGCTAACCTCCGTGCGTGACAAACTTGTGTGTTATTGCCGCCATTATAATGCCTCAATTGGATCAAGGCCAGAATCGGCCGGCGATCGCGGTCTTGCAGTGCTGTGATGTAAGCAGAGCGGCGAATCGTCGCGAGATGGTGTACTGTCCCATCCAGCGAGAGAATTTTACCGCGGGCGTTCAGCGTCAATTCATTGTGACAGTGAGTTTTTCTGGCGTGCTGCCGCGACCTAGCGCTACGACAGCCGTCGGGACGGCGCGTGATCAGTAGGTCCGCGTTCGAACCCATACGCTCTGTCGTGCGACTATATGTGAGGCGGGAACCTGCTGGTCCCGCGCGCGTTGCTTTGCGGGGCGTCCGATCAGGCAATTCCGTGCGGTTCGGCAGGTGGCAGGAGAGCGACGATGTCATTTCGGCTGGTGACGACCGGCAAGCTGCAGATGCTCCTGGCAGCGATTGCGCGCTCGCCCATCGTCGTGCATTTGCGCACGCGTTTCTGCTCGCCCTCCGAGTGGGCACGCATCCGCACCTCTGCGGAAGTCGATGCGTTTGTGCTCGCCTGGATAGCCAGCGAGGCACGTGGGCGACGCCGGCCGCGCGCGTTGATGTAGAAGGCTGCGAGAGCCCGTTTCTGCAATTAGCTGTAGTGTTGACTTTTGCGCTTGTGCGCCGCAAGCCTGCCCGTTGGGTGAGCGGGTCCGGCGGCTTTGTTCAAACGAATTCTGATCGCAAACCGAGGCGAGATCGCGTGCCGCATCATCAGAACGGCGCGGCGTCTCGGCATTGAGACCGTCGCAGTCTATTCCGAAGCCGACCAGGACGCGCTGCATGTGGAACTGGCGGACAGGGCCGTCCTCATCGGGCCGGTACCCGCGAGCGAAAGCTACCTGGCGATCGAGAAGATTGTCGCGGCCTGCAAGGAGACGGGTGCCGACGCGGTGCATCCCGGCTACGGCTTTCTTTCCGAGCGCGAAGCTTTTGCCAAGGCATTGGCTGAGGCAGGCATCGTGTTCATCGGGCCCAATGTGCGCGCCATTGCGGCCATGGGGGATAAGATCGAAAGCAAGAAGCTTGCTGCCTCGGCAAATGTGCCGACCGTCCCCGGTCACCTGGGCGTGATTGCCGATCGCGACGATGCAGTCCGTGCTGCCGAGATCATCGGCTATCCGGTGATGATCAAGGCCTCCGCCGGCGGCGGCGGCAAGGGCATGCGCATTGCGCATTCGCGCGTCGAGGTGGCAAACGGCTTTGAGCGCGCGCAGTCGGAAGCGAAATCCGCCTTCGGAGACGAGCGCGTCTTTATCGAGAAATACATCGCCGATCCGCGCCACATTGAGATTCAAGTGCTCGGTGACAAGCACGGCAACGTCATCCATCTCGGCGAACGCGAGTGCTCCATTCAGCGCCGCAACCAGAAGGTGGTCGAGGAGGCGCCAAGCCCGCTGCTTGATGCCGCCACCCGGCGCAAGATGGGCGAGCAGGCCGTCGCGCTTGCCAAGGCGGTCGCATACGACTCGGCCGGCACCGTCGAGTTCGTCGTCAGCCAGGACAAGAGCTTCTACTTTCTCGAAATGAACACGCGGCTGCAGGTCGAGCATCCGGTGACCGAGCTTGTCACCGGCATCGATCTCGTCGAGCAGATGATCCGCGTTGCTGAGGGCGAGAAGCTCGCAATCAAACAAGATCAGATCAAGATTTCGGGCTGGGCAGTCGAGACGCGCATCTATGCCGAGGATCCTTCCCGCAGTTTTCTCCCTTCAACCGGGCGGCTCGTTCGCTATCGCCCTCCTGCAGAGGCAGCGATCGGCGGCGTCACTGTGCGCAATGACACCGGCGTGTACGAGGGCGGCGAGATATCGGTGTTTTACGATCCGATGATCGCCAAGCTCATCACCCATGCACCGAGCCGGGAGCAGGCGATTGCCGCACAGGTCGATGCGCTCGATGCGTTCACTATTGAGGGCATTCGCCACAACGTTTCCTTTCTTTCCGCGCTGATGCAGCATCCGCGCTGGCGCGCGGGCAGGCTCTCCACCTCCTTTCTGGCCGAAGAATTCCCGCAGGGTTTTCAGTCGCTGGAGCTCTCGGCCGACACGGCGCGCGTCCTCGCAGAGGTCGCGGCCGCCATGGACAATGTGCTTGGCGAGCGCAAGCGCCGCATTTCCGGCCAGCAGGCGGACGCCTCGGTGACGCGCGAGCGTCGGCGCGTGGTGCGCCTTGGCGAGCGTGACGTGCGTCTGGAAATCGTGCGCGCGGATGATTCTCACGGCGCTCGACAATTCGATGTGGGCTTTCTTGACGAGCCGGTAGAGAAGCATGTGCTCGTGTCCGCCTGGAAGCCCGGCGACTTCGCCTGGTCGGGCAGCATCAACAACCGTGCAACGTGTGTGCAGGTGCGTCCGATCGCGAATGGCTTCGAGCTTTCGCATCATGGGATTGAGACCCGCGCCTATGTTTTTACCGAGCCCGAGGCAGCGGCGACCCGCTTCATGCCCGCGCGGCGGCGCATGGATTCCGGCAAGGCGGTGCGTTCGCCCATGCCCGGCCTTGTCGCGTCGATCGCGGTTGCGGAGGGGCAGGAGGTCAAGGCCGGGGAGGCGGTTGCGGTGGTCGAGGCCATGAAGATGGAGAACGTCCTGCGGGCAGAGCGGGACGGGCGCGTGAAAAAGATTCACGTGCGCAAAGGAGACAGCGTGCCGGTTGATGCCGTGATCCTGGAATTTTTCTGACGGGAACCGGCGGCCCCGTCAGACGGTTCGTGCCATGAGCCGAAAAGGAGACTTCTCATGAGCACGCAAACCCTCCCGCAGCAGAAGCAGGAGCATCAGCCCGGCCGCGAGACCAAGATGCGGCCACAGCCCGATTTCGAGCCGAAATATCCCGGCAGCGGCCGCTTGCGCGACAAGGTCGCGCTCATCACCGGCGGGGACTCCGGCATCGGCCGCGCGGTGGCGGTCGCCATGGCGCGCGAAGGCGCAAAGATCGCGCTCGTCTTTCTTGAAGAATGCAAGGACGCGGATATCACGCAAGCCGCCGTCGAGAAGGAGGGCAGCCGAGCCATCAAGATCGCGGGCGATGTGGGGGACGAGACGTTCTGCCGCAACGCGGTCGAGAAGACCGTCAACGAATTCGGCCGTCTCGACATCCTCGTCAACAATGCCGCCGAGCAGCACGAGACCAAGGACATTCGCGAGATCGATGCGCAGCAGATCGAGCGCACATTCCGCACGAATATTTTCAGCTATTTCTTCATGGCAAAGCACGCGCTCCGCCACATGCATGAGGGCGCAAGCATCATCAACACGACCTCGATCACGGCTTATAAGGGCCACAAGACGCTGCTCGATTATTCCTCGACCAAGGGGGCGATTGTGAGCTTCACGCGCTCACTGTCGGAGGCGCTCTCCGAGGAAGGCATCCGCGTCAACGCGGTCGCGCCCGGGCCGATCTGGACCCCGCTCATTCCGGCATCCTTCGAAGCCGAGCGCGTGGCCAAGCATGGCGCGAGCGCGCCCATGAAACGTCCAGGCCAGCCTAACGAGGTGGCGCCGTGCTACGTCTTTCTTGCCAGCGCGGACGCCTCCTATATGAGCGGCCAGGTGCTGCATCCGAACGGCGGCACAGTCGTGAAC
>JBKOUI010000067.1:0-3482 GCA_046723315.1 Pseudomonadota bacterium | reverse complement strand
CCGCAGAGCTCGATGGAATAGGCATGCCCCGCCCGCGTGCTCTTGTCACTTTTGCCCATGCTGACGACGCGGACCTCCTCGCCATATTTCTCCCCGAACAGGGCGAGAGCGCCCTGGGCGATGGCGACCTCCGGCGTCATGAGATGTGTCTCGACCAGCTCGTTCTGCAGGATCATCGCGTTAATGAGATCCTCGACGGCACGGACCTCCCCGTGCGTCATGGGCTTCGGATGCGAAAAGTCGAACCGCAGGCGACCGGGCTCCACCAGTGAGCCTTTCTGCGCCACATGGGTCCCCAGCACCTGTCGGAGCGCTTCGTGCAGGAGATGCGTCGCCGAGTGGTGGCCGCGGGTAGCTGTGCGGCGCGCATGATCGACCTCGAGCGTGACTTCATCGCCGATTTTGAGCGAGCCCTTCTCCAGAACGCCGAAGTGAAGAAACAGGCCGTGCAGCTTTTTTTGGGTATCTTCCACCCCGAAGACAGTGTTCTTGCCGAGAGTGAGCCAGCCGCGATCACCGATTTGTCCGCCCGATTCGGCGTAGAATGGGGTCTGATTGACGATGACGATGCCTCGCTCGCCTTGCTTGAGTTCCTTCACGCGCGCACCCTCCTTGACGAGGGCCACGATCTCGCCAGAGGCGGTCTCGGTTTCGTAGCCAAGGAACTCGGTGGCGCCGATCTCCTCTTTCAGCTCGAACCACACACTGTCGGTCGCTGCCTCGCCTGATCCGGCCCAGGATTTGCGCGCCTCGGCGCGCTGGCGCTCCATCGCGGCGGCGAAGCTCTTTGCATCGACACTGATGCCGCGCGCCTTCAGTGCGTCCTCGGTAAGGTCGTAAGGAAAGCCGTAAGTGTCGTAGAGCTTGAACGCCACCTCTCCCGGCAGGACGTCGCCGCGCTTTAGATTGCGCGCCTCCTCCTCCAGCAGCTTCAGCCCGCGCCCGAGCGTCTCCTGGAAGCGCGTTTCTTCGAGCTTGAGCGTCTCCTCGATCAGGTTCTGGCCGCGTTGGAGCTCGTGATAGGCGCGGCCCATCTGATCGATTAGCGCGGGAACGAGACGGTAGAGCAGAGGCTCTTTGGCGCCGAGGATATGCGCGTGCCGCATGGCGCGACGCATGATGCGGCGAAGAACGTAGCCCCTGCCCTCGTTCGACGGCAGTACGCCGTCAGCAATCAGAAAGGACGACGCGCGCAGATGATCGGTGATGATGCGGTGGCTGGGCGCATGCTCGCCTTCCGCCTTGACTCCGGTAAGCTCGACCGAGGCCGCGATAAGCGCCCGGAACAGGTCGATTTCGTAATTGTCGTGTACACCTTGCAATACTGCGGCGATGCGCTCGAGCCCCATGCCTGTGTCGATCGAGGGATGCGGTAGGACCACGCGCTCGCTGCCCGGGAGCTGCTCGAACTGCATGAAGACGAGGTTCCAGATCTCCACGAAGCGGTCGCATTCGGCCTCGGCACTGCCGGGGGGCCCGCCTTTGACCGTGGGCCCATGATCGTAGAAGATCTCCGAGCTCGGCCCGCACGGACCGGTATCGCCCATCGACCAGAAATTGTCCGAGCCAGAAATGCGGAGAATCTTCTCATCGGGGAAGCCAGAGATCTTGCGCCATAGCCCTGCCGCCTCGTCGTCGTCCTGGTAGACGGTGATGAGCAGGCGCTTCTTGTCGAGAGCAAAGTCGCGGATGAGAAGCTCCCAAGCCAGCAGGATCGCACGCTCCTTGAAATAGTCGCCGAAGGAGAAGTTGCCGAGCATCTCGAAGAAGGTGTGGTGACGCGCGGTATAGCCGACATTGTCGAGGTCGTTGTGCTTGCCGCCGGCGCGCACGCATTTTTGCGACGAGGCCGCGCGCGGAAACCGCGCCTTCTCCTGGCCGGTGAAGATGTTCTTGAACGGCACCATGCCGGCATTGGTGAACATCAGCGTCGGGTCGTGACGCGGCACGAGCGGGCTCGAGGGCACGACCTGGTGGTCGTTCTTGGCGAAGAAGTCGAGAAAGGCGGCGCGGATGTCGTTCGAGCTGGTGTGGCCGAGAGTCGTATGAGTGACGCTTCCAGACCCACCCTTGGGCTTGGGGCCCGCGTCGTTGGCGCCAGCGCCTTTCGCGCTAGCAGCCTTCGCGCTCGTGTGTTTAGCGGAGCTCATTGCAGTTGACGGGAGACCTTATCTTCAGAGGGACCGGCGCTACCCGAGCCTCGCCCTGTGGGCAAGCTCAAACGCCATTCAGCCCCTTCTCTAAAGAAGAAAAGGCTTTACGGCCCCACGCCAGACATAAGGTCAGGAAAGGAGGCTGGCAAGCGCGCTTGTCCGCTTGCCCTCAGGGATAGCCCTGTCTAGACGCCGCGGCGTCCCCTGCGGGCGGCGCCACCAGACAGCGGCGTCACGGAGCCATCGCCTTCGGCAAGACTGCCTTCATTTCCACTCTCGGCGGCCGCATCGACGCCCTCGAGGATCTGCCCGGCAATAAGGCCCGCGCTCTGGCGAATCGCCCGCTCGATTCGCTCCGCCGTCTCGGGATGCTCCTTCAAATAGGCCTTGGCGTTCTCCCTGCCTTGTCCGATGCGCTCCGAGTCGAAGGAAAACCAGGCGCCGGACTTCTCGACGATGCCGCCCTTGACTCCGAGATCTACGAGCTCGCCGGTCTTGGAGATGCCCTCGCCATACATGATGTCGAATTCGATCTGCTTGAACGGCGGTGCAACCTTGTTCTTCACCACCTTGACCCGGGTCTGGTTGCCGACCACCTCTTCGCGCTCCTTGATGGCACCGATGCGCCGGATGTCGAGCCTAACCGAGGCATAGAACTTGAGCGCGTTGCCGCCGCTCGTGGTCTCAGGGCTCCCGAACATTACCCCGATCTTCATGCGGATCTGGTTGATGAAGATCACCATGCAGCGCGATTTCGAGATCGATCCAGTGAGCTTGCGCAACGCCTGGCTCATCAGCCGCGCCTGCAAGCCGGGCAACTGCTCTCCCATCTCGCCTTCGAGCTCGGCCTTCGGCGTCAGCGCTGCGACCGAATCGATCACCAGCACGTCGATCGCCCCGGAGCGCACCAGCGTGTCAGCGATCTCGAGCGCCTGCTCGCCGGTGTCGGGCTGCGAGATCAGAAGCTGTTCTAAGTCAACGCCGAGCTTTCGCGCATAGACCGTGTCGAGCGCATGCTCGGCGTCGATGAAACCGCAAATGCCGCCGCGTTTCTGGGCCTCGGCGACGACATGTAGCGCGAGCGTGGTCTTTCCCGACGACTCTGGGCCATAAATCTCGATGACGCGGCCGCGCGGCAGCCCACCAATGCCGAGCGCGATATCGAGCCCAAGCGAGCCCGTAGAAATAGCCTCGACCTCGACCGCCTTCTCGTTCTGGCCGAGCCGCATGATGGAGCCCTTGCCGAAGCCGCGCTCGATCTGGGAGATCGCAGCCTCAAGCGCCTTCTCTCTATCCATCTCAGCTCCTTCAACGAGGCGCAGCGCGACA
>JBKOUI010000231.1:0-4604 GCA_046723315.1 Pseudomonadota bacterium | reverse complement strand
GATTGGTGCCGCTCACCCGGTAGACTCCAGTGAGATTCGGCGCGGTCTCCGCCTCGGCTTGCTCTTCCGCCTGCTCGGTTTGCTCTTCTTGCTGCTCCTCCTGCGCTGCCTCGGCGCCTTCTGGCCGAAATACGAAGTCTCCGAAGAAGGTCGATGAGATCCACGGGACTTGCTGGCCGTGGGTGTCCTGGTAGACGCCCTTTAGCGTGCGCTTGAACGTGTCCTCGATATCGAGGTTGGGCGTGGCGATCGATTGCGAGAGATATTTGGTATAGGGGCTGTTGTTCCCTGATCCATCAAGCGCCACGGCGCCCGGCGAGGTTGCATAAGAGATGAATAGGCTGGCGTTCGAGTCGATGCGCGACAGGCCATGCGAGCCATTCGGATCGAACGGGTTGGTGCGGCAAGCGTCGAGGATGACGATGTTGAGCCCGTTATGCGCCTTTGCCATGGCATCGACGATCTCGATCGCCTTAACTGAGCCGCTCTCCAGCTCTTCCGCCGAGGTCAGGCTCACCGGGATGAGGTAGTTCTCGCCGTTGATCTGCGCGCCATGGCCCGAGAAGTAGAACAGGCCGACGCCGCCCTTATCCTTCAACTTCTCGCTGAAACCCTGAATCGCCTGTTCCATCGCGTCCTGGCCCGCATCGGTTGCGACGGTCACGTCGAAACCTGCTTCTTCGAGGGCCTTGGCCATGGCCTCTGCATCGTTCCGTGGGTTCTTAAGGGGCCCAAAGGAATAATCGGAATTGCCGATGACCAGCGCCTCGCGGGGCGGAATGGCCTGGGCTTGGGCCAGCGTCAACGTGGCCAACAGGGCGAAAACTCGGATGAAGGTGCGGAAGAGGCTCATGGCGGCGCACTCGGTTTGCCTGCGTTGGGCGCGAGAATGCCGCAAATTAGGGCTTTCAGTCCAATGAATGCGCAGAAATCGGTTAGCTGGCGTGGGTGCATCAAGCTTAAAGGTCGAGCACCAGGCGCTTGGGATCCTCGATCGATTCCTTGACGTGGACGAGGAAGGTAACGGCCTCTTTGCCATCGACCAGGCGGTGGTCGTAGGAGAGCGCAAGATACATCATCGGCCGTGCCACGATCTGTCCGTCGCGCACGACCGGACGTTCCTCGATGCGATGCATGCCGAGAATGCCCGACTGCGGCGCATTGAGTATCGGTGTCGACAGCAGCGAGCCGTAGATACCACCGTTGGAAATGGTGAAGGTGCCCCCTTGCATCTCCTCGAGACTGAGCGTGCCGTTTCGCGCGCGGGCGCCGAAATCGGCGATTGCCGTCTCGATCTCGGCGAGGCTCATACGGTCGGCGTCGCGCAGCACCGGCACCACGAGGCCGCGTTCGGTGCCGACGGCGACCCCGATGTGGTAGTAATTCTTGTAGACGATGTCCTCGCCGTCGATCTCGGCGTTCGCCGCCGGGATGTCTTTGAGCGCCTGCACGCAAGCCTTCACGAAGAAGCCCATCAGCCCGAGCTTCACGCCGTGCTTCTTCTCGAAGGCGTCGCGATAGTCCTTACGGAGCTGCATCACCGCGCCCATGTCCACGTCATTGAACGTGGTGAGCATGGCAGCGACGTCTTGCGCCTCTTTGAGGCGCTTGGCGATGGTCTGGCGGAGCCGCGTCATGCGTACGCGCTCTTCGCGTGAGGCATCGTCCTGGGGCACCGGCGGCCGCGGCGCGGGTGGCGCCTTGGGCTTTCGCTCCCGCGCAAGCAGGGCTTCGGCGGCTTTCGCCACGTCATGTTTTAGGATCTGACCGCGGCGGCCCGACCCCTTCACCTCACTCGGCTTGAGACCGGATTCGACCAGTAGCTTGCGCGCCGCCGGCGCAGGCGGCAGCTCGTCGCTGCTCACTTCTTCGCGCCTAACCGGCTCGCGCTCGAGCTTCTTTGCCTCGGCCGCAGCGGCCTTCGGCGTGCGCATGGCGGGCTCCTCCGCGACCGCAGAGGCTTCAGCGGCTGCGAGGCCCACGAGTCCTGGTGTTTCCGATTTGGACTTGGCGGGCTTTGCCTTGCCCTCGCCATCGCTGATTGCGCCAAGAAGAGCGCCGACGGCGACCGTCTCGCCCTGCTTGACCGCGATCTCGGACAGTACGCCCGAGGAGGGCGCTGGCACCTCGACCGTCACCTTGTCGGTCTCGAGCTCGACTAACGGCTCTGCCGCCGATACGGCGTCTCCGGCCTGCTTGAACCATTGGCCGACCGTGGCCTCGACGATCGATTCTCCTAAGTTCGGCACCCGGATCTCTGTCGCCATGGCGTGTCGTTCTGCCTAGCCCAACGCCTCGTCGAGAAACGCCTTGAGCTCGCGCACATGCTTGCTCATCAGCCCGGTCGCGGTCGCCGCCGATGAAGGCCGGCCCGCATAGCGGGGCCGTTTGTGCTTGGCATCGATATGCTCGAGCACCCAGGAGAGATTGGGCTCGATGAAGCTCCAAGCGCCCATGTTCCTCGGCTCCTCCTGGCACCACACCATTTCGGCTTCCTTGAAGCGCGAAAGCTCCTGTATCAGCGCGCGCGCCGGGAAGGGATAGAGTTGCTCCATCCTGAGCAGGTAGATGTCGCTGATCCCGCGCTTCTCGCGCTCTTCGTAGAGATCGTAATAGACCTTGCCAGAGCTGAGCACCACTCGCTTGATGTTCTCATCGGGAAGGAGCTTGATCGCCTGGTTCGGCAGGAATTGCGCATCGTCCCACAGGAGGCGATGGAAAGTCGTGCCTCGCCCGAACTGTGCGAGACTCGATATGACGCGCTTGTGACGAAGCAGCGATTTCGGTGTCATCAACACGAGGGGCTTGCGGAACTGACGGTGAAGTTGCCGGCGCAGGACATGGAAATAGTTGGCGGGTGTCGTGCAGTTGGCGATCTGCCAATTGTCCTCGGCACAAAGCTGAAGGTAGCGCTCGAGCCGCGCCGACGAGTGCTCGGGCCCCTGACCCTCATAGCCGTGCGGCAAGAGCAGGACGAGCCCCGACATGCGGAGCCACTTTCGCTCCCCGGAGGAAATGAACTGATCGATGACGACCTGCGCGCCATTGGCGAAGTCGCCGAACTGCGCCTCCCAGAGCACAAGCGCGTTAGGCTCGGCGAGACTGTAGCCGTATTCGAAGCCGAGCACAGCCTCCTCGGAGAGGCTCGAGTTGATGACCTCGAATTCGGCCTGGTCCTTGGAGATGTGCTTGAGCGGCGTATATTTCTTCTCGTTCTCCTGATCCATCAGCACCGCATGGCGCTGCGAGAAGGTTCCGCGCTCCGAATCCTGGCCTGACAGCCTGACGCGGAAGCCTTCGACCAGCAGCGTGCCGAAGGCAAGCGACTCGGCCGTTGCCCAATCAATGCCCTGACCATCCTCGATCATCCGGCGGCGGTTGGCGATGATGCGAGCCACCGTCTTGTGGGGATGAAAGCTCTTGGGGATGGTCGTCATCTTGCGACCGACATCGGTCAGGAAGTTAAGATCGACTCCGGTAATGCCGCGGCGGGCACCTTCCTCGGCATGGCCGATGCCGGACCATTTGCCGTCGAGCCAGTCGGCGCGGTTCGGTCGATACGAGTCGCTCGCGGCGAACTCCTCTTCGAGATAGGCGCGGAACCCGGCCTGCATGCGATCGATCTCGGCGCGGCTGAACAGGCCCTCGTCGACCAGGCGCTTCGAATAAACCTCGACCACGCTCGGATGCTCGGCGATGCGCTGATACATCAAGGGTTGGGTGAAGGCCGGCTCATCGGCCTCGTTGTGCCCGTGGCGGCGATAGCAGAACATGTCGATCACCACGGGCTTTGAGAAGATCTGGCGAAACTCCGTCGCGATCTTAGTCACATGCACAACGGCCTCTGGGTCGTCGCCGTTCACGTGGAAGATCGGCGCGTCGATCATCTTGGCTACGTCGGACGGGTAGGGCGAGGAGCGGGCAAAGCGCGGCGCCGTGGTGAAGCCGATCTGATTGTTGACGATGAAATGAAGCGACCCGCCGGTGCGATGCCCGCGCAAGCCGGAGAGGCTCAAGCATTCGGCCACCACGCCCTGGCCGGCAAAGGCAGCATCGCCGTGAAGCAAAAGGGGGAGCACCTCCTTGCGTTCCTTGTCGTGGTGCTGGTCTTGCTTTGCCCGGACTTTGCCGAGCACGACCGGATCGACGATCTCAAGATGCGACGGATTGGCGGTCAGCGAGAGATGCACGCGGTTCTCGTCGAACTCGCGATCGGAGGAGGCGCCCAAGTGATATTTGACATCGCCAGACCCCTCGACATCATCGGGATGGGCGCTGCCTCCCTTGAACTCGTTGAAGATCGCCCGGTACGGCTTACCCATGACGTTGGCGAGCACGTTGAGCCGGCCGCGATGTGGCATGCCGATGACGATTTCCTTGAGCCCCAGCTGCCCGCCGCGCTTGATCACCTGCTCAAGCGCAGGCACAAGGGATTCCCCGCCGTCCAGACCGAAGCGCTTGGTGCCGGTGTATTTCACGTCAAGGAAGCGTTCGAAGGTCTCGGCCTCGATCAACTTCTTCAGGATCGCCTGCCGTCCCTTCTGGGTGAAGCTGACCTCGGAGCCTTCGACGCGATCCTGGATCCAGGCCCTCTGCTCGGGGTC
>JBKOUI010000256.1:0-11047 GCA_046723315.1 Pseudomonadota bacterium | reverse complement strand
ACCTATAAGCGTGTCGCATCCGATTTTTACGTCGTGTCCGGTACGAGCAATGCCGACATCTATTATGAGCGCTGCAACTTCCCGCCCCGCAACGACGATGTCCTTAACTGCATCCACGTCGTCTATCCCGCGGGCGAGAAGGCGCTGTTCGATCCGATTGCAACCCGTATCTGCAAGTCGCTCAGGCAGGGTGAGCGATTTCGAGGGCGCTAACGGCGGCCTCTCCCTACCGAAGACGGCCGCGGCCCTGCCTTGAAAGTTTTGCGTGTTCGGTGCTAGGTGAGAGCGGCCTTTCGCCGTCCAATCCACCAATTCGCGCCAGGAAACCGCCCGCATGAGCGTACAGCCGAAGATCGCGCCTGAAGGAGCGACGACGAACAAGCATGACGCGCCGAAGACGACGAATAAGAAGGTGCTCGCCTTCGTCGAGGAGGCACGCGCGCTGTTCAAGCCGGAAGCGGTTTATTGGTGCGACGGCTCGAAGGACGAGTATCAGTCCTTGCTCAAGACCCTGGTCGATGGCGGCACGGCCCTGTGGCTGAACCCCGAGAAGCGGCAGAACTCGATCCTGGTCCGCTCCGATCCCAAGGACGTCGCGAGAGTCGAGGACCAGACCTATATCTGCTCCGAGAAGAAGGAAGACGCCGGCCCGACCAACAATTGGTTCGACCCGAAAGAGATGAAGTCAACGCTCCGCAAGCTCTATGACGGGGCGATGGCGGGGCGGACCATGTACGTCATTCCCTATTCCATGGGCCCGGTTGGATCGCCGATCGCCGGCATCGGCGTGATGGTCACCGACTCGGCCTATGCCGTCGCCAACATGCACATCATGACGCGCGTCGGCGACAAGGTGTGGAAGGCGCTTGGCGACTCGGAAGACTTCGTGCGCGGCATGCACACGGTGGGCTATCCGCTGTCTACGCCCACCACCGCCGATGTGCCGTGGCCCTGCAACGAGACGAAATACATCTCGCACTTCCCCGAGACGCGCGAGATCTGGTCGTACGGCTCGGGCTACGGCGGCAACGCGCTGCTCGGCAAGAAGTGCCATGCGCTCAGGATCGCGAGCGTGAAGGCGCGCGACGAGGGCTGGATGGCCGAGCACATGCTGATCCTCAAGCTCACCAACCCGGAGGGTAAGGTGAAGTACATCGCCGCTGCCTTCCCCAGCGCCTGCGGCAAGACCAACCTTGCCATGGTTAATCCGACCATCCCCGGCTGGAAGGCCGAGACCATCGGCGACGATATCTGCTGGATGAAGTTCGGAACCGACGGCAGGCTTCACGCGATCAATCCCGAGACCGGGTTCTTCGGTGTGGCGCCCGGCACCTCGAACGAGTCGAACGCCAACGCCATGAAGACGCTTCATGCCAACTGCATCTACTCCAATGTCGCGCTGACTGACGACGGCGACGTGTGGTGGGAGCAGATGGGCTATACGCCGGAGCATACCGTGGATTGGATGCGCCGCTCGTGGCATCCTGGCGCCGGCCGCACCGCCGCGCACGCCAATGCGCGCTTCACCGCGCCGGCGAGCCAGTGTCCGGTGATCGCCAAGGAGTGGGAAGACCCGAAAGGCGTGCCGATCGACGCGATTCTGTTCGGAGGCCGGCGCGCGACTGTGGTGCCGCTCGTCACCGAGGCCAATAACTGGCAGCACGGTACGTTCCTCGGCTCGATCATGGCCTCGGAGAAGACGGCTGCCGCGGCCGGCAAGATCGGCGAACTCCGCCGCGACCCGATGGCGATGCTGCCCTTCTGCGGCTATCACATGGGCGATTATTTCGCCCATTGGCTCAAGATGGGCGAGAAGGGCGGCGACAAGATGCCGAAGATCTTCTATGTGAACTGGTTCCGCAAGAGCGGCGACGGCAGGTTCATGTGGCCCGGCTACGCCGAGAACTCGCGCGTGCTGAAATGGATCTTCGAGCGCTGCGACGGTACCGCCAAAGCGGTCGATACCGAGATCGGCAAGCTGCCGGCCGAAGGCGCCATTGACATAAAGGGCGTCAAGGTCGATCCCGCCGACATGAAGGTGATGACGAGCGTCGACAAAGAGGGCTGGAAGGCCGAGCTGCCGCTCATCAAGCAGCACTTTGCTACCTTCGGCGCCAAGCTCCCCAAGGCGCTCGGCGATGAGCTTGCGGCACTCGAAAAGAGCCTAAGATGACGGCTCCGATCTAATCTTGGACGACAACTAGCAGCGGCGCCACGCGCAGAAGGGATTTCTCAGCCTAGAACCACATATCTCCGACGCACCGGCCATCGCGCGGCAAGTCCTTGAAGCTCTCCAATCCATCGAAGTGGTCCACCACTATGCCGGTCACGGTCTTTGGCTCTGCAAGCCTGAGATTGACGGCGATTCTCCGGCGCCCGTCCTCGCCCGGATTTAGCGCGCGCCAAAAAGTAACGCAGCCGCAGTCCGGGCAAAAATGAAAGCCAATGTGGTTTCCCCGCACATAGACCCGCGTCGGACCTGATACCCGTATCCCTTCGTTTTCGTGGTCATACGCCCAGAGTGTCGCGTAGCGTCGGCAAATCGTGCAATTGCACGCCGTGGCTGACTTTGGGACGCCTTCAAAGGTCCAGCGCACCGCGCCGCAATGACAAGAGCCTTCGATCATGGGTGCCTCGTTTGTCCGATGGGTTGCGCCACTGTCCCCCATGCGGACTCGCATTGTCGCGATCATTGTGGCCACACGTGAGCAAGGATTACTGGATTGTCCGGTGAAGCCAGTCAATGAGAGGGGAGTTGGGGCGAGCGAGATGCTTGCTCGACCTGGCACTTCGCCCTAGTCAAATTTCATGAGCAAGCAAAAAGGCGTGGTTGCCGCAGGACATGAACTGACGGCACGCGCCGCCGGGGAAATTCTCGAAGATGGCGGCAACGCCTTCGACGCGGCCCTCGCGGCCGCGTTCATGACCTTCATTGCCGAGGCGGTATTTTCATCGCCTGGGGGCGGCGGTTTCCTGATGGCGCGCCCGGAGGGCAGCGAGTCGGTGAGGCTGTTCGATTTCTTTACCGAGACGCCGCTGAAGCACCGGCCGGCAAACGAGGTCGAGTTCTTTCCCATCTATGCTGATTTCGGACCCGCCAAGCAGGAGTTCTATATCGGGCTTGGCTCGAGCGCAACGCCAGGCGCTGTACCCGGGCTTTTCCTGTGGCACGAGGCGCTGTGCACCCTGCCGATAAAACGCTTGGTCGAACCGGCGGTGCGCGCGGCGCGGACGGGCTTTCTGCTGACCGAGTTCCAGGCCTATCTCTTCACCGTCATTGCGCCGATCCTTACGGCAAGCGAGGGTGTAGCGAAGGTCTTTGCCCCCGGCGGAAAGCCGATGACGGCGGGCGAGACATTCCGCAACGAGGGGTTAGCCGAGACGCTGGAATGGCTCGCGGAAGATGGGGCGAGGCTGTTCGTCGACGGCGATGTGGGCAAGGCCATCGTGGCGCAATCGCTCTCGCTTGGCGGCCATCTAACTTATGACGACCTCAAGTCTTATCGCGTCGAGTTGCGCGAGCCGCTTTATTGGCGCCACGCAGGCGCGACCGTCGCGCTCAATCCACCGCCGGCAGCGAGCGGCCCGCTGATCGCCTTCGGGTTGGCGTATCTCGAGGCGTTGCAAGAGGGAGGTGGCAAGCTCGACGCCAGCGCGCTGAAGCGCGCTATGGAAGCAACCAACGAAGCGCGCACCACGCACGGCGAGGGGCTCGCCGCACGGCTCGCAGGTGGGGTGTTGGCGCGAGAGCTGCGCGAGGCTAAGCGCCATCCGCAAGCCTATCGCGGCACGACGCATGTGAGCGTGATCGATGCAGGAGGAAATGCCGCTTCGGTCAGCCTCTCAAACGGCGAGGGCAACGGCTATATCGTCGGCAATTTCGGCTTCATGCTGAACAACATGCTGGGCGAGGAGGATCTCGCAGCCGGCGGTCTCCACGCTTGGCGCGAAGGGACAAGGCTTTCCTCGATGATGGCGCCGACCATCATTCTGGAGCCTGACGACACAGTGATCGCACTCGGCACCGGCGGCTCGAATCGCATCAGGACCGCGATTCTCCAGGTGGTGGTGAATCTGCTCGACCACGGCATGAGCCTTGAGGCTGCGGTCGAAGCACCACGCCTCCATGTCGAACGCGACGGCAACACTAGCTTTGAGCCAAACCTCCCCGAGGCTGTGCAAACCGAGTTGCTTGCGCTCGGAGAGAACGCCCACGCTTGGCCTGCGCGGAACCTGTTCTTCGGCGGCGTGCACGCCGCGCGGCATCACCCCAAAGGAGGCCTGGAGGGCGCGGGCGATCTCCGCCGGCAAGGTGTCGCGCTCATTGTCTGACACCTTGGTTCACCGGGGGGATGTCGTAAACAGTCAATCAGACGTCGCTAATTGCCAATCGGGGCTTGGCGGTCCGGCGCAAGATGCGGCAAGCTAGGAGGGAGCATCATGAAGAACGCCATCGCCATTCGTCACATCGCCTTTGAAGATGCCGGCACGCTCGAAGGCGTGCTGAAGGATCGCGGCGTCACGCTCCATTATCTCGAAGCCGGCGTCGACGACCTCGGCCCGGCGAAGACTGCCGACCTGCTTGTCGTGCTCGGCGGTCCGATCGGCATCTACGAGGTCGACCGTTATCCCTTCCTGAAGCAGGAGCTCGCCACCATCGAAACCGCGGTGAAGAAGGGCGTCCCGACGATCGGGATCTGCCTCGGCTCGCAGGCGCTTGCCGCCGTATTCGGTGCTCGCGTTTATCCGAACCTTGAGAAGGAGCTCGGCTGGGACGAGATGACGCTGACCAAGGAGGGCAAGGGGTCGCCGCTCGGCGCGATTGAAGGCGTGCGCGTGCTGAACTGGCATGGGGATACGTTCGACCTACCGCTCGGCGCGACTCGCCTCGCCTCCACCAAGATCACGCCGAACCAGGCCTTCACCTACGGGCCCAAGGTTCTCGCGCTGCAATTCCATGTGGAGCTGCCGCAGCGGGATATGGAGCGCTGGCTGATCGGCCACACGCTCGAACTCACCAACTCCAAGGCCGATCTCGGGAAGATGCGCGCCGATGCCGCGCGCTTCGCACCTGCTGCTAATCAAGCCGGCCAGCGCCTGTTCAACGATTGGCTCGACGGAATTACCGCCTCATCGGCCGCCGCGTAATCTATAGCGGCGTCTGCGGCTTTGATTCCTGTGGAGGGACCACGGTCTCGCCCGGCTCAGTCGGCAGCTCCTTGGTCTCAGGGCTCGTCACGATCTCGCTCTTGGCGTTGAGCCAGGTCGACGCGTAAGTCGCGCCGTTGCTACGCTTGGTGAGGTGAGTCCACACGACTTCGCCCGGATAATAGTAGACCGTCCACGGGCCGACGATGCTCTTCGGGACCGCGCGCCAGGTGACCAGCACCGACTCGCCAGGCTTCACGTTGCCTTTCTTGACCTCCTTCACCTCGAGCTTCGCGAGATAGCCGGGAAGGTCTTCGCCGGTCTGCGCATCCTTGGTGATGGTCGTGCAGGTCACCGAGAGCACGCGGACCAGGGCGACGAGGTCGCTCTTGTCGGTCAGCTCCTGCTCCGACAGCGGCGCGGGCACGGCAAACACCGCCGTGGCGATGCCTGCGGCGAGCAGCATGAGGCCGAGCAGTCTCAGGGGGCGGATCATCGGCTTTTCCTTCGCAGCTTGGCGGCACAACGTCAATTGCCTGGGTGGCTCGTGCGGCGCGGGACCTCGACCGTCTCGCCGGCCTTGGTCGGCAGCTCGGTGATGATCGCCTTGTTGACGAGCTTGCCCCGGCCGTTCCACCAGGTCGTGGTGTAGACATCGCCGTCGCGCACGAGATGCGTAAACACCATCTCGCCCGGATAGTAATAGACGGTCCATGGTCCGAGCATGTGGGTCGGGACTGCGTGGAAGGTGAGGGTGACATCATCGCCTTTGGCTACATCGCCTTTGATGACCTCCATCACCTCGGCATTGGCTTTGTAGCTCGGCAGCGTCTCGCCGGTGCGGTCGTCCTTCTCGACACCGGTGCACGTCACCGATAGCACGCGGATCAGCGCAACGAGATCGCTCTTGGCGAGAAGCTCGTCGTCGGACATCGGTGCAGGTAGGGCAAGCGCCGGCGAGGCGATGAGGGCTGAAAACGTCAGGGTAAGTAAGGCAACGAGGTCGGCGCATGGTCAATGTGCGGCTTCCCAGTTATCGGCGGCACGCGCGTCCACTTTCAGCGGCACCTTGAGCTTAAGCGCAGGCTCCGGCGCTTTCTCCATCACCGCCTGGGCAACCTCCATGGTCTTATCGACCTCATCCTCTGGTGCCTCGAACACAAGCTCGTCATGCACCTGCATCAGCATACGCGCTGACAGACCCGCCTCTGCGAGCGCAGGCGTCATCCGGATCATGGCGCGGCGGATGATGTCGGCAGAAGTGCCCTGGATCGGCGCATTGATCGCGGCGCGCTCGTAATTGCCGCGGAGCGAGGCGTTCTTGGTGTTGATCTCGGGGTAGTGGACCTTGCGCCCGAACAGCGTCTTCACATAGCCGTGGCGGCGCGCCGTCTCCTTCATTGCCTCCATGTAGTCGCGGATGCCGGGGAAGCGCTCGAAATAAGTCTTGATATAGGCGCCGGCTTCGCTCCGCCCGATACCGAGCTGCGCGGCAAGCCCGACCGAGGAGATGCCGTAGACGATGCCGAAATTGATGGCCTTGGCCCTACGCCGGACATTGGGATCCATGCCTTGGATCGGCACGCCGAACATCTCGGACGCCGTCATGGCGTGAATGTCGAGCCCATCAGCGAAGGCCTGGCGCAAGGCGGCAACGTCGGCCATGTGCGCCAACACGCGCAGCTCGATCTGGCTGTAATCTGCACTGATCAGCTTCTTGCCCTTATCGGCGATGAAAGCCTTGCGGATGGCGCGGCCCTCCGATGTGCGCACCGGGATGTTCTGGAGGTTCGGATCGACCGAGGCGAGCCGCCCCGTGGTGCTCGCGGCGAGCGCATAGGTCGTGTGCACGCGACCCGTCTCGGGGTGGATGAAGTTCGGGATCGCGTCGGTATAGGTGCTCTTGAGCTTGGCGACGAGCCGCCACTCGAGCACCTTGCGCGGCAGCTCATGGCCTTCGGCGGCAAGCTCCTCGAGCGCTGCCGCATCGGTGCTCCAGGCGCCGGTCTTAGTGCGGCGTCCGCCGGGAAGGCTCATCTTGTCGAACAGGATCTCGCCGAGCTGCTTGGGCGAGCCGATATTGAAGTCCTCGCCGGCAAGCTCTCTGATCTCGTCCTCGAGCCGCGCGATGGTCTGGGCGAAGGACAACGAGAGGCTCGAAAGCGCAGCTTTCTCGACCTTGACGCCGGCGCGCTGCATCTCGGCCAGCACCGGCGCGAGTGGCCGCTCCAGCGTTTCATAGACCGTGGTGACGGACTCTGCGGCAAGGCGCGGCTTGAGGATAAGCCAAAGCCGAAGGCCGATGTCGGTCTCCTCGCCGGCATATTCGGTGGCCCGCGCGAGATCGACACGGTCGAGGCCCACGGCGCTGCGGCCTGAGCCCCTGACCTCTTTTTCGGTGAGGCAGGTATAGCCGAGCAGGCGGCTTGCCAGCTGCTCGGGCAGATGCTCGGCGCGGCCCGCGTCGAGCGCGTAAGACATGAGGCAAGGATCGTCGATCGCCGTGAGCGCGATGCCGTAGCGGGCGAGCGCCACCATGTCGAACTTGGCGTTCTGCACGATCTTGAGCACAGCTTCGTCTTCGAGGATGGGCTTCAAAAGGTCGAGCGCCTCGCGCATGGAAATTTGCTTGATGGTATCGCCGCCGAGGTCAAGCCCGTCGGAGGCGCGATGGGCTAGGGGGACGTAGGCCGCATGACCCGGCGTGATGGCGAGCGCCACGCCAACCAAGTCGCCCTGCATGGGATCAGACGAGCTGAGCTTTACTCTGAAGGCAAAGCGACCGTGATAACGCGCGGACCTGATGAGGTCGGCGAGCCGCCCCCCGTCAGTCACGGTCTCATAGTTTGAGCGGTCGAAGGGGACCACTTCGAGCTTGCCGGCGCGCTCGACCGCAAGCTGCCCTGGCGAACCAGCTTCTTTCTTGGTCGGCTCGGCGACGGTTCTTGTCGCCACGAACTCTCCGCGTGACGAGCGGCGCAAAGGATGATCGTAGTCGTCTTTCTTCCGCCGCTGCGGTGGCGGTGAAGGCGTCATGCCCTCGGGCAGCTCGGCGCCCAGTCCTTCCGCCACGCGGCGGAGCAGGGCGGTGAATTCGAGCTTGCGCATGAAGGCCGTCAGCGCCTGGGCATCGGGCTGGTGCACGGCAGTCTCGGCCAGCGAGGTCTCGAGCGGCACGTGGCAGTCGAGGATCACAAGAGCCTTGGACAGCCGCGCCTGGTCGGCGAACTGGACGAGATTCTCACGCCGTTTGTCCTGTTTGATCTCCGACGCGCGGTCGAGCAGGGTTTCGAGATCGCCGAACTCGTTGATGAGAAGCGCAGCCGTCTTTACTCCGATGCCTGGCACGCCCGGCACGTTATCGGACGAATCGCCGATCAGCGCCTGCACTTCGACGACTTTTGCCGGCGGCACGCCGAACCTCTCCTCGACCTCCGCTTCCCCGATCACCTTGATCTTCATGGTGTCTTACATGCGGATTCCCGGCCTGATGAGCTGCATCAGGTCCTTGTCCGAGGACACGATGGTCACGTCAGCGCCGGCGTCGAGCGCCTGGCAGGCATAGGTGGCGATGATGTCGTCGGCCTCGTAGCCCTCCTGCTCGATGCAGGCCACGTTGAAGGCGCGCACCGCGTCGCGCACGAGCGGGAACTGTGGCACGAGGTCGTCAGGGGGCGCCCGGCGGTTTGCCTTGTAGCCGTCGAACAGGTCACTTCTGAAGGTCTTGGCAGCGTAGTCGAAGATGGCGGCGATATGAGTAGGCGGGTCAAGCTCGCCGGTCTCGCGGAGCAGCTTCCACAGCATGCCGCAAAAGCCGTGCACGGCCCCGACTGGCAGCCCGTCGGAGGGACGGGTGAGGGGCGGCAACGCGTGATAGGCGCGGAAGATGTAGCCCGAGGCATCGATCAGATAGACGCGGTCGCCGCGCGCGACCGCTTTCCCCGCGGCGGGAATCTCGGTCTCAGTGATGGCCATGATGGCAGGAATATAGGGATCTAGGCGGGCCCAAGGGAGTCGCTATGGATACTCATCCACTGCCTGAACTCGTCATGCCCGGCCGGAGTGCCGGGCATACACGAATTTCAGACGTGCAATGGACTCAAATCGTGGATGGCCGGGACAAGCCCGGCCATGACGACAAAGAGGTTCAAGCTCAGCCTAAGGTAGAGTCTCGAGCTCGGCCTTATGGTTGGTCGAGCCAGGGGCGAAGGCCTTGTCGTGGCCGCCAAAGGTCCGCTGGATATATTCCTTGAAGTACGCGTCGAGAGTCGGGAAGGCGCGGGCGAGCCTGGTGAAGTCCTTCTGCGCGATGAACAAGACGATCGAGTCCTCTAGTGCCACCACGAGCCCCGTCCTGAGCGAGGAGCGGAGTAGCACGCGCTCACCGAAATGGTCGCCTGGGCCGAACACTTTCTCGAAATGCTCGCCGGTTTCGGGATTATCGATGGTGAGCTTGAAGGAGCCTTTCACCACCGTATAGAAGCCGTCGATGATCATGCCCGGCTCGAACACGCGGTCGCCTTTGCGGTAGTGGACATAGCGGGTTGCCGGCGGACTCGATTGGATCAGCACGATATTGGGCGGCATCACGCTGTTTACGAGCCAGTTGATGCCGACCCTGAGCTTCGCTTGGAAGCCGGGCAGGAACGAGAGATAGAAGCCACGCCAGAGTAGCCAGGCGAGCGTGCCCGACAGCTTGATGCCATAGACATCGGCGACCGCCTTGCTCATGCCGAGCGATGCGAGCGAGCCTTTTGAGGTGTAGGCGAAGGGCTTGAGCGGCTTGCCATCCATCTCGCCCACGATGTTGGCGGCGAGCTGGCGCCCTTCACGCACGGCAAACTGCGCCGTCTGCGTCGCATAAAGCATGGGGTCGTCGCCAGGGTCGTCGGCGAGTGGAATGAGCGCCGCGTCGCCGAGCGCCCACAGGCCGTCATGACCCGGCACGCGCATGAAGCGGTCGGTCTTGATGCGGCCCCACTTCATGTCGAGGCCGAGCGAGGCCACGAGCGGATGTGGGCTATTGCCGATGGTGGCGATGATGGTCGAGGTCGGAATGATGCGGCCATCGGTGAGCTCGACGGCTGAGCCAGTCGCAGCCTTGGTGCCGACGCCGGTCAGCACTTGGATGCCGTGAATTTGCAAGCGCCGAGTTGCGTATTCGGCGAGATCGGCAGGGAAGGTGGGCAGGATGCGGTTCGCATATTCGATAAGGTAGAACCGCACCTCCTCGGGTTTGATGTTCGAGTAGTATTTCAGCGCACGGCGCACGAGCTCTCGTACCTCGGCGACCGTCTCCACGCCTGAGAAGCCCGCGCCGACGGTAACGAAGGTCAAGAGCTGCTGCTTGACCGCAGGATCCTCCGTGACGTCGGCGGTCTCGAGGCAGCCGATGACATGGGTGCGCAAGCGGTGTGCGTCGGCCAGGTCCTTCATGGTGAGCGCGTGCTCGGGCAGGCCTGGGAAGCGCTTCAGGTCCACGCCCGTGCCAAGCGCAATGACAAGCTCGTCGTAATGGAGATCGATCGGAATGCGCTGCGTACCTTGGACGACGATCACCTTCTTCTCGGCGAAGTCGATGCCCATGATCTCGGCCTGACGCACCTGAATCCGGCGAAGCAGCTGACGGAGGGGCACCACCGCGTCCGCGGAATGGATCGACGATGCGGCGACCTCTGGCAGCAGCGGCTGGAAGACGAAATAATTGTTGGCGTTGACCAGCTCGACATCGAGCTTGCCGCGGCCAAGCCTGGCGAGCGCCTTGGCCGCGAACACGCCGCCAAAGCCGCCGCCGATCACCAGCACCTTTTTCTTGGGTAGCTGCTTGTCCAAGCTTTTAGCTCCTTGAATGAATACCTAATGTAATGCTCGATTGGGTCAAGTAAACGCTTAGGCGCAT
>JBKOUI010000142.1:0-8039 GCA_046723315.1 Pseudomonadota bacterium | reverse complement strand
AGGGGCGCTGGACAGCGCACGACCTCACGCAGGCCCTCGAAGCCCGCGATCGCAATGCCTGCGGGCCCGTCGCGCCCCCTTATGGCCTCTACCTGGTCAAGGTCGACTATTAGGTTGCCGCATGGACAGGGACCTGTCCGTAGGCTAGGAGCTTCCACGCATTGGCGAGCGCCGGGGGAGGGAATTTACGTGCCACATAACCGCGCCTGCCAGCCCTCCAGCGCTGCATGATCAGACGCATTGCCACGGTCGGCGGGCTCACGCTCGTCTCGCGCCTCACCGGCTTCCTGCGCGATGTGGTGATGGCTGCAATTCTCGGCGCAGGCCCCTTGGCCGACGCCTTCTTCGTCGCGTTCCGGCTTCCCAATCACTTCCGCGCCATCTTTGCCGAGGGCGCCTTTGCTGCAGCCTTCGTGCCCGCTTACGCCCGCACGCTCCAGCAGTCGGGGCTTCCCGCCGCCAAGCTCTTCGCCGATCAGATCGGTGCCGCGCTGATCACCATCAATCTCGTGCTGCTTGCGCTCGCCATGATCTTCACGCCCGAGGTGGTCAGCGTCCTTGCGCCTGGCCTCGATCCGGCGCGCTTCGATCTCGCCGTGGCGCTCACCCGCATTACCTTTCCTTACCTCGCGCTCGTCTCGATCGAGACGCTGTTCGCCGGCATCCTGAATGCCAACAACCGCTTCGCCGCTGCGGCGGGTGCGCCAATCCTCCTCAATCTCTCGATCATCGCGACGCTTCTACTCACGCCCTTCTTTGAGGATGCAGGTCATGCCGCCGCCTGGGGCGTGCTACTCGCGGGCGTCGCGATCGTCCTTGTGGTTGGCGGCGATGCCGAGGCGAACGGCATCGGCATCAGGTTTCGCATGCCGCGTCTCGATGAGCCGACGCGCAAATTCCTGAAAGCTTTGGGCCCTGCCATTGTCGGGGCAGGTGGCGTGCAGCTCGCACTGTTCGCCGACACGTTGATCGCCTCATATCTGCCGACCGGCGCGCTGTCAGCGCTCTATTACGCAGACCGCATTAACCAGCTGCCGATCGGCGTCGTCGGCATCGCGGTCGGCACGGTGCTTCTGCCTGAGATGTCGCGCCGGCTCGCCGCAGGTGATGAGAGGGGCGCGGCTTCCGCGCAGGCGCGCGGCATTCAACTCGCGCTCCTTCTCACCATCCCGTGCGCCGTCAGCGCCATCGTTATTCCCGATCTCATCATGCGTGCGCTGTTTGAGCGTGGCGCCTTCACCGCTGAAAACGCGGTCGCTGCTGGATCGACACTCGCAGCCTATTCTTTCGGGCTCCTGCCGTTTGTCCTGCTCCGCAGCTTTACCGCACCGTTCTATGCCCGCGGCGACACCGCAACGCCGGTCAAGGCGGCACTGCTTGCCGCAGCCACCAACGTCCTTCTGAAGATTCTGCTCATGGGGCACCTCGCGCAGGTTGGCTTAGCGGCCGCGACCTCGGTTGGCGCCTGGATCAATTTAAGCCTCCTTGCCTTCTTCGCGCGCCGCCAAGGCTTCGCCGTGTCGGGCGCGGCGATCGGCAGGCCCGTAGCGATGCTGGCGATTTCAGGCGCCATCCTCGGAGTTGCTCTGGTTGGCGGGGCTTACGGACTCGAGCGCCTGCTCGCCCATATGAGCGTGTTCCGCGAGGAAACCATCCTCGCAATCCTGATCGTCTTGGGTGTGCTCGTTTATGGCGGTGCCGTGCTCGCGCTCCTTGGTCAGACGTGGTTCATGAGCCTACTCAGGGACGTAAGCGTGGCGGCCGACACCAAGGCGCCGCCCCTGCTCGAGGCGCCAGACCCGACCGACGATTCGTCGGCGTTGCCAGACTCCGAACCTCCGCCGCGCGTCTAGGGCAGTTACAAGGCTCTTAGGTCGACCAGCTCAACCGAGGCCGGGTCGATCGGCCGGCCGAGAAAGACGGCGCCGACGCGCGCAAAGCGCTCAGGCGAGTCGGTTGCGAAAATCCGCGCCGCGCCGCCGTTTGTCTTGGACTTGCTGCCAAGGCGCCCGCTCACAAGTGCTTCGGCAACGGCGAGCGCCGTCGTCTCGGCGGAATCGACGAGCGCTACCTCGCTGCCTATGATCTTGCGAATGGTATCGGCGAGCACTGGGAAATGGGTGCAACCGAGCACGAGCGTGTCAGGTGGCGAGGGACCCTTGAATAGGGGCGCGAGATAATACTCGGCGGCCGCGTAAGTCGCGGCGGAATCGGTCCAGCCTTCCTCGGCAAGGGCCACGAAGACCTGGCAAGGCTGCTGCACCACCTTGATTGCATCGTTGAGCGTGGCGATAGCGCGGGCGTATGCAGCGCCCTTCACGGTGCCCTCAGTCGCGATCACGGCGATGTGGTTGTTGCGGGTAGCCGCAACACCGGCCCGCGCGCCGGGCTCGATCACCCCAATTACCGGGACAGGAGCCAAAGCTTGCGCAAGCGGGCGAAGCGCCACGGCGGACGCCGTGTTGCAGGCGATCACCACCGTCTTCACGCCCTCGGACACGAGAAGGCGGGTGGCCTGAAGGGCGTAGGCTTGAACCGTCTCGGCGCTCTTCGTGCCGTAAGGAAGCCGCGCGGTGTCGCCGAGATAGACGAAGCGCTCGTTAGGCAGCCGCGCGAGCAATGCGCGCAGCACCGTCAACCCACCCATGCCAGAGTCGAACACGCCGATCGGCCGGTCGTCACCCGGCATCGGTTCCCCCGAACGTCTCGAAATAAAGCTCGATGAAGCGCCGGTAGATGGCGGTGAGCTGCTCGAGATCGGCAACGGCCACGTGCTCGTCCGCCTTGTGGATGGTTTCGGTCAAAAGCCCGAACTCGATGACCGGGCAATAATCCTTGATGTAGCGGGCGTCTGATGTGCCACCCCCGGTCTCGAGCGCCGGGTTAAGTCCTGTCATCTCGCGCACCGCTTCGCTCAGGATGGCGTCGAGCGGTCCCGGCTCGGTGAGGAAGCTGTGGCTTGGCGGCTCGAACTGCAAGGCGAAGTTGAGGTTGCTGCCAGAGAGCGCAATTGCGGCCTGCTCGCGCAAGAAGCCCTCGAGCGACGCCGGAGAGTGCTTGTCATTGTAGCGGATGTTGAGCCGCGCTTCTGCCGTCGCCGGGATGAGGTTCGTGGTCGGATTGCCGACATCGATGCTCGTCACCTCGAGGTTCGACGGGGAGAAATGCGCGCTGCCGTAGTCGAGCGGCGAGTCGTAGAGGCGGGCGAGAACGCGCACCAGCCCCTTCACCGGATTGCTGGCAAGATGCGGGTAGGCGACGTGCCCCTGCACGCCGGTGATTTTGATTTTGGCATTGAGACTGCCGCGCCGTCCGATCTTGATTGCCTCGCCCAGGCGTTTCGTGCCGGTCGGTTCACCGACGAGGCAATGGTCGGGCCGCTGACCGTGGTCTTTCATCCAGGCAAGGACCTTGCGCGTGCCGTTGATCGCCACGCCTTCCTCGTCGCCGGTGATGAGCAGACTGATCGTGCCGTCGATCTCTCGCCCCCGCGCCTTGGCATAATCGCTCGCCGCGGCGACGAAGCAGGCGATGGCACCCTTCATGTCGGATGCGCCCCTGCCGTAAAGGCGCCCATCGGCGATCTCGGCAGCAAACGGCGGATGGGACCATAGCGTCTCATCGCCGGACGGCACGACGTCGGTGTGCCCCGCGAAGCAAAGATGCGGCGGCCCGTCGCCGATGCGAGCGAACACATTGTCGATCGGCGCTGACCCCTCGTCCTTGAAGGTCAGACGCTCGATGGCAAAGCGCGCCGGCTTCAGCGCATCAGAGAGCGCATCGAGCGCGCCGGCATCTGCTGGCGTCACGCTTTCGCAGCGGATCAAGCTTTGCGCGATCGCGACTGCCTTATCGCCGATGGTACTCATGGTGCTTGCAAAATGACGAGTGCAACTTGTCGTGGCAAGACCGTCCACGGCCTCACGGCTTCACGAGTGGGTGGTGATGATCGGCCTCGCGCGAAGCTGCGCCGAACATCACCCGGAAAAATGGCCAGTGCTAGCGCACGGCAGCCAAGGGATCGCCGCCGAAGCGATTGGGCCCTGGCGTGCCCTTGAGGATGCCGAGCTCGATAAGGAACCAGAGGCCGACGCCCATGGTGACCAGCGTGCAGATCCAGCCGAGCGCATTGGGTTGGTTCGGCGTTCCGGTGAGCCCAAACGCCTGCAGCAGGCTTGCGATCAGGACAGGGATGAGGCCGTAAAGCGCGGTGACGCCCGGCTTGTCGCGGTCCTGGAAACGTTTAGCCGCAACGGCATATCCCGGATAGAACAGGGCGATGGTGACGAGAGCCACCAAGATGGCGCCAAGGGTCGAGGCTCCGAAAACGGCGCCGATGATGAAGCCGGCCACGATGCTGACGATGGCAAGGATGATTGTACCCGCCCAGTATTTGGCCCGGTTGATGCGCCCGTCGAACGACGTAAAGAGATACTTGAAATCCAGATCCATTGTGTTCCCCCCTCCCTTGGCAGCGAAGCTACCGCTGGTCCCACCTTTTTAAGGCCGAATGCCATCTTCGCGGAAGAGGCTAAGTGAGCCAGGAGACCCCTAGCGCTTTGCTATCCGGCCTTAGAAGGCTTTCGGCAATCCCGCCTGCTTAAGGACTTCATTGGCAGTATGACGTGATTTGGTCGTGCGCGGCACGGTGAAATGGCGATCATTGACTGGGCTGTACCAGATCTCGTGACTGCCCTTACCTTTGCGCACGGGCTCGCAACCATTTTCGCGGAGGATCGCAACGAGGTCGCGATAGAAGTCGGTCATTAGTGGCCGGCAAGCTCAAGATGCTCCTCGGCCTTGAAGGTGAGGGACAGTTTGTCGGCAGTCTGACCGGACAGTTCAAGCAAATCGGGAATTGCCAGGCGGACTTCTTCGATCATCGCCGGCCAACTGCCGGCTTCCACGACCAAGCCCGGGACATCACGACTGGTGGCCAGCCACACCTCGGCTTCGGGATCAAATCGCGCGTCAATCGTGAGCGATCGCGTCATGTCCGAAAGATCGGATGTTACGTGCTTCGGGTCAATCCCTGAGCAGCTCGTTGATCGAGGTCTTGGCGCGGGTGCGCTCGTCGACGGTCTTCACGATCACTGCGCAATAGAGGGATGGACCGGGCGCTCCATCAGGTAGCGGCTTGCCGGGCATCGTGCCCGAGACAACGACGGAATAGGGCGGTACGCGGCCCTGCATCACCTCTCCGGTCGTGCGGTTGATGATCCGTGTGGATTGGCCGAGATAGACGCCCATCGAGAGCACCGAACCTTCGCCGACGATCACGCCTTCGGCCACCTCGGCGCGCGCGCCGATGAAGCAATTGTCCTCGATGATGACGGGACTGGCTTGCAGTGGCTCCAGCACTCCGCCTATGCCCGCGCCGCCAGAGAGATGCACATTCTTGCCGATCTGCGCGCAGGAGCCGACCGTGGCCCAGGTGTCCACCATGGTGCCTGAATCGACTCTCGCGCCGAGATTGACAAAGGACGGCATCAGCACGACGCCCGGCGCAATATAGGCCGAGCGGCGCACCACTGCGCCAGGCACGACACGGAAGCCCGCCTGCTTGAAGTCCTTCACCTTCCATTTGGCGAATTTGGTTGGGACCTTGTCCCACCATGCGCCGCCATCGGGACCGCCGTCGATCTTTTCCGGCTCGTGCAGGCGGAAGGAGAGCAGGATCGCCTTCTTCAGCCATTGATGCACGACCCAGGCGCCGCCCACCTTCTCGGCGACCCTAAGCTCGCCTTTGTCGAGCAGATCGAGCACTTCCTCCACGGCATCGCGCACCACACCTTTGGTCTCCGGCGTGATCTCGACGGCATGCTCGTAGGCGCTGTCGATGAACGTCTTGAGATGATCGTGAGTCATGAAACCCCGTCAGGTCAGGCAGAACTGTGCGCGGAGCGGAATAGTTTCTGCGGGCTCCTCGGCTTTTTTGAGAGAGGCTCCGACCGCGACAAGGAACGGCGCAAGCGCGTCAGTGCGATGATGGATGTGGACGGGAAGCTCGGTCCAGCCGGCGATCGCCTGATGCTGCGGATGGTTGGTCAGACCATGCACGAGCACGGTGGTCATGCCGAGCGCGTGCGCGGTCTCGAGATTGTTCGGCAGGTCGTCGAACATCGCTGCCTGGCGCGGGATGACATTGGTTGCGCGCACGAAGCGATCATAGGCTTCGCGCGTCGGCTTGGGATGGATGTAGTCCAGCGCGTGGATGTCGAAGATCTCGGCGAAGCGCCCGTCAACCCCAAGCCGCGCGGCCACGGCTTCGGCATGCTTGCGCGAGCCGTTGGTGAAGATGAACTTGCGGCCAGGCAGGGCATCGAGCGCGGCCGCAAGCTCGGGACAGGCGGCGACCGAGCTCAAGTCGATGTCGTGCACATAGTCGAGGAAGACTTGCGGTGACACGCCGTGGAGCCGGACGAGACCCGCGAGCGTCGTGCCATGCTCGTAGTAGTACGTCTCGCGCAAGGCTTGCGCCTCTTCCGGCGGGATGCCGAAGCTGCTGGCAATGAACTCGCCCATGCGCCGGTCGATCTGGGCGAACAGATTGCAGTCGGCGGGGTAGAGTGTGTTGTCGAGATCGAAGACCCACGCCTCGACATGGTCGAAGCCGCCGAGAAGCTTTCTGGTCATCATGCGCCCCTCGTGCTGCTTTTGCGGCGGCGCCGTTCGATCAAGGTACCTGCGCCATGCTCGGTGAAAAGTTCGAGCAGCACCGCATGCGGCACCTTGCCGTTGATGATCACCACCGCCTCGACGCCCTCGGCGATGACATCGAGGCAGCTCTCGATCTTGGGGATCATGCCGCCGGAGATCGTGCCATCCTCGATGAGTGCCTGAGCCTCAGCCGTGGTCAGCGCCTTGATGAGATTGCCGTCTTTGTCGAGTACGCCTTCCACGTCGGTGAGCAGCAGCAGACGCTTTGCCTTCATGGCCGAGGCAAGCGCGCCCGCGAAGGTGTCGGCGTTGATGTTGAGCGTCTCTCCCTCAGGCCCGACGCCTATCGGCGCCACGACAGGAATAAGGTCGGAGTGAATGATCACATCGATAATATGGGGATCGACCGCGGCAGGGTCACCGACAAAGCCAAGATCGGCAATCTGCTCGATATTGGAGTCGGGATCGCGCCAGCGCCGCTCGAGCCGCTTGGCCCGCATCAAGTTGGCATCCTTGCCAGAGATGCCGACCGCCTTGCCGCCCTGCGAATTGATGGCCGTGACGATCTCTTTGTTGACCGAGCCGGCAAGCACCATCTCGACCACCTCGACCGTCTCGCGGTCAGTGACGCGCAAGCCGCCCTTGAACTCGCTCCTGATATTGAGCCGCTCGAGCAGCGAGCCGATTTGCGGGCCGCCGCCATGCACCACGATCGGATTCACGCCGGCCTGCTTGATCAGCACGATATCGCGGGCGAAGTCGGCCGCGAGAGCAGGATCGCCCATAGCGTGGCCGCCATATTTCACCACGACCGTCTGCCGGTCGTAGCGCTGCATGAAGGGGAGCGCTTCGGATAGAACCTTCGCCTTGGCGTGGACTGAGGCGAGCACGTCCGCCACCCCTGGGGCCGCAGCGTTTGGCCTGCGCGCTTCCGGCGGTGGAGTTTCCTTGGACTTTGGGGATGATTTCGACGGGCTCACGCGCCGCTTATAGCGGCGCTTTGGCTCAACACACAACGAACTTCCCTGAACAAGAGGCATTGCGTCGACGACCGCAGTTCCTCCTCTTGAAACCGAGTCTTACAATTCTTAAGTATCGGTCTGACGAAACAAAGGAGTCATGCGACATGGATGAGGATTTTAGACTACCGTCAGGAAAAGAGGTGGCAGTGCTTGAATTGCTGATTGCGCGCCGTGAGATGTACGGCCTGGAAATGGTGCATGCGTGCCCGAAGCTAAGCCGCGGCACGATCTACGTTTTACTCAATCGGATGGAGGACAAAGGCTACATCAAGTCACGTCACGTTAAGGAGCAGGGAGTTTCGGGTCTACCGAAGAGAGTCTACTGGGTCACAGGCTTGGGCCAACGCGCATTTGAGG
>JBKOUI010000245.1:0-11809 GCA_046723315.1 Pseudomonadota bacterium | reverse complement strand
AGACATGATCAGGTCGAAGGCTTGGGCGGCTTCGTCTTGAGTGAGGCGTTGACCCGACGCGACCTTGCTGACGGCTTTGCTGAGATCGGCGGGCTGCGCGGCTTCTGCCAGCGCCGGACTAGACGACACCGGCCGCTTCTCTATGCGCCGAGCCTCGCGCGCGTCGCTCGACGCGGGCCAGGTCGAGGAAATTGGCAAGCAGCTGGTGTCCATGCTCCGACGCGATGCTCTCAGGATGGAACTGAACGCCATATACCGGGTAGCGCTTGTGCTGAAGACCCATGATAACGCCGTCAGCCGTTTCGGCGGTGATCTCGAGCGCTTCCGGAAGCGAGGAGCGCTCGACGACAAGCGAATGATAGCGCGTTGCCGAGAAGTCCTGGGGCAGACCCGCAAATACACCCTTGCCGGTGTGATGCACCTTCGAAAGTTTGCCGTGCATCAGCGTCGGGGCCCGCACGACGCGGCCGCCATAGACCTGACCGATAGCCTGATGCCCAAGGCAGACGCCTAGGATTGGCACGACTGGCCCGGCCCGCTCGATCAGGTCGAGGCAGATGCCAGCGCGGTCCGGGTCGCACGGACCTGGCGACAACACGATGGCCTCAGGCCCCTCGGCGAGCACGTCATCGACGCTAATCTTGTCGTTGCGGTAAACGCGCGTGGACGCGCCCAATTCGCCGAGGAAGTGGACGAGATTGTAGGTAAAGCTGTCGTAGTTATCGATCAGCGTCAGCATGCGGTGGTGTTACGCTCCAGGTAAGCGAGCCGTCAAGGCCGCCAACAGAGGCAGAATCTAGGAGCGGAGGTCCTTCGGCGCCAGAAACAGATTCAGTGTGCCGCTGTTGACCGCGATATTGCTCCATAGCCCGCTCGGAAAGTTGATAACCGCAAGCGCTGCTGTGGGAAACTTCTCTTTGAGACGATCTCGAAAATGCTTCGGCCCGGCGCCGACGAGGTCGAGCGCAAAGCTGTGGAGCTCGGGATTATGGCCAACGATCATGACCCGGCTCGAGCCCGGCGGGACTTCTCTCACCCTTTGCAGCAACCCCGCCGGACTTGGATGATAAAGGCGATCCTCGTAGACCACCTTCGGCTCGATCTTGAGCTCAGGCAGGACAAGGGCAAGCGTATCACGCGTCCGTCGCGCCGATGAGCAGAGCACGAGGTCAGGGTCGATGCCGCGCTCGGCCATCGCCTTTCCTATCAGCGGCGTGTCATTGATGCCGCGGGCGGCGAGTGGGCGGTCTTGATCCGGAAGGGAAGGAGTTTTCCAGCTCGATTTTGCGTGGCGCAGCAGGCTTAGTGTGAGCACGAGCAGCGGCCCTCTATTGCCCGCGCTTGGCGCGAGCCGCAAAGCGCACCGCCTCGTCGGCGGCCTTGAACAAAGCGCGCGCTTTGCTCACGCACTCGGCCTGCTCGCGCTCTGGCACTGAATCGGCCACGATGCCTGCGCCGGCCTGCACGTACATCGTTCCGTCTTTCACCACGGAGGTCCTGAGCACGATGCAACTGTCCATCTCGCCGTCAGCCGAGAAATAGCCAACGCAGCCGGCATACGGCCCACGTGCCGCATCTTCGAGCTCATCGATGATCTCCATGGCGCGCACTTTGGGCGCACCTGACACGGTGCCTGCGGGGAAGCCAGCCATCAGCGCATCGACCGCATCCAAGTTCGACGCAAGCTTCCCCTCCACATTCGAGACGATGTGCATGACCTGGCTATAATATTCCAGGAAAAAGGAATCGGTGACGCGCACGCTGCCAACCTCTGCGACACGGCCAACGTCGTTCCGTCCAAGGTCGAGCAGCATGAGGTGTTCGGCCCGTTCCTTGGCGTCAGCAAGCAAATCTTCCGCAAGCGCCTTGTCCTCTTCTGGCGTCGCGCCGCGAGGCTTGGTACCGGCAATCGGCCTGATCGTGACCTTCCCGTCGCGCACCCTCACGAGAATCTCCGGGCTTGAGCCAACCACGGCAAAGCCGTCGAAGTTGAGGTAATAAAGGAACGGCGAGGGATTGACGCGGCGGAGCGCCCGGTAGAGTGCAAACGAGGGGAGGGTAAACGGCGCCTCGAAGCGCTGGCTGAGCACCACTTGAAAAATATCTCCGGCGGCAATGTATTCCTTGGCGCGCTTGACCTTCGCCATATAGGCGTCAGGCGCGGTTGAGGCGCGCGGCTCAGGATGCGCAGCCTCGATGTCAGGCTCGACTGGATGGGGCAAAGGCTGTTCGAGCCGGTCCAAAACGCGATTCAGCCGGTCTGCGGCGCGCGCATAGGCCGCCTTGGCGCTGACGCCCGGTGCGGGCCTGACCGGCGTGACGATCGTCATCTCGTCTTTCACGCTGTCGAAGATCACGATCAGTGTCGGCCGCACCAGGATCGAGTCCGGAAGCCCGAGCGAGTCGGGCTTCTCATGCGGCAAATGCTCGATCAGCCGCACCGTATCGTAGCCCATATAACCGAAGATGCCGGCGGCCATGGGGGGAAGCTCAGGCGGCAGCGCGATTGCCGACTCGACAAGGAGAGCCCGTAACGAGGGGAGCGCCGGCATAGGCGAGGGCGCAAATGCCTCGAGATCGGATAGGGGCGCGCGGTTGATCTCGGCCTTGACGCCCTCAGCCCGCCAGATCAGATCTGGCTCGCAGCCGATGATGGAATAGCGGCCGCGCGTCGCGCCTCCTTCCACCGACTCGAACAGAAAGCTGTTAGGCCGGTCGTGAGCAAGCTTCAGCATGGCTGAGACCGGCGTCTCGAGGTCGGCAACGAGGCGCGTCCATGTCACCTGCGGCACGCCTTCTTCGTAGCGGCGCGCGAAGCTCGGAAAGTCCGGCTCGATTGGATGGGTGGCGCCGGACTGAGGTAAAGGCGTGACGGAGGCCTGCGCTTGGCTCATGGCTCCTCGCTGGTACCCACGAGCTTGGCTAGGGCCGCCTCGTTCACGCTAACGCCATAGCGGTTTTCGAGCGCGCTGAAATACTCGGCGATCACATCCTCACCGATAAGAAGTCCAATCTGCTGTCTCAGCCTTTCAGCCTCGGTCTGGTCGACCGCAGGCGGAGGTGTGACTTTATCGACCTGGAATACAATGCGCCCCTCTTCAACGCCGGACGGGGCCGATCCGTAGCCCTTTTCCGGCAAAGTGAATGCCTGGGCCACCGCGGCAGGCAGCACGTTGATGGTGATGCTGTCGCGCTTCAGCGGATCGCTCGCCAGGATTTGCGTATTGAGATCCTTGGCGACGTCTTCGAGGCTTTTGCCCCCGTTCAAGCTGGTGACGAGGTCCTGTGTGTATTTGGCGAGCCGAGTGCGTACCTCCTCCGCCCTCCAGTCCTTGGTCGCCTCGTCCTTGACCTGATCGAACGGCCTGAGCTGCTCGGGGACGACGCCCAGCACCTCGTACCAAATGACACCATCGTCCTTGGCGTCGATCGGATCATTTTCGACTCCGACATCGGTGGAGAACACCGCATTCAGCACGTCTTTCTGCGCCGGCAGCGTGACGGCCGACCCGTCTGGCTTCTTGCCCTGCCGATCGACCTGATCGATGAGCACGTAGCTGAGCTTGAGCTTGTCCGCGATCTCGGAGAGCTTGGCGCCCGACGCAAGCTGGTCCTCGATCTTGTCATGCAGATCGAGGATCGCGCCTGACGCGCGGTCCTTCAGAATCTTCTTTTCGAGGTCCGGCTTCGCCTCGTCAAAGGTCTGACTCTTGCCCGGCTCGATCTCGGTAACGCGCAGCAAGACAATGCTGCCAAGGTTACCGGTAATCGGCTCGCTGACTTTGTTCGGCTCGAGTTTGAAGGCCGCATCGGCAATCGCGGGATCGGCAAGTTCGGCGCGCGTCACTTTGCCGAGGTCGATATCGGCGTCGCTCACGCCTTGCTCCTTGGCGACCGCAACGAAGTCCGCGCCGGATTGAATCTTCTGATAGGCCGCATCGGCCGCAGCCTTGTCGGGGAAGGAGATTTGCTGGACGTGGCGCTTCTCTGGCGTGCCGAGCTGATCCTTGCTCGCCTCGTAGGCTGCTCTCACGTCGTTGTCGTTGATCTGGACCTCGCCCTTCACCGTCTCCGGAGTGACCGCTAACACGCCGATCTTGCGATATTCGGGTTGGGTGAATTTGCCGTGGTGGTTGTCGTAGTAACGCTTGAGGTCTTCCTCGGTTGGGTCAGAGATGCTACCTGCGGCGCTTTGCGGAACTAGCACATAGCGAAGCTGGCGCGTCTCCCCGTTGAAGTTATTCAACGCCGTGACCAGCACAGCCGGACTGTCAGCCACCTTGCCGATCGTGGCGAGAATCTGCCGGCGCAGATTGCGCTCGCGCAGCGAGTCGATATAGCCCTGCTCGCTCATGCCGACGGCCTGCAGCGTCTGTTGGAACAGCGCGGGACTGAAATTGCCGGAAGCATCTTTGAAGGCAGGATCCTTCATGATCTCGTCGAGTATCTCCGCGTCGCTGATGGCAAGATGCAACGCACGTGCGTGCGCATCGACCGCTGCCCCACCGATCAGCCGCTCCATAACGCGGCTGTCGAGCCCGAGACCGCGCGCCTCTTGCAGGCTCAAGCTCCTGCCGGCCTGTGAGCTCATGGCTCGCAGGACATCCTGCTGGGCTCGCATATACTCGTGCGGCCCGATCTTGGTGTCGCCGACGGTGATGAGGTCTTGGCTGCCGAACCCCTGGAACCAGCCGGCAGGAAACCAAATGACAAAGCTCGCAATCAGCAGGAGGACGAAGATGATGCCAATGACGCCGCCCGCCGATTTGCGCAAAGAGTCGAGTGCCACGCGTAGCCTGCTTTCTATTCCTGTTTGCCAAAGCCGCGCTGGAGTCCGATTACTTGGACAACCCCGCGCGGCGGCGGCATCATAGGTAGCAAGGAGAGGCCCGGCAAGGCGGCGCAAGCTCTTGGCGGCGGTTCGAAAACAGCCCGCCAGGCGTGCCGGCGGGAGGCGAGGGGAGAGGACGTGGCAGGGATCAGGCCGCTCGTCGCGGGCAACTGGAAGATGAACGGCATTGGCAGCGCCTTGGCCGAGCTTAGAGCGCTGCAAGTCCGCCTTACGCGTGGCCCAGTGCTGGAGGCGGACATCATGGTGTGCCCGCCTGTTACGCTGCTCTCGCGCGCTCGGGACATCTTGGGCGGAACTCCGATCCTATTGGGTGCGCAGGATTGCCACCCGTTGCCCTCTGGAGCACACACCGGTGATATCTCTGCCGAGATGCTCGCAGATGCCGGCGGCTCCGCCGTCATCGTCGGGCATTCGGAGCGGCGCATCGACCATGGCGAAACCGACGCGCTTATTAGCGCCAAGTCAGCGGCGGCACATCGCGCGCATATGACCGCCATCATCTGCGTCGGTGAGACTGACGAACAGAGGCATAAGGGCGCCACCCTCGAGATCGTGAGGGGACAATTGCAAGGGTCGCTGCCGGTGAAGGCGCGCGCCGCGGATACCGTCATCGCCTATGAGCCAGTGTGGGCGATCGGCACAGGCCTGACGCCAACGCCGGAGGATGTTGCCGGGGTGCACGCCTTGATTCGTGCGGAACTGGTTGGCTTGCTCGGCCACGCTGAAGGCAACCGCGTCCGCATCCTTTATGGCGGGTCCGTCAAGCCCGACAATGCCGCCGAGCTGCTTGGTGTGCCTGAGGTAAACGGGGCCTTGGTCGGAGGCGCCAGCCTAAAAGCGAGCGATTTCTATACAATTCTATCGGTCTACGCCCGAAGTGCCGCTTAGCTTGTGAGCAGGGTTGGCAAATGGACTAATCTTCGCCATTCTGATGTGGCTGATTTGACTGAGGGGGATGCCTTTTCCCGCGGGGTAACCATGCCCTTGCTGCGCTTCATCGCCACGGCACTTATCGTATCGGGCTCAGGGGTGGCGCTCGAGCTTAGCGCTGTGGCCGAGCCGCTGGACAAGCAGAGCTGCGCGAGCATGCAGCTCGAACGCAAAAAGCTGCTGACGCGCGAGATGCAAGCTGCGCTCGACCGCGGCCCTGACTGGGTAAAAGACCATCTCAACGATCAAGAGCTCGAACAGGTGCGGCGATTTCTCGCGGTCGAGGAAAATATCGAGTTCCGTTGCCGCGGCGGAGGCGTAACCAAGTCCGCCGCTCAACCTGGCGGTACTCCAGCCCAAGGCGATCAAACGCCTGGCACTGCCGATGTGGTGCCGCTGCCCGACCGAAAGCCCACCCCGCCAAGCGAGACAGTGTCTGACGCCAAGCCTAGCCAAGCCCTGGCAGATTCGGCTAAGACACCGCCTTCGAAGGCGAAGGCTACAAGATGAGCACTGTTCTTCTATTGATTCATATTATGGTCGCGTTGGCCTTGGTGGGCGTCGTCCTGCTGCAGCGCTCCGAAGGTGGAGCGCTTGGTATCGGCGGTGGCGGCGGAGGGTTCATGACCGGCCGCAGTGCTGGCAACGCCCTGACCAAGACGACCGCGGTGCTTGCGGCCTGCTTCTTCGCAACCAGTCTTCTCTTGTCGATTCTTGCCGGCCAGCATGGCGGTGCGCCATCGATCCTAAGTCCCGCCGGCGGAGGAGGATTGGCTCCACTTCAGATGCCAGCCGCTCCCGCGCCAGCCGCACCCGGTGCGCCAGCTCAACCCACGGCCCCGCAAGCGCCGCAGTCGCAATAAGCGCCTCGCAAGAATTCCGCTGATAAGCAGTCCATCGTTTCTTGTTAGGGCTACCGACTCGCACCCATTCCGGTGTATGGTCGAGGCCCATGGCGCGGTACATCTTCATTACCGGCGGCGTGGTCTCCTCACTTGGCAAGGGGCTAGCCTCTGCGGCGCTCGGCGCGCTGCTTCAGGCGCGCGGGTTCAGCGTGCGCTTGCGCAAGCTCGACCCCTATCTCAATGTCGATCCGGGGACCATGAGCCCCTATCAGCACGGCGAGGTGTTCGTCACCGACGACGGTGCCGAAACCGACCTTGACCTCGGCCATTACGAGCGGTTCACCGGACGCCCGGCGAGCCAGGCCGACAACATTACCACAGGCCGCATCTACCAGGAGATCATCGGCAAGGAGCGGCGCGGGGACTATCTCGGCTCGACCGTACAGGTCATTCCTCACGTCACTGATGCCATCAAGTCGTTCATCACCAGCGGCAACGAGGGCATCGATTTCGTCCTTTGCGAGATTGGTGGCACGGTCGGCGACATCGAGGGGCTGCCCTTCTTCGAGGCGATCCGCCAGCTCGGCAACGAGCTTCCCCGCGGGTCGACCGCGTTCATCCATCTTACGCTGGTTCCCTACATTCCGAGTGCGGGCGAGCTCAAGACCAAGCCCACCCAGCACTCGGTGAAAGAGCTTCGCTCGATCGGTATTCAGCCCGACGTTCTGCTCTGCCGCACCGATCGGCCTCTGCCCAAGGATGAGCGGCGCAAGATCGCGCTGTTCTGCAATGTCCGGCCCGAGGCCGTGATCCAGGCGCTCGACGTGGCGAGCATCTATGATGTGCCCGGCGCTTACCACGCCGAGGGACTCGACCGCGAAGTGCTCGCTGCTTTCGGCATCACGCACGCGCCCGACCCTGACCTCGAGCGCTGGCGGCAGATCGCCGAGACTGTCGGCAATCCCGATGGCGAGGTCACTGTGGCAGTGGTCGGCAAATACACGGGCCTCAAGGACGCTTATAAATCGCTCAACGAGGCACTCGTTCATGGCGGCATCGCCAATAAGGTGAAGGTCAATCTGCAATGGATCGAGTCGCAGACCTTCGAGAGCGAAGACGCCTCAGCCTATCTCGAGGACGTACACGGCATTCTCGTTCCGGGCGGGTTCGGCGAGCGCGGCGCTGAGGGCAAGATCCAGGCGGCGCGTTACGCGCGGACGCGCGGTGTGCCTTATTTCGGCATCTGCTTCGGCATGCAGATGGCAGTGATCGAGGCCGCGCGCGATGCAGGCATTGAGGGTGCAAGCTCGACGGAGTTCGGCCCGACCGAGGAGCCGGTGATCGGCCTTATGACCGAATGGATGAAGGGGAATGAGCTTCAGCAGCGCAAGGCCAATGGCGATCTCGGCGGCTCGATGCGGCTTGGCGCCTACGAAGCGGTGCTCGCCAAGGGCAGCAAGGTTGCCGGTATTTACGGCACGACGCGTATCTCCGAGCGCCATCGCCACCGCTATGAGGTCAATACGCGCTACCGCAACCGGCTCGAGGCCGCTGGGTTGAGTTTCTCAGGCCTCTCGCCGGACGGGCTATTGCCCGAGATCGTCGAGCGCCCAGACCATCCCTGGTTCATCGGCGTTCAGTTCCACCCTGAGCTCAAGTCGCGGCCGTTCGAGCCGCACCCGCTCTTTGCCTCGTTTATCGGCGCCGCGGTCGATCAGTCGCGGCTCGTGTAACGTCCCATCGCCCATGGCAGATAAAGTCAATAAAGGCGGCTGCGCCTGCGGCAAGGTGAGGTTCGAAGCACGCGGGGAGCCTTATCGCATTGGCGTGTGCCACTGTATGACCTGCCGGAAGGTGCATGGCGCGCCGTTCAATTTCTACGTCGTGTTTCCCCGTGAGGCGGTGACAGTAGGAGGCGACGTGACGGTGTTCGAAAGCTCCGAGCACGGCCGCAGATATTCCTGCCGATCTTGCGGCGCGCCGGTTTACTCTCACTACGACATACCGGACGAGATAGACCTTTACGCCGGGTCATTCGACGAGCCTGGGTTGTGGCAGCCGAGCTACGAGCTCTGGACTAGAAGGCGCGAGCCCTGGCTGCCTGAGTTTCCGACCGTCGTTAGCCGCTATGAACAAGATCGCCCGGAGTGGAAGCGGACGGAACCTTGATTAATAGGTTCGGGTCGCAGCCAGTTTCAACCTGTTGACGCTGATGCCGCCGCGCCGCATGGTCCGGCCATGAACGAAGCGCTGAAGCCTCGTCCAGGCGCGGCGATCTCCACGGGAAAGGCCCGTTTCGGCAACGGCTTGCCGCTTGCCGTGATCTCGGGACCTTGCGTGCTGGAAAGCCGGGCGCACGCGCTCGAGACCGCGACTGCGTTGAAAGAGATCGGCAGCCGTCTCGGACTCGGCCTCGTCTATAAGAGTTCCTTCGACAAAGCGAACCGCACGAGTCTTGCGAGTGCGCGGGGACTTGGGCTGAAAGACGCACTTCCAATCTTCGCCGAGATCAAAGAGAGCGTGGGACTGCCGGTCACCACAGATGTTCACGAGCCGGATCAGTGCGCGGCAGTCGCGGAGGCGGTCGATATTTTGCAGATCCCGGCCTTCCTCTGCCGCCAGACGGACCTCCTCCTTGCTGCCGCGCGCACTGGCAAGGCGGTCAATGTCAAGAAGGGACAGTTTCTCGCGCCTTGGGATATGAAGAATGTCGTGGCCAAGATCGTCGGCACCGGCAATCCCAATGTCCTCGTCACAGAACGCGGCGTCTCCTTCGGCTACAACACGCTCGTTTCTGATATGCGCGCGCTACCGATCCTCGCCGAGACGGGAGCGCCGGTTATCTTTGACGCCACGCACTCGGTGCAACAGCCTGGGGGGCACGGGGCATCGAGCGGAGGCGAGCGGCGCTTCGTGCCGGTGCTCGCCCGCGCGGCAGTGGCGGTGGGCGTTGCTGGCATCTTCATCGAGACGCACCAGGATCCCGACCGGGCGCCCTCCGACGGCCCCAATATGCTCCCGCTGTCCGCACTCGAGGCTCTCCTCGCCGAGCTGATCGCGATAGACCGGCTAACCAAGCGCTTGAGCTGAAGCGCCAGGCCACAAAGCTGATCGTTTCAGATTAGCCACGCGGGGGGATTAATTCTTTCTTTTGTGCATCCCAGCGCCACAAGGAGTCGTTGGTGAGATGCGTGCCGCCCCAACAACGATCGATCCTATTGTATGCCGCGTGGTCGGCGCGGCCAGCGAGAACCTCGGCGCCGAATGCGGTGAGCGCCAGGGTGCTTTGCGAATAGGCCTGTGCGAGCTTCGTATCGCCAGGTCTGAATGGTGCGCCCGTGAGCCCCTCGATCAACGGCTTTCGTGCGAGGGCAAGGCCATCGAGCAAGCTGAAGAAGCTCCAATCTCCCATGAAGACTGCCTCTTCTTGACGTGGCACTGCTGCGAACAGAGCGATCGGCGTCATCTCGCCGGTGGCGAGGGCGGCAAGGATTTGCCGGTCGGTGCGCGAAAGGCCGTCGGGGCCGGGAAGTTCTTCGAGCATCCGTTGAACCGAAGCTTTGAGGAAGGGAAGGGCAGACAGATCCTGCTCAAGTAGCCGCGCCCAAGGCTCCGGCGTCGGCGCACGAAAGGCGGCCCAAGCTTCGCTCGCAAGGGCAAGCTGTGCCGGAGTCACGTCCCGCTCCAAATGCCGAAGGCCGAGCAGGCGCTCTGGCGTCTGGTTGCCGAGAAAATCGCTCGCTTGTACCAGCTGAAGGGAGGCTTCATTGCCGCGCTGCGAGCTGAACCAATCGAGCAATTGCAGCAACTGAAGCTGATCATAGAGATCGTGCTCGAACCACAACACAGTCCGATCGAATGATGTCCACCGGACAAGTCCCTGATCGCGCGCCTGGAGAATCGCTCTTGCCTGGTCTAGGTTGCGCCGTCCCGGGCAAGATAATTTGCGCGGATGTCGGTCAGGTCGGCGAGCGAGTCGGTGAAGGGCACCGGTCCTTCGTGCAGCACGTCGCGCCAAGGCAGGACCTCGGCATCAGGGATCGCACGCCTAAGCAAGGCGCCGGCAGAATCGCCGTTGGTGATGATGAGATCCATCAGGCTCGGGTCAGCCGCGCCCGCGATAGGGCGAAACGCCCTGATCGGGAATCCATACGCCTTCCGGCGGCGTGCCACGCTGCCAGAACACGTCGATCGGAATGCCGCCGCGCGGATACCAGTAGCCGCCGATCCTGAGCCATGCTGGCTCGATCAGCTCGACCACACGCTTACCGATGCTAATGGTCGCGTCCTCGTGGAAGGCGCCCGTGTTGCGGAAGCTCGCGAGATAGAGCTTGAGCGACTTCGACTCTAGCAGCCAAGCGCGTGGCGCGTAGTCGATGACGAAATGCGCGAAGTCGGGCTGGCCGGTGATCGGGCAGAGGCAGGTGAATTCGGGGCAGGTGAAGCGGGCGACATACGCCACGTCCTCATGAGGGTTCGGCACGCGCTCGAGCTCGGCTTCGCTTGGCGATTTCGGGATCGGCGTCTTGGCGCTAAGTTGCTTCAGCCCGGCGATCTTGCGCGCCATGATTTACTCCGGGGCAAGCCGGCGCTGCGGCCCGCGATAGATGCAACCCTCATGGCAGGTGTCGCGCGCAACCTCGATCTCGGCGAGGCCCGGCAGTCGATTATGCAGGCGGTCCCACAGCCACATGGCGATGCGCTCCAGCGTCGGCGAGCCGAGCCCTTCGACGTCGTTCAGGAAGCGGTGGTCGAGCGCTTCGCGGGCGTCTGCCAGCGACGCTTCGAGATCGTCGAAATGGACGACAACCCCGGTGGCGTCATTCGGCTCGCCATCAACGAAGACACGCACGCGGAACGAATGTCCGTGTACCCGCGCGTTGGGATGGCCCGGCGGTGCCGACGGAAGCAAATGAGCGGCCTCGAAGGTGAATTCTTTATAGACGCGCATGGCAGTCGTTTAGGGGATTTCGCCGAACGCGGCCAGGGCGACACTCACGGCAGCCCTAATAGCTTATGGGTCTGTAGGCTCAAGCGCCATTTGGGATGGGTGAGGCAATAATCAATGGCGGCGCGCAGATTAGCCGGCGTCTTCGCTCCGTCGTCCATGGGCTGGAGGAGGAAATGCGTGAAGTCGAGGTCCTTTATCTGTCCTGGAGACAGTGCCTCCTGCGGATAGACA
>JBKOUI010000314.1:0-10775 GCA_046723315.1 Pseudomonadota bacterium | reverse complement strand
GATTTGCCGGCGGCTCAAGCCAAGGACTTCTTTGGCGGTCTCCTGCAGCTAATTGGCGTTCCATCCTATATGGACGATGGGCTCGTGATGGGACCCTTTTACGAGGGCAACGATGGGACGGCGATATACAACCCGAACTTTCGACCATTCACATCGCCCGTACCGTTTCTGTTGATGAGGCGTGCGGTTATCAGCGACTGGAAGTTCTTCTTGAACAACGAAGAGTGGCTCAGGCTTTGGGCGCGTCGCTATGGAGAGGCCGCAGTCGAAGCTCTTGCTGACGAACTACGTCGCTTCCCGTGGCAAGCAAGGGGCGACTAATTCGATAGAAGGTTGCCGACGGCGTCTGCTTAGCGACGGACATGTCACGCTTGGCTCGCAGCTTGCCCTTTAGGCCAATTTCCAAGTAATTTAATTTTCCACAACATGAACACGTTGGACGAGCCTTCCACTACGGTCGAGCCGCAGCCGGTGGTATCGCCGGCGCGCGCCGCCTGCTTGCCTCCCACTGTGACATTCGAGCTGCCTGAGGTGACGGTGCCGCCGGCAGGGCACGGCGCCTGTCCGCTCGGATCGGCTCCGAGCGCGGGAACGGCCGCAACCATCAAGACTGCGGCGAGGGCATAGCGCATCACAGCCGCACTCTTTCGCGCTCGCGAAGCGGCGGCACGGGAATGCCTTGCTCGACGCGCTCGGCTGCCTTCTCGTCGACCAGCTTCACGATGCCGACCATGATGTCATTGAGCTGGAAGTCCTTAGGCGTATAGATCGCCGAGGCTCCGCACTGCTTCAGAACATTCACGTCATCGGCAGGGATGATGCCACCGACCACGACCGGCACGTCGCCCATTCCTGCCTCACGCAGCCGCTGCACGATTTCGCGTACCAGCGAGACATGCGAGCCCGACAGGATCGATAGCCCGACCACATGTGCCTTTGCCTCGCGCGCCTGCTCGACGATCTCGGCGGGTGTGAGCCTGATCCCATCATAGACGACCTCCATGCCCACATCGGCGGCGCGCACGGCAATCTGCTCGGCGCCGTTGGAGTGACCGTCTAGCCCAGGCTTGCCGACGACGAAAGTGAGCGTGCGGCCGAGCCGGCCCGACACCTCCTCGACCAACCGGCGCACATCCTCGAGCCTTGCCTTGTCGATCTGGTGCTTGGCGTGGATGCCGGTGGGCGCGCGGTACTCGCCGAACACTTCGCGCAATACCTGGCCCCATTCGCCAGTGGTGACGCCGGCCTTCGCCGCCGCAATTGAGGGCGGCATGATGTTGCGGCCTTCCGATGCCGCAGATTTCAAGTCGATAAGCGCCTGGTTCACCGCCTTCTCGTCGCGGTCGCGACGCCAGGTCTGAAGCGCCGCCACCTGCTCGATCTCGACCGACTCGGGAACGGTAATGATGCCTTCGATGCCGCCGGCAAGCGGCGACGGCTCGGTCTCGGTATAGGCATTGACCCCAACCAGGACCTGCTCGCCCTTCTCGATCGCCTCGACGCGCGCGGCATTCGAGGCGATTAGCGCCTCTTTCATATAGTCGATAGCAGCAACCGCGCCGCCCATGCTTTGAATCTTGGCAAGCTCGGCGCGCGCCTCTTCCTTCAGCTCCTCGACCTTCCAGCCGATCTCAACCGAGCCATCGAAGATGTCGCCGTAGTCAAGCAGGTCGGTCTCGTAGGCCAAGATCTGCTGGAGCCTCAGCGACCATTGCTGGTCCCATGGCCGCGGCAAGCCAAGCGCTTCGTTCCAGGCGGGAAGCTGCACGGCCCGCGCCCGGGCCTTCTTCGACAGGGTTACGGCGAGCATCGACAAGAGGATGCGGTAGACGTTGTTCTCGGGCTGCTGCTCGGTGAGCCCCAACGAATTGACCTGCACGCCATAACGGAATCTGCGGAGCGCGGGGTCCTTCACGCCGTAGCGCTTCTCGGCGATCTCGTCCCACAGCTCGACGAAGGCGCGCATCTTGCAGATCTCGGTGATGAAGTGCACGCCGGCATTGACGAAGAACGAGATGCTGCCGACCACTTTGGGAAATTGCTCGGGCGGAACTTCGCGGGAGTTCTTCACTTCATCGAGGACGGCCTCTGCCGTTGCGAGCGCGAAGGCTAGCTCCTGGCCCGGCGTCGCTCCCGCCTCCTGCAAATGGTAGGAGCAGACATTGGTGGGGTTCCATTTCGGCATCTCGCGGTTGGTGTAGACGATCACGTCCTTGATCAGCCGAAGCGACGGGGCAGGGGGAAAGATGTAGGTGCCGCGCGAAAGGTATTCCTTGAGGATGTCGTTCTGCACCGTGCCGGTGAGCTTGGCATGATCGGCACCCTGCTCCTCAGCAAGCGCGACGTAGAGCGCGAGCAGCCAGGCAGCCGTGGCGTTGATGGTCATCGAGGTGTTCATCTCGGCGAGCGGAATGCCTTCGAACAGGCTGCGCATGTCGCCGAGATGAGAGATCGGCACGCCGACCTTGCCGACTTCGCCGCGGGCAAGGGGGTCGTCGGAGTCGTAGCCGGTCTGGGTGGGCAGATCGAAGGCAACCGAAAGCCCGGTCTGACCCTTGGCGAGATTCTTCCGGTAAAGCTCGTTAGAGGCCTTCGCCGTTGAATGGCCAGCATAGGTGCGGAACAGCCAAGGCTTGTCCCGCTTGGATGACTTTCCGCTCATGGTCTTGGCTCTAAAGCTTGTCTTTCTCGCATCGAAGCATGTCAGCCGCGCTTTTAGCAACAATACTCTCATTGCCGTTGCCAAAGGGCCAAAAGGAAAGAGCGACGCCCGACGAGCGCCGCCCTTCCAGTCCAACTCCGCAAGCTTGCGGATTCTTAATAGGACGACTTGTTCTGGGCACCCTGGCCTTGTGCGCTCTGCTCGGCGCCGGTGCCGCCTGGAGCGTTACCCGTCGAGGCGCCTTCGTTCATGCCTGTCGCGCCGGGATCCTGAGTCGACTTGTTGGTCGCGCCTTGGCTTTGTTCGCTGCCCTTGACGCCGGTCCCACCCTGGTCGCTGGAGAGGGCGCCGCCGCCTTGCTCAGAACCTGCGCCGCTGGCCGGCGGCATGGTGCCTGTGTCGTTCAAGCCTTGTTTATTGGTCGCACCTTGACTTTGAGTGCTCTCCTCGACGCCGGTGGCGGGCGCATTTCCAGTGTCGTTGGTGACGATGGTGATGTCGCTCTTCGCGCCCGGCGCGTCGCCGGTCGCGTCAGCGGCGAGCGCGGCGGTGCCAGCGAGCCCGAAGGCAAGCGCTGCCGCAGTGCTCAAAAGTGTGAGTTTCGATCTCATTGAGGTCTCCTTCCGGACAGAGGTCTTGGGGGAAGCCGCGCACAACAGGCTTATCGTCGCCTGCTGATGCCGGGACTAATGGGGAACGTGTGGGCTGTAGCGGGGTTCCGATAGAGACAAAGAACACATTATGGCCCTGGGCAGGCTCACGGCTTTTTGATAACGCTCTCGGCCGCCCGCGGATTCGGGCAGAGAAGAGGCGCCCTTGGGGCGCTTTTGCGTGTGACGGCTCGCTATTGCAAATTTGTTGCGGTCGCGAGATGAATAATGGAGAATTGCCGCAGTGCAAAAACAGACCGAACGGTTGTGGACTGGGGGGACAATCGGATGAATGAGATGTCGCTAGCAGCAGTCTCTGAAGCAACGTCCGCGCCGGCTGGAGCCGTCAAAGACCTCTACGAGATCGGCGAAATTCCCCCGCTCGGTCATGTGCCGAAAAACATGTATGCCTGGGCAATCCGCAAGGAGCGCCACGGGCCTCCCGACGAAGCCATGCAGATCGAGGTGTTGCCGACCTGGGACCTCGACTCCCACGACGTGCTAGTCTTGGTGATGGCGGCGGGCGTCAATTACAACGGCGTGTGGGCCTCGCTCGGCAAGCCGATTTCGACTCTCGACGGCCACAAGAACCCCTACCACATCGCCGGCTCGGATGCGTCCGGCATCGTCTGGGCGGTCGGCTCTAAGGTGAAGCGCTGGAAGGTCGGCGACGAGGTCGTCATCCACTGTAATCAGGACGATGGCGACGACGAGGAGTGCAACGGCGGCGATCCCATGTTCTCGCCGTCGCAGCGCATTTGGGGTTACGAGACCCCCGACGGCTCGTTCGCGCAATTCTGTCGCGTGCAGGATCGCCAGCTCCTCGAGCGGCCCAAGCACCTCACCTGGGAAGAGGCGGCCTGCTACACCCTCGTGCTCGCCACCTCCTACCGCATGCTGTTTGGGCACCGGCCGCATACGTTGAAACCGGGCCACAATGTGCTGGTGTGGGGCGCTTCCGGCGGCCTCGGCTCGATGGCGACGCAGCTCTGCGCCACGACGGGCGCCAACGCCATCGGCATCGTCTCGGACGACGAGAAGCGCGACTTCGTTATGTCGCTCGGCGCCAAAGGCGTCATTAATCGCAACAAGTTCAAATGCTGGGGACAGATGCCCACCGTCGGCACGCCCGAATATGACGCTTGGAACAAGGAGGTGCGCGCCTTCGGCAAGGCAATCTGGGAGATCACCGGCAAAGGCGTGAATGTCGATTGCGTGTTCGAGCATCCGGGCGAGGCCACCTTCCCGGTATCCTGCTTCGTGGTGAAGCGCGGCGGCATGGTCGTGTTCTGCGCCGGCACCACCGGCTACAACCTCACCATGGATGCGCGCTATGTGTGGATGCATCAGAAGCGCATCCAAGGCTCGCATTTCGCCCATCTCCTCCAGGCAAGCCAAGCCAATAAGCTCGTAGTGGAGCGGCGCATCGATCCGTGCATGAGCGAGGTCTTCCCCTGGGAGCAAATCCCGAAGGCGCATATGCGCATGTGGAAGAACGAGCATCGTCCCGGCAACATGGCGGTGCTTGTCAGCGCTCCTTGCACCGGCCTTCGCACCGTCGAGGATGTGATCGAGGCGAGCCGGCAGATGCACGGCAGCTAGAGACCGGCGTCCTTTTCATTGCCGGTTAACGGAGCGGAGGCGATCGGCATGATGGCGCCGCAGTATGAGAGAGCTCGCATGCTGTGCATGGCGATAAACTACGCCGCCGCCGAGCTGCTGGAGCCGATAAATCGGCTCAAAGTAGAGCGCGACCACGTGCTGATCTTTGCCGGGGATAAGCGGCTCACTCTGCGCTACTCCTACGCCAACAACTACGATCACATGGGCGTTGCGATGCCTGGCGGCGGGCATTGGGTCGTCGAAAAGATCCCCGCTGCCGAGAAGGGCGCGGGCTCTTTGCAAAGATTGGTCTCCTGGTTGCGGAAATAGGACAGGGGCGAGCGCCAGATACGCGGCAGCGAGCCTTCTAGCGCCAGGCTATCCACACCCTTTCGGCCCCACAAGGGAACCGTTAGGCCGGTCTTCAAGTTGGCCCTTTTTAGATGCGTACCCGCGCCGCGGTGGATGATCCGTCGCGGTGGGGCCGCTCTTGCAAGGGGGCCAGAGCATGGAAAATCCAGCAGCGAAAAAGGATCTGGTCGACACCATCCTCGAGTTGCGTGAGGAGGTGGAGAAGCGCCTTCAGGCTAACAAATATTATGTGGCCATGAACAAGCTCGATGAGCTGCTCGCGGCCATCAGGCCGCTCGAGGTCATCGACGCGAAAGTCAATCCGCCGGAGAGCCCAGCACCGGAGACCGAGGCGACCGTCGCACCAGAGCCGAAAGGCGAATCCGAGAAGGTCTGGACGGGGCTCGTGCAAGAATCGGTGGTCGAGGGCGACGCTCTAAGGGCGTTCTAAGCGGCTCCTTGTGCGCAATTCCGATTTGACTCGGCGCTCGGAGCAAGCTTCCGTGGGGCCGAAGTCATAAGGTTTTCGCATGAGGAGCACGATTTGACCGCCGCAGAGACTTTGCCGGGAAGCGAGGCCGGCAGCTCGCCTGAGCTCATTCCACTGCTTGAGTCCGCGGCCGAAGCCGCAGTCACGCTGCGCGACCAGGCCGTCGAAGCGGTCGCCGCCAAGGTGTCGTCCGGCGGCAAGATCGATGGCGCCGCGCTCGAGCGCGAGGAACGCGCAGCGCACGGCCTTGCCTGGGTCGGGACCTATGTCGAGGCCATCCGGCAGATCGCAGATTATGCCCGGCGCATGGAGAGCGAGGGCCGTTTCGGCGAGATGGAGCGGCTGCTCGCCCAAATCGGCGCATGCGAGTATCTCGGCCAGCTCTTTGGCGGCGTGATGATGAGTCAGGGCGAAATTGTCCGCATGCATGAGCTCGGGCTCAGCAAAGATCAGCATGTGGCGATCCTGACCGAGCCGGTCGTTCAGCTCATCAAAGGGACCACGTCCGAGACGCGCGCTCGCGCCATCGAGTTGATCAAGCACGCACAAGGAGCAGCCGCAGCGAATTTCGGCGATCCGGGCCTCGATGAGACGTTCGAGGATATTCGCAACGAGATGCGGCGCTTCTCGGAGGCGGAGGTCGTGCCCAATGCCCAAGAATGGCACCTCAAGGATGAATACATACCGCTACCGCTAATCGCCAAGATGAGCGAGCTCGGCGTGTTCTCCCTCACTTTGCCCGAGGAGTATGGCGGGCTCGGGCTCGGCAAGGAGGCGATGTGCGTTGTCTCCGAAGAGCTGTCGCGCGGGTATATCGGCGTCGGCTCTCTCGGCACGCGCTCGGAGATCGCCGAGGAGCTGATCCTGAACGCCGGCACCGACGCGCAGAAGCAAGAATGGCTGCCCAAGATCGCTTCGGGAGAGGTGCTGCCCACCGCGGTGTTCACCGAGCCCAACACGGGCTCTGACCTTGCTTCGCTCACCACCCGCGCCGTGAAGGACGGCGATGTCTATCGCATCACCGGGCAGAAGACGTGGATCACGCATGGCGCGCGCGCCGATCTCATGACCGTGCTCGCCCGCACCGATCCCAAGGAGAAGGGCTATCGCGGCCTTTCGATGTTCCTGGCGCCGAAACCACGGGGCACTGACAACGATCCTTTCCCTGCCGAAGGCATGAGCGGCGGGGAGATCGAGGTTCTCGGCTATCGAGGGATGAAGGAGTTCGATGTCTCCTTCGACGGCTTTGCCGTGCCCGCCGCAAATCTGCTCGGCGGCGTGGAAGGCCAGGGGTTCAAGCAATTGATGCAAACCTTCGAGGCGGCGCGCATCCAGACCGCGGCGCGGGCCATCGGCGTGGCGCAAGCCGCGCTAGACTTAGGCCTGCGGTACGGCATGGAGCGCGTGCAGTTCGGCAAGCCGATCATCAATTTTCCGCGCGTATCGGATAAGCTCGTGATGATGGCGTCGGAGATCCTGCTCGCTCGTCAGCTCACTTATTTCGCCGCGCGCGAGAAGGAGGCTGGGCGGCGCTGCGATCTCGAGGCCGGCATGGCTAAGCTGCTGGCCGCGCGCGTCGCCTGGGCCGCGGCCGACAATGCGCTGCAAATCCACGGCGGTAACGGCTTTGCGCTGGAATACGCCATCAGCCGCGTGCTGTGCGACGCGCGCATCCTCTCGATCTTCGAGGGCGCCGCCGAGATCCAGGCGCATGTCATTGCGCGGCGGCTGCTCGAAGGCTGAGTTCGGCTACAGAGCCGGCGTCAAGCCGGCGCTAAAGAAGTGGAGGAAGCGAATGCGTGTGATGAAATTGGCCTTGGGCACGCTCGCCGCGCTCATCGTTGCATGCGGATCCGCCTACGCGATCGACGTCAATAAGCACATCGACGCGCCTGGACAGGTGCTCGTGGTATGGGCGCTCGCTTCGGATTTCTGCGCCATCAAGGACTGGCATCCGGCCGTAGCCGATTGCAAGGAGAGTCAGGAAGGTGATGCCACGATCCGAGTTCTCACGCTGAAACAAGGCGGCGAAATCAAGGAGAAGCTCGATGAAACCGAAGACACGGGCTACAGCTACGAGATCATCGAGAGCCCGCTGCCGGTGAAGAACTATCACGCGAAACTGTGGGTCGAGCCGGACGACCGCGATCCAAGCCGCACCACCATCCATTGGGATGCAACCTTCGACGCCAATGGCGCAACCGACGACGATGCCAAGAAGGTAATCGGCGATATTTTCACCGCCGGCCTAAAAGGCCTGAAACAGAAGGCGATGCCGCCAGAAGGCCAGGAGTAGCTCCTGGTCAAGCGCTCCATCCTCATCACCGGATGCTCTTCGGGCATCGGACTTGCGTCGGCGCGTGAGATGAAGGCGCGTGGCTGGCGCGTGTTTGCCACGGCGCGGAAGGCGCAAGATATTGCGCGACTTCGCGACGAGGTGGGTGTCGAAAGCCTTTATCTCGATTACGCCGAGCCTCGCTCGATCGACGAAGCCGTCGAGCAGGTCTTGAAGGCAACCGACGGCAAGCTCCACGCGCTCTTCAACAACGGAACTTATGGCCAGCCTGGCGCCGTCGAGGACCTGAAGCGTGAGGTGCTCCGTGCTCAATTCGAGGCGAGCCTATTCGGCTGGCATGATCTCACCGCGCGCGTGATTCCGGCGATGCGGGCGAATGGTGGCGGTCGTCTCGTGTTTTGCTCTTCTGTACTTGGCCTTGTGGCGGCGCCTTATCGCGGCGCCTATTGCGCCTCCAAATTCGCCATCGAAGCTCTCGCCGATGCACTTCGCCTCGAGCTCAGAGGCACAGGCATCGATGTGGTGCTGATCGAACCCGGGCCAATCGCCTCCCGCTTTGCCGAGCATGCGCTCGAAGTCTATCGCCGCAATATCGACCTCGAAGGCTCACCCCATCGTGAGATCTACCGTGCGAGGATCGCGCGCCTTGAGGAGGGCGGCACCCAGACGTTCAAGCTTGGGCCCGAGGCCGTGGCTGCCAAGCTCGCCCGCGCGCTCGAGAGCAGGCGGCCGAAGTCGCGCTATTACGTGACTATCCCGACTTATGCTGCTGTCTTCTTTCGCCGCCTCCTGCCGACGCGGGCCCTCGACGCGGTTGTGGCAAGCAACTAAAGTCGCGCGCCAGGCGTTTTCCGCCATGCCCTGGACCAAGGGAATCCCCTGATGGAACATGCCGTACGCCTTGCCGTGCCGTTCGCGCTTGCGGCCGTTGCTCTCGTCCTTCTGATGGGGCTATGGAACATGCTGCGCGGCGGCAGCCCCAATCTGAGCCAGACCTTGATGCGCTGGCGCGTGATCCTGCAATTCATCGCGATCTGCATCGTCATGCTCGCCATTTATCTCTCTGGCCGGTAGCCTATCTCTGTAACAAGGCTTGACCCCTCTCAACCCCAGATTACGCTAAGCTGTAGGCCTGGATTGGCTCGCGGAGCCTTGGATTCCAAGGCGTTGGTGATGGTCGTCCTCAACAAGATCTATACGCGCACTGGCGACGACGGCACGACTGCCCTCGGCTCAGGCCGGCGCGTCTCGAAATACGATCTTAGGGTCGAGGCCTACGGCACGCTCGATGAGACCAATGCTGCCATCGGACTCGCGCGCCTCTATACGCGCGAGAAGCTTGCGGCTCTCGACGCCATGCTCGCGCGCATTCAGAACGATCTGTTCGATCTCGGCGCTGATCTCTGTTTTCCTGACGAGACCAAAGATGCACGCGGGCGCCTGCAAGTAACCGACGCCCAGGTCGAGCGGCTCGAACGCGAGATCGACGAGCTCAACCGTGATCTCGACCCCTTACGCTCTTTCGTGCTGCCGGGCGGCTCGCCAGCTTCGAGCTTTCTACATCTTGCCCGCACCACCTCGCGTCGCGCCGAGCGGCTGATGGTGGCGCTTGCTGCGCGTAAAGGCGAGAGGGTCGGGGAGGCGGCGCTCCGCTACATCAATCGGCTATCGGATTTCCTGTTCGTGGCGGCGCGCTTTGCCAATGACAAGGGGAAATCCGACGTGACGTGGGTGCCGGGCAAGAACCGGTGAGACGGGGACGGCGTATCGGTGTTCATACCTCTTCATGACACGAACCCGCTGAAGCGGATCCGCTACCAATATGTGACGGTGGCGCTGATCGTGCTCAACGTCGCCATCTTTGTGATCTTCGAGACCGGCTGGTTCATTCCGCTCGACGAGGAGAACACGGCGGCCTTTGCCGTCATTCCCGCGAAATTGATGGCTGGCGGCCCAGTCGGTGGCTCGATCTTCGCAACCGGCGCTTTCCCGCTTCCTGAGCGCTTTACCCTCATCACCTACATGTTCATCCATGGAAGCTGGATCCACCTTCTCGGCAACATGCTGTTCCTGTGGGTATTCGGCGACAATATCGAAGACGCAATGGGGCACATCCGCTTCATCATGTTCTATCTGATGTGCGGAATCTTCGCCGCCGTGCTGCACTCCTGGATGATGCCGACGTCGGAGCTGCCACTCATCGGGGCGAGTGGCGCGGTAGCCGGCGTGATCTCCGCGTACCTCATCCTGCATCCCAAGGTGAAGGTATGGATCCTGGCGCTCTGGCGCATTCCCATCAAGATCACGGCCGCCTGGGCGCTCGGCATCTGGATTCTCGCGCAATTCGTGAATCTGCTGATCGAGGGCGAGGAGAATGTCGCGTGGTGGGCCCATGTCGGCGGGCTTGCGGCTGGCGCAGTGCTGATTCTGTTTATGCGGCGGCGCGGTGTAGTGCTGTTCGACAAGACCCGCGGTGGGGCCTGAAACCCTCCCGAAACCCCTAGAAACCATTGACTTGCGACATATGCGGCAGTACGGTCGCGGCCATTTCGCAGTTGCGAGATAGCTGGACTAAGGGGGCCGTTTTTCAAACGTGCGGGGAACTAAAGCCGCATGAAAATTCTCGTTCCCGTGAAACGGGTTGTTGATTTTAACGTCAAAGTCCGCGTCAAGTCGGACGGCTCGGGCATCGACCTTGCCAACGTCAAGATGTCGATGAATCCG
>JBKOUI010000251.1:0-3108 GCA_046723315.1 Pseudomonadota bacterium | reverse complement strand
TCATGGCCCTGATGTCGCCGGGCGACACTTTCATGGGGCTGGGTCTGAGTTCCGGCGAGCACCTTACGCACGGCTCGCAGGTCAATTTCTCCGGCCGCTGGTTTAAGCCCATCCCGTATGGCGTGCGCCGCGACGACCATCGCATCGACATGGATGAGGTCGCAAAACTCGCGCGCGAACACCGGCCGAAGGTGATCATTGCCGGCGGCTCCGCCTATCCGCGCATCCTCGATTTTCGCGCGTTCCGTGCCGTGGCCGACGAGGTTGGCGCGGCACTCATGGTCGACATGGCGCACTTTGCGGGACTCGTCGCCGGAGGAGTGCATCCCAATCCGTTCCCGCATGCGCATGTCGTCACCTCGACGGCGCACAAGACGCTGCGCGGTCCCCGCTCCGGCTTCATACTCAGTGATGACGAGGCGATCGCAAAGAAGATCAATGGCGCGGTTTTTCCCGGCCTGCAGGGTGGTCCGCTCATGCACGTGATCGCCGCGAAAGCAGTTGCCTTCGGTGAAGCGCTGCGCACTGATTTCAAGCTCTACGCCCGCAACGTGGTGGCGAATGCCAAAGCGCTGGCTGAGACGCTGAAATCGAGCGGTTTCGATATTGTCTCGGGCGGCACCGATACGCACCTGCTGCTCGTCAACCTCCGCGGCAAGCGGCTGACCGGCAACATCGCCGAGGCAGCGCTCGGCCGCGCCCACATCACCTGCAACAAGAACAGCGTTCCGTTCGATCCGGAAAAGCCGACGGTGACGTCCGGCATCCGGCTCGGCACCCCCGCGGGCACAACGCGCGGGTTTGGCGTCGGCGAATTCCAGCAGGTTGGAGAGTTGATGGCAGAGCTGCTCAACGCGCTCTCCCACAAACGCGCCGAGGCTGATGCGGCAGCAGAGGGCGCGGTGCGGCAGAAGGTCAAGGCGCTGGTGCAGCGCTTTCCCATTTACCCGGATTAGGCGAAAGCCGCCTCCATGCGCTGTCCCAATTGCGGCAGCCTGGATACCCAGGTGAAGGATTCGCGCCCGACCGAGGACAGCTCGGTCATCAGAAGGCGGCGGCAGTGCCTCGCCTGCAATTTCCGCTTCACCACCTTCGAACGCGTGCAGTTGCGCGAGCTGATCGTGATCAAGCGCAACGGCCGCCGCGTACCGTTCGATCGGGACAAGCTGCTGCGCTCGGTGCAGATTGCCTTGCGCAAGCGGCCGGTCGAGCCCGAGCGCATCGACCGCGCGGTCTCCAAGATGGTGCGCGAGCTGGAAAGCCAGGGCGAGAGCGAAATCTCCTCCGAGACGATAGGGGAGATGGTGATGGAGACCCTGCGCACGCTTGACGACGTCGCCTACGTTCGTTTCGCCTCCGTCTATCGAAACTTCCGCGAGGCCAAGGATTTCGAGGCAGTGCTCGATGAGCTCGCGGGCGAGGAGGAGAAAACGGCTGCTCCAACACGAAAGTGAATAGCGCATGCGAACTGGGCTCTTCCCCGGCACATTCGATCCCGTCACCAATGGGCATCTCGATCTGGTGCGCCAGTCCACGCGCTTGGTGGATCGGCTCGTAGTGGCCATCGGCACCCATCCAGGCAAAACCGCCTTGTTCACGGTCGAGGAACGCCTGGCGATGCTGGACGAGACATGCAAGCCCATTGTTCGCGAGAGCAGCTGCGAGCTCGCCTTCACCAGCTTCGCGGATCTGGTCGTTGCGGCGGCGCGGCGCGAAGGCGCAACGGTGCTGATTCGCGGCCTGCGCAGCGCGAGCGATTTCGATTATGAAATGGAGATGTCCGGAATGAACGGCGCCATGGCCCCGAGCGTACAAACGATTTTTTTACCCGCTTCGCCCGCGGTCCGCCCGATCACCGCCACACTGGTACGCCAGATCGCCTCCATGGGGGGCGATGTGTCGGCCTTCGTGCCGCCGTGCGTTGCTGCGCGTCTGCAGCAGAAGGTCGCCCGCGTAATTCGCCCATAGGAGATTCCATGTTTCGTGTCTTTGCGCTCCTTGCTATGCTCTTTGCCGTGTCCTCCGCCGCTGCACAGCCGCTGCCCGCCGGTCTCGATCCGCAGAACACGCTGCTGATCGACACCAAGCACGGACGCATCGTCGTCAAATTGCGCAAAGATATCGCCCCGCAGCACGTCGCGCGCATCAAGCAGCTCGCGCGCGAGAAGTACTACGACAATGTCCCCTTCCACCGCGTGATCGAGGGGTTCATGGCGCAGACTGGGGACGGTGCGCGCGGCGATGGCACTGGCGGCTCCAAGTATCCCAACCTGCCCGCCGAGTTCTCCAATGTGCCGTTCAAGCGCGGCATAGTGGGCATGGCGCGCGCCAATGATCCGAACTCGGCTAACTCGCAGTTCTTCATCATGTTTGCCGATGGTTCCTTTCTTAACGGCAAATACACCGTCGTTGGCGAGGTCGCCTCGGGGATGGCCGCCGTTGATAAGATCAAGCGCGGGGAGCCGGTGGTCGACCCCGATCGCATGATTCGCGTGCAAGTGGCTGCGGACGCGAAATAATCGCCCGCTATGCTGCCGGTCAGGAGCAGACCGGCGTTTTTGCGTCGGGAACCCAACTCAAGGGAACGCGTTGCCCTCCACCTCGAATGCGGCGGAGGAGGAGCAATGACTGCACCCCTGGGACATACGACCTGCTCGCAAACGATCCCGGTTGCGCCATTCCGGGAATACCTCGTGACGCGAGAGCACGAGACGTGGTTTATCGAATTCGGCGGCGAGCAATTCGGCCCCTACAACACCGAACGCGAGGCGCTGCTGTTCGCCATCGATGCGGCTCATAACCTCGGCGACAAAGGCGAGTTGACGCGCGTTCTTTCGCGCGATGAATCCGGAGAAGCCACCCCCGTGTGGACCTACGGACACGATCATTATCCCTCGGGGTTGTAACAGTTCTCGCACAGCCTCGTCTGACCCCGTCATCCTGAGGCGCTCGGCGCAACAGCGCCGAGCCTCGAAGGATCGATGGCCACAAACCGGGCCGCATGCTTCGAGGCTCGCTCGCTTCGCTTGCTCGCACCTCAGCATGACGGGTCGAAGCCCTATATTTGGGGGGATGCGCACGGATGCATTCGACTTCGAGCTGCCACCC
>JBKOUI010000127.1:0-8197 GCA_046723315.1 Pseudomonadota bacterium | reverse complement strand
GTCGGGAGCTATCTCGCGGTGCATGAGGGGCCACAGCGGCTGTCTCGGCTTGGCACGGTAGAGCTCGAGCCGGGCATGATGTTGTCGAACGAGCCCGGCTTCTATCTCGAAGGCCAATACGGCATCAGGCTCGAAAATCTCGTGCTAGTGACGCCGCTGGAAAAGATTTCCGGCGGCACCCGCGAGATGATGGGATTCGAGACCCTGACCCTCGTCCCGTTCGATCGCCGTCTCATCGATCCCAAACAACTACTTCCGTTCGAGCGCGAATGGCTCAACGCTTATCATGCGCGCATAAGGCGCGAGATCGAGCCGCAGCTCTTGAGCAATGACCGCGCTTGGCTCCGCCACGCGACCGCGCCGATCAGCTGATGGCTCCCTCCCTCACGTTATCGTGTCGTTGCCGGGCTTGACCCGGCAATCCAGTAACCACAGACCTGCACAGGCGGACCGGGGAATTGCAGGATTCCCGCTTTCGTGGGAATGACGTGAGGAGGAAGCTTTGGGCCTGGAGCTTCGGCCGAACTGCGAATATTGCGACAAGGATTTGCCGCCTGACGCGATCGACGCTCGCATCTGCTCTTATGAATGCACCTTCTGCGCTCACTGCGTCGACACGGTGCTGTTCAACGTCTGCCCGAATTGCGGCGGAGGATTTGCTCCACGCCCCATCAGGCCGGCGACCGAGCGGCGGCAGGGTTTGAGCCTTGTCAAGCGGCCGGCCTCGACCGAGCGCGTGTACCTCTCCTATGACAAGGACGAGATCGACCGGTTCGCGAGAATCGTGCGCGACATTCCACCGGAGAGCCGCTAGACAGCCGGTCCATGTCGACCGAGATTCTCGTCTCCGCCGCGGCGGCCACGCTGACCACGGCCGCGTTCGTGCCGCAGGCGCTGCATATCATCCGCTACAAGGAGACGCGGGCGATCTCGCTGGTGATGTATGTCGCCTTCGCTGCCGGCGTCGCGCTCTGGCTCCTATTCGGCTGCCTGATCGGCAACTGGCCGATCATCGTCTCCAATGCCATCACACTTGCGCTCGCGCTCGCCATTATCGCCATGAAACTGAAATACGGGTGATAACTGCCGCTATTCGATCAGCTTGAGCCATTCCTCCTCGCTAAGTACGGCCACTCCGAGGTCCTTGGCATTTTTCAGCTTGGAGCCGGCGCCGGGGCCGGCCACCACATAATCGGTGTTCTTCGATACTGATCCAGCCACCTTGGCGCCGAGGCGCTCGGCACGGGCTTTGGCTTCAGACCGGGTCATGTGCTCGAGCGTGCCGGTGAACACCACCGTCTTGCCCGACACGGGCGAGCTGTGCTCGACTTTTTCCAACGGCGTGGGCGCGACTTCCTCCAGAAGCTCCTCGACGACCTCGACATTGTGCGCCTCGGCGAAGAAGTCGGCGATGGCGGCGGCCACCGCAGGGCCGATGCCCTCGATATTGTCGAGCGCCGCGAATTCTTCGCTCTCCCGGTCAGGCGCGGCCTTCCGCATTGCTTTGAGGAATGCATCGGCATTGCCATAGTTGCGCGCCAAGAGCCGCGCCGTGGTCTCGCCGACATGGCGGATGCCGAGCGCATAGATGAAACGGTCGAGCCGGATATTGCGGCGAGCTTCGATGGCGGCAAATAGCTTATTTGCCGAGGTCTCGCCCCAACCTTCGCGTTCGGCAAGCTTCGAGGATGCGCGCTTATCCCGTTTCTCCAACGTGAAGATGTCCGGCGGAGATTGAATCAACCCGTCGGCGTAGAACGTCTTGATGTGCTTCTCACCGAGTCCCTCGATGTCAAAGGCGTTGCGTGAGACAAAATGTTTCAAGCGCTCGACTCGCTGCGCCGGGCAGATCAGTCCTCCCGTGCAGCGTCTGACCGCGTCCTCCTTGCCGGTATTGGGATTGATCTCGCGCGAGGCGTGGCTTCCGCAGGCCGGGCACACATCAGGAAAGGTGAATCGTTTCGCGCTCTTCGGGCGCTTCTCCAGGACCACGCCGAGAATCTGCGGGATGACGTCGCCGGCGCGCTGCACGATCACCGTGTCGCCGATGCGCACGTCTTTGCGGGCGATTTCGTCCTCGTTGTGCAGCGTCGCATTCTGCACCACGACACCGCCGACCGTGACCGGATCGAGCTTGGCGACGGGCGTAAGCGCACCGGTGCGGCCGACCTGGATGTCGATGTCACGCAACACGGTGGTCGCCTTCTCGGCAGGAAATTTGTGAGCGACGGCAAAGCGCGGCGAGCGGGAAACAAAGCCCAAACGTTCCTGAAGATCGAGGCGGTCGAGCTTGTACACGATGCCATCGATATCGTAGTCGAGCCCTGCTCGGCCGCTCTCGATGTCGCGGTAGGTGGCGAGCATTTCCTCGACCGTGCGGGTAAGGCGCGCCAGGGGATTGAGCGGAAAACCCCAATCCTGCATTGCCTCGTAGATTCCCCATTGTGTCTTTGCCGGCAGCTTAGATAGCTCGCCCCAGCCATAGGCGAAGAAGCGGAGCGGCCGCGAAGCGGTGATCGCGGGATCGAGCTGACGGAGAGAGCCGGCCGCGGCATTGCGCGGATTGGCGAATAGCCTGTCACCGCGCGCCGCCTGCTCTTCATTCAGTCTCTGAAAGGCAGCGCGGCTCATATAGATCTCGCCACGCAACTCGAATGGATCGGGGAAACTCCGCGATTTAATGGTGTGCGGAATGTCGCCGATGGTGCGGACATTGGCGGTGACGTTCTCGCCTTCGTAACCGTCACCGCGGGTGGCGCCCTGGATCAGCTTGCCATTCTCGTAACGAAGGGTGATCGAGAGTCCGTCGATCTTAGGTTCCGCGGTGAAGGCGAGTCCGTCGATCGACTGAAGCCCAAGAAACCGCCTGATGCGGTCGAGGAAATCGCGCAAGCCCTCCTCGTCGAACACGTTGCCGAGCGAGAGCATCGGCACGCGATGGACGACCTTGCCGAAGGCCTCGATTGGGGCCGCGCCGACCCGCAATGACGGGCTGTCGTCACGGACGAGATGCGGAAAGCGTGCCTCGATCTCGTCGTTCCGCGCGCGCAGCGCGTCGTATTCGGCGTCTGAGATTTCTGGCGCGTCTTTGCGGTAATAAAGCTCGTCGTGATGGGCGATCTCGGACGCAAGCCGCTTCAGCTCGGAGGCCGCTTCGGCTTCATCGAGTTCGGTAATGGGCCTCGTCTCCAGGGACGGTCCAGCCGCGGCCTTTTGCTTCGTCTTGCTCTTGCTCATAACTCGTCATGCCGACCGGCTCATCAACCGGTCCGCCGCAGCGCGCGCCTCGTCGGTAATGGTCTGGCCGGCGAGCATGCGGGCGATCTCCTCCCGGCGATGCGAACCTTCGAGCACCGCGACGCGCGTCGCCATGGCCTCACCTTCAGGCCCACGCACCGGTTCCTTGGCGATCAAGAGATGACCGCTCGCAACAGCGGCGACCTGCGGCGCATGGGTCACGGCAAGCACCTGGACGCGCGACGCGAGCTTGGCGAGGCGTTCGCCCACCGCAGCCGCGGTGGCGCCACCCACCCCGGCATCGGCCTCGTCGAAGACCAGCGTCGGCGCAGAGCCGCGCGCGGCAAGCACGACCTTCAGCGCGAGAATGAACCGCGCAAGCTCTCCGCCTGAGGCGACCTTCATCAAAGGCCCAGGCTCGGTGCCGGGATTTGTTCTGACAAAGAACGCGATGCGGTCGACGCCGTTCGGGCCGCCCTCGATGAGGGGAACGGTCTCTATATTGGTAATGAAGCTCGCCTTGTCGAGCTTAAGGGGGGCGAGCTCGACCATGACCTCTTTGTCAAGTCGTCGCGCCGCCTTAACCCGCGCCTTGTTCAGCTCGAGCGCCAGCGTCTCATAGGTTTTGCGTGCAGCCTCTGCGGCGCGGGCAAGCTCGGTGCTCCGCGTCTCGCTCTGGTCGATCGCTGAAAGCTCAGCCTCGATGCGGCCCATCAAGGCCGGCAAGTCATCGACCCCAACCTTGTGCTTGCGGGCAAGCGCACGCAGCGCGAACAGCCGTTCCTCGGCACGCTCAAGCTCCTTTGGCTCGAAGGCTGTGAGCGCGAGCGCCTCCTCGATCCTTGCCCGCGCCGTGTCGGTCTCGGCGAGCACGCGCTCGAGCGCTTCGGCGACTAGTGCCAACACAGGGCCGGCAACGGCCGCTTGGCGCTCGATGCGGCGCAGGCTTGCGGCAAGCCGCGCACCAGAGGTGCCCTCTCCTTGCAAAGCATCGAGCGCCTCGTTGAGCTCGCCGGCGATCTTCTCGGCGTTCATCATCAATTGGCGACGGGCAGCGAGCGCTTCCTCTTCGCCCTGCTCCGGATCGAGCTGGCCAAGCTCCTCCAGCGCGTGGCTCAGATAGTCGGCATTGGCGCGTGAAGCAGCGATTTCGCTTTCATGTCGCGCGCGCGCGGCCTCCGCGCCCTGCCAAGCCTCGTAGGCAGTGGCGACGTGGCTCGCGTCGTTCGTCAAGCCGCCGAACGCATCGACCAGGTCGCGATGGCCGCTCGGATCGATCAGCGCGCGATCATCATGCTGCCCATGGATCTCGACCAGAGCCTGTCCGACCTGGCGCAAAAGCTGAACGCTGACGCTGATGTCGTTGATGAAGGCACGGCTCCGGCCGTCGGCTCCCTGCACACGCCGCAGGATGAGACCGTCTTGCGCCTCGAGCCCGTTGGCAGAGAGGAGCTGGGACGCGGGATGGCTTGGCGCGAGATCGAAACTCGCCGTTACTTGGCCTTGCGCCGCGCCGCGCCGCACCAGCGCAGCATCGCCGCGGCCGCCGATGGCGAGCGAAAACGCGTCGAGCAGGATGGATTTGCCGGCCCCGGTTTCTCCGGTCAGCACCGATAGGCCTGGGCCGAATTCGAGATCGAGCTTGTCGATCAGAACGATGTCGCGGATCGACAGCGCGGCTAGCATGGCGGATCGGTCAGGCCGGCTTGCCGTCGCCTTTCCAGGTCTGGGTGATCCACGATCCCTCGTGCTCCTGCGGTTGGGCGCCGTTCTTCTGCAGGAGAGTGTAGGCGTGGTTGTACCATTTGCTGTCCGGGAAGTTGTGTCCGAGCACGGCGGTCGCGGTTTCGGCCTCATTGACGATGCCCAACGCCATATAGGCCTCGGTCAGGCGCATCAAGGCCTCTTCCACTTGCTCGGTGGTCTGATAGTCGGTCACCACCACGCGGAAGCGATTGATGGCAGCGAGAAAATTGTTGTGGCGGAGATAATAGCGTCCGACCGTCATCTCGCTCGCGGCGAGAAGGTCGCGCAGAATGCGTACCCTGTTTGAAGCTTCCGCCGCGTAGCGCGAATTGGGATAGCGCTGGAGCAGCTGCTCGTAGGCATTGAGCGCCTTACGTGCGGTGGTCTGATCGCGCCTCGGATCGAGCACCTGCACGTAATAGGACATGCCGATGATGTTCTGAGCGAGGTCGGACTCGGCCGTGCCGGGGTGAAGCGTGAGGTAGCGATCAGCCGCCGAGATCGCGTCGTCATACTTGCCGGCTTTATAGTAGGCGTAAGCCGCCATGACGATCGCCTTGCGCGCCTCCTGCGAATAAGGGTGATTGATGTCGACCTGCTCGTATTCCTTGGCGGCATCTCCGAAATCGCCCTTATTGATCATCGTCTCGGCCTTGCCGTAGATGACGTCGGGCGGGTCGTTGTTCTCGACGATTTCCTTCTTGCCCCATATGGAGCCGCAGCCGCCGAGCAGGGTCGGCGAAAGAGCAATGCCAAGCAGGACAAAGGAAAGACGCGTGAGACCGCGGCGGCGCAGGCCGGGACGTCTCTTCGCTCCGAGCGGCGCGACCGGACCTGGTATGCCACCCCTCAAGATCGGTCCCCCTCGCGGGCCTAGCTCGCCCGCGCAACATTGCGCCAGCCAGCGAAGCTGGCGCAGCCTAGAGCCAACCAACTAGCGGATTATGGTGTTTTTTTGCCCGTTGCGGGCGGAGACGCGCGCTCCCAAACCAGAATACTTGCGGCACGAAGCGCGCAAAGCCGTGCGATCAGGGCTACTGCCAATCAGCGCGAAGGAGCCGATCAGCTCCGCTCGGCGGCGAAATTCGCTGCCGCAAGACGGTGGCTGAGCTCGGCATGACGAACCTCGCGGTAACGCGGGGCTTCGACCATGGTCCAAGCGTCGGCGTCGGCGAACATGGCCTTGAGCACCAGCGCGTTCAGCCTATGGCCGCCGCGCTTCGAGCGATAGGCGCCAAGGATCGGCGCGCCGGCAAGCGCGAGGTCGCCGACCGCGTCGAGCGCCTTGTGGCGCACGAACTCGTCGGAGAAGCGCAAGCCTTCGCGATTGATGATGCGGTCGTCGCCGATTGCGACGGTGTTCTCAAGAGAGGCGCCAAGCGCAAGACCGGCAGCCCACAGCCGCTCAACGTCCTTCATGAAGCCGAAGGTGCGGGCCCGGGCAAGCTCGCGGCGGAAAGAGCCCGGATTCACGTCGATTTCGATCCTCTGATTGCCGATCAGTGGAGTGTCGAAATCGATCTCGACATCGAGATGGAAGCCGTTATGCGGGGTCAGCTCGCCATAGGCGCCAGCGTCTTCCACCGCGATCTTCTTCAGGACCTTGAGGTAGCGGCGTGGTGTGTCGAGCTCGGCAAGGCCGATCTCGTCGATGGCCTCGACGAAACGGGACGCGCTGCCATCCATGATCGGCACTTCGGAGCTATCGATCTCGATAATCGCGTTATCGACGCCAAGCCCGCGCAGTGCGGCGAGGAGATGCTCTACGGTCGCGACAGAGGCCCCGTTACCATCGCCAAGAATGGTGCAGAGCGTCACGCCGGTTACCCAGCGCTGATCGGCAGCGATCTCGGTGCCGTCAGGATGACCGTTTGAAAGGAGAAAGCGTAACCCAGTGTCGCCGTCTGCTGGACATAGCGTAATGCAAACTGGTGCTCCGCTATGTACGCCCGTTCCGGTTAGTGAGATTTCGCCGGCAAGAGTGGTTTGCCGCGCCCCGATAAAACCCCTCATGGCCCCCGTCGGCCCCCGCGCCGTATTTTTGAGTTCCCTACTTAGCTCAGGTAGTGTCCCGAGCCCCCCAATTGACCGGCTCTCCCTGGCACTTGAGCCGCCCCCGGCTTGTTCGTGCCTTTTTGGTCCTGGTCGTGCCGTTCAATCTGGGCAAACCTTAACGCTCGCACGGGGAGGCGACAAATCACTGTTTCTTTCACTCTGTTACCGTAGCTATGTCCTCATAAGTATTTGGTTTACAAAGACTTTACAGGGACATTAACGATCCTCGGGCGCTGCTGTGAGGTGCTGGCGTTAACCTCAATTCGCCCGGCGGCGGAGAAAGGCAGGAATCTCAAGGTCATCGGTTCCTGATGATTCGGCTCCGGCCGCAGTCACTTCGGCGACCGCAGATTTCGGCGCTTCGATCCGTTTTGGCACAGCAGGCGCTGTCTCGCCGCGCGGACGCTCAATCCTGATGGCTCTCGGCGCCGCGGCCTGGGCCAGCGGCCTCGTCTGGACCGGGGCTTGAGCCTGGGGCTGAGCTTGCAGCTGAGGCTTCGCCGTCTCAGGCAGAGAAGCGAGGCGTGGCTGGCCGAACTCCGGCTCGAGCTTGGCCAGCATCTCGGCGTCAGGCTCTTTGCGGTGGCGTCCCACATTTGCGAGCCGCTCGAGGAAGCCGACTTTCTTCTTCTGCGCGGCAAGGCCATGCGCGGGCGCCTGGCCCGATTGCGCCTTGATTTCGTTCTGGGCCGTGACCGGCAACTCATCCATGCTCGGCATGCGGCGCACAGGACGCCTGATTGCCGCCGGCGGCGCGGGTTGGAATGCTCCGCCTTGAGGGGCCGCAGACTTGCCTTGTGCGGGGTGCGGGAAGGTCATGCCGGTGACTTGCGCCGGGCGCTTCTCGATCACGACATTGCCAGGCGCGCGCCACACCGACGGCTCCTTCACCACATCGTTCTGTCCAAGCACGAGGCTTTGCTCGTCGAGATCGACGGGAACGCCTGGAAGCGTTGCAAGGCCGGCAAGCCTCTCTGTCAGCCTGCTCCTCTCTTGCAACACGGCGGGCTTCGGAGCGTCGAGCACCGGGCGAGTTGACTGCGTGCTGGCAAGACCGATGCCGGTCGCCACCACCGAGACCCTGATCGAGCCGTCAAGCTCGTCGTCGAAAGTCGCGCCGACAATGATGTTCGCATCAGGATCGGCCTCGGCCCTGACG
>JBKOUI010000290.1:0-6576 GCA_046723315.1 Pseudomonadota bacterium | reverse complement strand
ATCAACATCATTTGCGGCATCGTGAAGCCCACCAGCGGGAAGGTCACCGTCGACGGTCACGACATCATTACCGACGCCCGCGCCGCGCGGGAAATGATCGGGCTCGTGCCGCAGGAGCTGACCGCCGACATGTTCGAGTCGGTATGGGGCACAGTCTCGCTAAGCCGCGGCCTGTGGGGCAAGTGGGAGAATCCCGCCTATATCGAGAAGGTTCTCAAGAGCCTATCCCTGTGGGACAAGAAAGACTCCAAGCTGATGACGTTGTCGGGGGGCATGAAGCGCCGCGTGCTGATCGCCAAGGCCTTGTCGCACGAGCCGACAGTCCTTTTCCTCGACGAGCCCACTGCGGGCGTCGATGTCGAACTGCGCAAGGACATGTGGGAGAATGTGCGCGCGCTCAGAGATTCGGGCGTGACGATCATTCTCACGACGCATTACATCCACGAAGCCGAAGACATGGCCGACCGCATCGGCGTGATCAACAGAGGCGAGCTCATCCTCGTCGAGGACAAGGTCGAACTGATGCACAAGCTCGGCAAGAAGCAGCTCACTCTTCAGCTCCATGACAGCCTGGGCGCCATCCCTGCGGAGCTCCAAGGCCATCATTTGACGCTCGCCAATGGCGGTAGCGAGCTCATCTACACCTATGACAGCCAAGGACCGCGCACTGGCATTACCGGACTCCTCACCGACTTGTCGCGGGCCGGTATCAGGTTCAAGGACCTCGACACGACGCAGAGTTCGCTCGAGGACATCTTCGTTGATCTCGTGAGAGCACAGAGATGAACCTCCCGGCGATGGCCGCGATCTACCGCTTCGAGATGGCCCGCTGGCGCCGCACCATGCTGCAAAGCGTGGTGTCGCCGGTGATCGCGACCTCGCTTTATTTCGTAGTGTTCGGCGCGGCGATCGGCTCGCGCATCACGCAGATCGAAGGCGTGCCCTACGGCGCCTTCATCGTGCCTGGCCTGATCATGCTGACCCTGCTCACCCAGAGCGTGGCCAACGCCTCGTTCGGCATCTATTTTCCGCGCTTTACCGGCACGATCTATGAGCTCCTGTCGGCGCCGATCTCCTATCTCGAGATCGTGGTCGGCTACGTCGGAGCCGCCGCCACCAAATCCATCATACTCGGGCTAATCATCCTCGCCACGGCTTGGCTGTTTGTGCCGCTACACATCGTCCATCCATTTTGGATGACCCTCTTTCTCCTTTTGACTGCTGTGACCTTCAGCCTCCTCGGCTTCATCATCGGCATTTGGGCCGATGGATTCGAGAAGCTCCAACTCGTGCCGCTCCTCATCATCACGCCGCTCACCTTTCTCGGTGGCACCTTCTATTCGATCTCGGTGTTGCCCCCGATCTGGCAGGTGGTCACGCTGTTCAACCCGGTGGTTTATCTCGTCAGCGGTTTCCGCTGGAGCTTCTATGAGATTGCCGATGTCACGCCGACGATAAGTCTTGCCATGATCGGTCTCTTCCTTGCCATCTGTCTCGCTGTCGTGGCTTGGATCTTCAAGACCGGCTACCGGCTCAAGAGCTAGCTACGACCTTGCCAATGAGCCGCTTTCCCCGATGAGGAAAACGACCGAGGACGAGGCTGTGTCCCTCGGTGTCGAGCCCACGCTTCGGCGCACGATCGGTCCGGTGCAAATGGCACTCTATGGCCTCGGCAGCATGCTCGGCGCCGGCATCTACGGCCTGATCGGCAAGGCCGCGGGTCTTGCCGGCAACGCCGTGTGGCTCGCCTTCGTGGTTGCTCTTTGTGCAGCGCTTCTCACCGCGCTTTCCTATGCCTCGCTTGGCTCGCGCTATCCCCGCGCGGCGGGTGCAGCCTATGTCACCGAGCGCGCCTATGGCTTTTCACTCCTGAGCTTCCTCGTAGGGCTCGCACTGGTGTGCTCGGGGCTGACCTCGATCGCCACCCAATCGCGCGTGTTTGCGGCAAACCTCGTCGAGCTGCTCGGCCCCGAGTCTCTCCCGGTCTCGTGGATCGCGCTTGGTTTCCTGCTGATACTGACTGGGATCGTCTTGCGCGGCATCCGCGAATCCATGTGGGTCAACGTGCTCTGCACGCTGGTCGAGGCCGGAGGCCTCGTCGTCGTCATCGTTGTCGGCCTCTCGTTCTGGGGAACGGTCGACTACCTCGAAACGCCTGCCGAGCTTAGCGAGGACCATGTCTTTTTGCTTATCATCCAGGGCGCCGTGCTCGCCTTTTTCGCCTTTATCGGCTTCGAAGACATGTACAACGTCGCCGAGGAAGTGCGGCACCCGGAGCGCACGCTTCCCCTCGGGCTGATCAGTGCCATGGCCGCCGCGGCCATCCTCTATATCGCCGTCGCCATTACCGCCGTCTCGGTCGTGCCGTGGCGCGAGCTGGCCGAAGCGCCCGGCCCCATCACCGAAATCATCGCCCGCGCTGCGCCGGCTATTCCGCCCCTCTTGTTCACCGCGATCACGCTGTTCGCCGTCAGCAACACCGCGCTTGTCAACTACGTTACTGCCTCGCGTCTCATCTATGGCATGGCTCGGCAAGGACTTCTGCCCGCGAAACTCGGAGATGTTCATGCGTCAAGGTTGACGCCGCATATCGCCATCGCCGCGCTGTTTCTTATTCTCGCGCCCCTTGCGCTACTCGGCACCATCGCCGAGCTCGCCGCGGCAACTGTGCTTCTCCTGCTTCTCGTATTCACGGTGGTGAACGGGGCGCTTTTCGTCTTGAAGCGTCGAAGGAGCGAGTCACTCGGCCGTTTCGAGGTGCCGCTGTTCGTGCCGGCGGCGGGCGCGATCGTATGCCTTGCTCTGATCGTGGTAAGGGTTGCGACTGGCGATTGGCGTGCGCCAGCCCTTGCCGGCGTTCTTCTGCTTGGCTCTCTCGCGCTCTATGCGCTGATGCGACGAGGCACGAAGCGCTAGGTGAGGTTTTCGGCGAGCCTGTGTGGCGGATGGCGCTGATCGCCGCGCCGGTTGAGGCGGCGCACATAGGTGATCAGGGCGTGAGGCCGCTCGGCTTTGACCTTCAACGCGGCAATCAGGGCGTCCTCGGCCTTGACCACGATGCGGTCGCCCCTGCCTTCAACATTGATGCCGACGGTGAATTGCGATTGCACGAGAGCACGCTTCCCTTCGGTGCCGAGCCAGACTCAAGCCTAGCAAAAGAAGGCCTTAAGGCCCATGGATAATGCGTGGGATGCAAGAATATCTTGCGACCGGCTAGGTTACCGGGGTTGCGTCAGTTGGAGTTGGCAATTCCCGGGGCCAAGCCGCTCGGCGCGGCACTGCCGGACTTCTGCGATTTGGGCTTAGGATCGGCGTTGTCGGCGACGGCCTCGGGCTTCGGCTCTTTGCCGATGATCGCAGCGGCCACGGCAGGGTCGAGCTTGTAGATGTCGGCGAAGGTCTGAAGCTTGCCTTGATCTTCGACCACGGCAGTGAAATAGGACGTGTGCACCGGTAGATGGTGCGTGATGTTGACGGCACTGTTGTAGCCGGTAGCGAGCAGTTTATCGACATCGGCTTGCGGCATATTCTGGTCGGCGGCGAGAACCACGGCGGCGATCTTGCCGGGATTGCCGACGCGCGGGCAATTATGCCCCTCCGAGCGCGCTTCTTTGTCGAACAGCCCTTCTTTGATGGTGTCATGCATATAGACGGAATAGGGATTCGGATAGACGAATTTGACCTTGCCGAGCACGTTGTTGGGTCCCGGCGCTTGAACGAAACTGATCGCGCCCATGTTGACGTTGTTCCAATCGACGCTGCCGGCATCCACGAAGCGGCCGTTATATTTCACCTTGAGCTCGTGCTGGTCGAGGATCGCGGTGTTCCGGCTGAAGAAGCCACCGCCGCCTCGCAAATTCGGCAGTAGGTTCTCCCTGACGATGGTGGGCGGCACAGTCCACTCAGGATTGAACACCACCGATTTGAGATCGGCCGAAAAGACGGGCGTTGCGTATTTCAGTTCGCCGACCACGATCTTGTCCGTGTAGATCGTCTTGCCATCCTTAGCCACGTGCACGATGTAGGACGGGATGTTGAGCCAGACATAGATCGAACCAAGATCTTCCGGCATCCAGCGCCAGCGCTCCATGTTGACGACGATCTTCTGGATGTTGGCGGGCTTGGCGCCGGCCTCGCTCTCGGCGCGGGCCTTTACCAAAGCTTGGTGCAGTTGCTGGAACTGCTCGTGCTTAGGATGCAGCGAGCGAAGATAGGCGTCGGGCGCATCGGCGGCCGCGATCTCGGTCATCACCGCCTTAGGATCGCGCAAGGTCGGGCTCATCCCATAGAGCTTGCTGAGCTTGGCGGGGTCCGTCCGGCCACCACGCGCGAAGCGCGCATATTTGAGAACAGCGAGGTCGAGCTTGATTTCGTTGGCTGCGGCGTCCTCAGGTGAAGCAGGAAGATCGCCTGAAGGCGGGAGGTCGAAGGCGGAACTGGAAAGCCCCCATTCGTCGGCCCGCAAGATCTCGTCGATGACGGCAAGGCCCTCGCCGGAGAGGCCCATATCCGTCATCCATAGCGGCTCGCCCCGTTCGTTGTAAAAGGCGACCAACGCCGACAGGTCGTTTGACGATGAAGCCTTGTCGAGCTCGGCGAGCTTGGAACGAATGCTCTCGACGACCGGCGTGGCCGCTACTGGCTGGGGCGTGGTCTGTACCACAGTCGGAATTGGAGCGGCAGACGGAGAGGCTTGAGCCGCGGCTGGCGCATTGTCGGAGGGAGACTGAGGGGTGTCCTCGCTGGGCGCGCCCGCCGACTGTGCCCCCGCAGGATTATCCTGCGCGAAGGTCGGAATAGACGCGACGGTACAGCACAACGCCGCGCCCAAGGCGGCGACCAGGGATCGTACTCGCATCGCCTGTAACCCCACCTACCCTCCCTTTAAATTAGTCCGAGACTTGTAGCAGGGCCACAGCGAATTGCCGCATTCTCGGGCCTTCCACGGCGCTGTGTTTCCAGGAAGCAACAGCTTCCAATGATTTGCTCAGTCTGAGCATTTAATCGCTAGCATAAAATTTTCGATGGTCCCGGGAATAAACCATGTTGTTCCCCGGTCTCCTCAGCACGGCCGAGGCCAGCTGCGAGGAGATCACCATGAGCGAGAACAGAACCTTTGAGACCCAAGCTGGGGATAACGAGACGGAAGAGCGAGGAGTTAGCCGCAGGGGCGCGCTCGAATGCATGATATGGGCCGGCACCGGAGTGTTGTGGACCTTATCGGGAGGCGTGCCGAGGTCCTTGGGTCTCCTCGGCGACAGCCTCCTCGGCAATGCCTTTGCCGCCGAAACTCCGGCCTTCACGTTCCTCCAGATCAGCGACAGCCACATCGGCTTTAGCAAGCCCGCCAACCCCGATGCGCTCGGCACGCTCCGCGAAGCGATTGCCAAGGTCAAAGCGGCGCCGGCGAAGCCCACCTTCATGATCCATACCGGCGACATAACCCACCTCTCCAAGCCCGCGGAGTTCGACAATGCCAACCAGCTTATCGGCGAGGCGGCGCTCGATGTGCACTATGTTCCTGGCGAGCACGATTTTGTCGACGAGGGCATGGGCAAGGCCTATCTCGCGCGCTACGGCAAAGGTACGAAAGGTGCGGGCTGGTATTCCTTCGACGATCACGGCGTCCATTTCATCGGACTCGTCAATGTGGTCGACCTGAAAGCCGGCGGACTTGGCAGGCTAGGGCCCGAGCAGCTCGCGTGGCTTGCCGACGACATCAAGGACAAGTCCAACTCCACACCGATCGTGGTGTTCGCCCACATCCCGCTCTGGACTGTCTACGCCGATTGGGGCTGGGGTACCGATGACGGCCTCCAGGCGCTCGACTTATTAAAGCGCTTCGGCTCGGTGACCGTGCTCAACGGCCACATCCATCAGGTGATGCAGAAGGTGGAAGGCAACGTCACCTTCCACACTGCGCGCTCGACCTGCTTCCCGCAGCCGGTGCCCGGCACCGCGCCGTCGCCCGGCCCCATGACCGTGCCGGCAGATCAGCTTCGCTCAATGCTCGGCATCACCAGCATCGCCGTGCGCGTCGGCGACGGGCCTCTCGCCGTTACCGACACCACGCTCACTGGCTGATCAAAACCATGACCAGCCTTCGTGTGAAAATTGTAGTGCTAGCCGCCGTCCTGTTCATGCTCGGGACAACGGCGGGACGTGCCGAAGATGCCAAGATAAGGATCGCCAACTTCACCTTCGATCCACCAACACTGACGGTGAAGGCGGGCACCACCGTAACTTGGGTCAATGCCGACGACATTCCGCACGTGGTGTCCGAGAAGAACGGGACGTTCCGCTCGAGCGCGCTCGATACCGATGAGACATTCACACAGACATTCGCGTCCGCCGGCACCGTGGAATATTTCTGCGCGATCCATCCGCACATGACAGGAAAGATCATCGTCACGCCGTGAATGAGGCTAGACTGAAGGGAGCGCAGCTTCCGACCGGTTGAATGTGGACGACGCGACAGATCAGGATCGCTTTGCCGAGGTGTTCCTCCCTCACCTTGTCGATGCTTTTCGGCTTGCCCGGTGGCTGTCCGGGAGCCGCATCGACGCCGAAGACATC
>JBKOUI010000165.1:0-4945 GCA_046723315.1 Pseudomonadota bacterium | reverse complement strand
TCGGAGATGTGTATAAGAGACAGGTCAAGGGTGAAGTCTGTGGCTGCGATCTTGTGGCAATACGGGGAGAGGAGCCGCCGATAGTCGTTATCGGCGAGCTTAAGCTTTCCTTCAGCCTTGATCTCATCCTTCAAGCCGTAGATCGCACGGCTGCCTGTGATGAGGTGTGGCTTGCAGTCGGTGCAGGAGGACGCAAACGCCTAAGTGACCCAAGGGTACGAAAGCTCTGCCGCTTCCTTGGATTTGGCTTGCTTGGAGTGTCGGCCTCGGGTGTCGTCGAAGTGCTGGTCGAGTCTAGGCCCTGGCGGCCGCGCCAAGATAGGAAACGCCGTGCTCGGCTCATTGACGAGCACCGAAAACGAATTGGCGACCCTGCTCCAGGCGGATCGACGAGACAGCCGATCATGACAGCCTATCGTCAGCAGGCGCTTGCCTGCGCGGCATCCCTCGCTGAGGGGCCACGCCGGACCTCCGAGCTTCGCGCCCTGGTGCCAAATGCTCCCAGTATTCTCCTGCGCAACTGGTATGGATGGTTCAGTCGCATCGAGCGGGGCTTTTATAAGCTTACCCCCGAAGCGGTTCTCGCACTCGCGCGCTGGTCACCGACTTCATCCCACAACAATCCTATCCGTGGAGGCGCTACATGCGTGTCGTTGAAGTAAAAGAACCGAATGCGCCGCTAGAGCTAGTGGAACGTTCGATGCCCGATCCGGGCGCGCGCGAAGTGCGCCTCAAGGTCGAGGCGTGCGGCATCTGCCACAGCGACGTCTTTGCCGTGACCGGCACTTTCCCAGGCGTTCGTTATCCGACAGTGCCGGGCCACGAGGTCGCGGGGCGCATCGACAAGCTCGGCTCGGAGGTCAGCACCTGGCGTATCGGGCAGAGGGTCGGAGTCGGCTGGTTCGGTGGCGTGTGCTTTGTTTGCGACCGCTGCCGCCGCGGCGATTTTATCACCTGCCGCAATCTCAGAGTGCCCGGCATTCACTATGACGGCGGCTATGCAGACTATATGGTCGCGCCGATCGAGGCTTTGGCAGCAATACCAGACGAGCTTGATTCGGCGGCCGCAGCACCCTTGCTCTGTGCTGGGATCACCACCTTCAATGCGCTCCGTAATTCGGGTGCGCGGCCGGGCGATCTGGTCGCCATTCAGGGCATTGGTGGGCTTGGGCATCTCGCCGTTCAATATGCGGCAAAGACGGGGTACCACACGGTTGCCATCGCGCGAGGTAAGGACAAAAGCAATCTTGCCCACGATCTCGGCGCCCAGCGCTATATCGACAGCGAGACGGATGACGCGGCGAAGCAACTCGCCGCGCTTGGCGGCGCCAAGGTGATCCTGTCCACCGTAACGAGCGGCAAGGCCATGACGCCTCTCATTGACGGACTGGGCATTGATGGCACTCTGGTCGTGGTGGGCGCCTCGCCCGAGCCGATCGAGGTGAACCCATTCCATATCATCGGCGAGCGACGAAGCGTGAAAGGCTGGCCCTCAGGCACTTCGGTCGATTCTGAGGACACCATGCGCTTCAGCGCGCTCACCGGCATTGAGGCAATGATCGAGACCTATCCACTCACCAGCGCGGCCGAAGCTTACGACCGGATGATGAGTGGAAAGGCGCGTTTCCGTGTGGTGCTGGTGCCGTGATTAGCGCCATGTGAGACTTAGCTCGTCCAAGCGCCACTTAGAGTGCCTTCGAGAGCCACTTCTCGGTACGGCCATCGGGCAGCAGAAGCAGGCGGCCCGTCAGAGCCAGCGTGATCTCGCCTTGCCGCCATGAAATCAGCATTTTCTTGCGCGAATCGGCGGCGTCCATCAACCTCCGTAGCGCTGAGGAGAGAAGAGTGGGAACTCAACGCCTGCCGCTCGCGCTCGCGGTTCTTGTCGTGGTTAGCCTGGCGCCGCTCCACGACGTCGGCACTCATATCCAGTGCCTCCTGCCCACGTCCCTCCAGGCATCCGAGCTTGCCGTGCTTAAGCCAGCCGTTGTCGGGCGCAGCCATGCCTTCGCAAGCTACAGTTTAGAGGAACGCGACTACCTGATTAGGACGATCGCCTTCGAGGCTCCGGGTGAGCCCGATATAGGCAAGGCCGCAGTTGGCCATGTGATCCTGAACCGGAAGAAGAGCCAAAGATGGGGCGACACCATCAAAGACGTGGTGATGAAGCTCTGGCAGTTTGAACCATGGATGACCAGGCGTAAGGAGATAGAGCACCTCTCTCCAGATGACCCTCGCTACCGAAAGGCGGGACGAATTGCGGATGCCGTTCTTTCGGATGACGTACCTGACCCCACTGCGGGGGCAACGCACTTCCTCAATCCCAGAGTGGTAAGGAAGAGGCGCGGCGGCTCCTTGCCCGCATGGGCACGCGGTGAGAGAGTGTCCATCGGTAGGCACACCTTTTACTCCCCGGAGGAAGCTCGTCCAGGGCGGCGCTGGGCAGCACTGTCCTTGGACAAAATCTGGAGTACCGTCTTTAGTTCTGGACTTCAGGGAAGCTGCTGAGGCCAGCCGAGGATGTCCACAAGCGTGCTTATCAGCCAACTGTGCGATCATTCTGCTCCTGATGCTGCGCTTCGTTTATGGTGACGCTCGGGATACGAAGCTTTCGGTACGCTGTTCAGGGCTCAAGCTCACGCAGGGGAAAGGGAAGCAAAGCGACAAAAACCCCGGAGCAGGGGTCCGGGGTCTTTGCTTCAATGTCTGCGGGGATCGCTTCGCGGGGGGAAGCTCACGGTCCAGTCTGCAGCTAGAACCCGCATTAAGGGCTTTAGTTCCGAGGAACAACCCGATCAGCCACCTAATGAGGCCTTCCTCCAACAGTCGGCAGGCTCAAGGCCAGCGGCTTCGTCAGACTTCACTAGGACCGCCAACTCGTTATCGAATCGTGCGTGCAGCAGCGCTTTCGCGTCTTGGACATCTGACATGCGCCGTTTGTCTATTGGCTTCGATTGTTCGCCCCGGACAAACTCATAAAGCGCTTGAGCAATGATGTAGGATTCGCGCTCGGTCACGTTTTTAGCGTCAGTCATGCTGTTGCCCTCCACAGAGCGCAGAACCTTCGGGCCTAAAGGGGATCAACGGCCTTGTATGGAATCCCGTTGAAGGGGCTGAAGCCGCCGCCGCGTCCCCTTTATTGTTCGGCTCATCTGGCGTCGGTCTCAATGCCAGTCGAGACAGCGCGCAATCTTTCTAGCGGCTTAATCCATTTCGCTTGGCTGCGGCTTCGGGAATACCGTAGCTACCGTTAGCCGCGGCGATGAGACCGCGGCGATCAGCAATCTGGATGCATCCTCGCATCAGCCGGATATAGCCCTTCCGCTTCAGCGCGTTCAACGCCACGGTCACGCCCTCACGACGAATACCGAGCATGAGCGAAAGGAACTCGTGGGTGAGCGGCACCTCGTCACCTCCTAGACGATCTTGCGCCATGAGCAACCAGCGGGCTAATCGCTCTTCCGCGGTAGCCGTGGCGTTGGAAAGCGCGGTGTGCGCTGTCAAGATCATGAAGTTGTGCACAAACTTGAGCAGCGCGTTATGCAAAGAGCGGCTTTCTCGTATTGCCCCACGCAGCTCCTCCGCCTTTATGCGAGAGCCATGCCCCTGCACCTGAATAAAGGTCTCGTTTGGTGAGCGGTCATTGCCGGTAACCACAGCCAGACCAGTCATGCCCTCGCGCCCGATGAGACCGACTTCGAGGCGGTCTCCATTCTTGCCAATGGCAATGACTGACGCCAAGCCCTGGTTCAGAAAATAGCTGTGCTTGATTGGCTTGTTGGCAGGTTCAAGCATCTGCCTTACGTCCAAACTGACGGGCTCAAGGTGAGGTTCGAGGAGAGCGAAGTCCTCGGGCGACAGCGCCGCAAGAACTTTATTGTCGGTGAAAGTGGAGGCGGTTTCGAGGTTCATGGCTCTTTCCTATCCTGGACAAGAGCCTGAACTGTCCTCTCGACATCAAGAGGGGCGTGAACCTCAACTCTTTCTGCGGGATTAGGAGGGTCATGGCTCTTTCCGTATCGGGCAAGAGCATGATCTCCGTCTCCCAGCCGCCTGCGCCCAGACATCTGGCAGGCGATTTCTAAGCTTAGGCCCGTTCGAAGCGTCTGGATAGCAAAATAAGCCGCCGATCCACCCTTTGTGCTTTTTCGTACTTTCGTATTGGAACCGACACAAGCAGGAAGGGTTGGCGTGGAATAAGACTGTAACAGCGTGCGAGGCCTGCTCTTTAGGCCGACCTTAGCACCCTAGCCACATTGAGGGCGGGGTGGATAATAGAAAGCCCAGTCACCCTGTCGTTCTTGTCGTCGAAGACGAATGGCTTGTCCGCGCCGTGATCGTGGATTTTTTGAGAGCGGTAGGCTGCCAAGTGCTTGAGGCCGCCACAGGCGAACAGGCGGTCTCACTCATCGACGGTGAAGACCAGCAGCTGGATGTTCTGTTCACCGACATCCGCTTAGGGGGTCAGTTGAATGGATGGGATGTGGCCGAGATTTTCCGCAAGCACCGGCCTACTATGCGTGTGCTGTACGCTTCGGGCTACTCCATAGACCCGCCGCGATACGTGAGTGACAGTAAGTTTTTCAACAAGCCCTATAGACCGGAAGACATCCTCAAGGCCTGCAAACCTTGAAATCGGGCACGCATCGTACCTTTCCCCACAAAAGTTCGGAACTTTACTAAAGAGATCTCTTAGTTATTTCAGCGACTTGGCTCCTCTGCTGCATTGCACGATAACATCTTGAAAGCCGTAGGCCGCTTTGGAATCGATTTTTCCTGCGGGGGTATGTGACTGAGGAGCGTCGCATGCCAGGTGATCCGAAGGCGTGTCGAGAGCACGCAAAGCGCTGTCTGCAGCTGGCGCACGAAGCCACCAACTCGGCTTTACGCATTAGCCTTGAAGAGATAGCGCAGCAATGGATGCGACTTGCCGCGGATTTAGAGG
>JBKOUI010000155.1:0-4521 GCA_046723315.1 Pseudomonadota bacterium | reverse complement strand
TCTTTGCCCAATCACGGTAGGAGACGCGTCCCGCCTCCTCGTGCAGAAGCACGATGGCGTGACCGGCGCACCCCCGATCAAAGTTCGGCGGACCCTGCCGTTCGAGATAGTCTGGCGAGGCGTAGGGGCCGTAGGCGGCATCGGCGACCTTCGGTTGTTCCAATCCATGATTGTGGGCGTTCGCGATCAATTTTCGATCCCTTATACGAGATCGTATGGGCAGGCTACGAAAACAAAGGGCGGGCTTGGGCGCCGGACGAACCATATCAGAATTGAAACGCGAGACCCCTATCACCGCGCGGCGGGAAGGCCCTCAGACAACAGAAAAGGAGAGTGAAATGACCCAGAATATTCGCGCCCGATATGTGAACGACCTCAGTTTCATCAACCCAAAGGGTCTCTACGATCCAGCTCCGAACGGCTATTCGCATCTGGCTGTCTTTCCGGCAGATTGGCGAATGATTCTTCCGGCCGGACAGGGCGGCGAAACTGAGGACCAGGCCCTTTCGGACGACTTTCGCATGCAACTCAAGCAAGCCGTGCGAAACACCGAAATCGTGCTGGCGGCAGCCGGCGCCAAGTTGTCCGACGTGGCGAAGTTCACGCTTTACGTCGTCGATCACGACAAGGAGAAGTTCCGGATCATACAGGAGGGGGCGACCGGAAGCCGGCATGGACGCTGGCGCCGGTGCCAGCCTTGGCGCTCGAAGGCATGCTCGTCGAGATCGATGTCATCGCCGTGGTGCCGCGCTGAACGCGGTTGAACCGCGCTCTCGCCCTACGGCGCAATCACCTTTGGACGCGGTAGGATATCCTTCGGGGGAAGAGGAGGACTGCATGGCCATCGACTTCAATCACACCATCGTCTCCGCGCGGGACAGCAAGGCATCGGCGGAATTTCTGGCCGAAATGCTTGGTCTGCCAGCGCCACGGAAGTGGGGGCCGTTTCAAATGGTCACCACCGAGAACGGCGCCAATATCGATTTCATGAATACCGAAGACGAGATCCCTGCCGTACCTTGGAGAATCAGCGGTTCTCCAGGAATTCATCTGATGATGTGTTATTCTAACTCATTGAAATATAAGAAAGAGAGTGTTCGACCACAGTTCCTGTCGCTCCGCCAAGACGCCCTGTCGGGACATTCTTTTTCCGCTCCTGATCAGCGGTCGGAATCCCGCAGAATGCGGCCATTCCTGACAAATTGTCCGAACCGCGAGGACCGGTTTGAGGACCCACTTCGGGCCGTTTTTCGTCTCTCGCGGCTCACTTTCTCCGAAGCAACCGAACCACGGCCAGTTTGGTACGGATGTCGAAAGCATGACAATTCAAGGGGTTGGAGGGCGCCCGAAGGGATCGGGTTTGGAAAAACTCCGCTCAGGCGGAGTAGGCCGGGATCGAAAGGTTCGGTTCGGTACGACCGGCCTGCGCTGAACTGCTGAGCCCTATCTCGACCGCGATGTTGATACTGAAGTGGTTTCCTCAAAGTGCCATTTGATCTCAGTCAGATCCCAGCCATAGTCGGCGACGACGCCGTCAGCGAGCTCGCGGGCGGCCCTGCAGCTCGGCGCTGGGTAGGCCGCCGTCGCTCGGGCCTTGAACTCGGGCCAGAGATCCTCTGGCCCTTGGCCGCAAGGTTGCGCATGCGATGCGCCAGGCAGCGTTGGCGTGCCGAGCGCGGGAGGCAAACTTCGATCGCTTTGACGATACCGGGGCGCCGTCGCTCACGACCAGAAGCGGATCGCCGAGGCCGCGAGCACGCATGTCCTGGAAAAACGCCGAGACCGTCTCGGCGTCCTCCTTCGAGCCCGCCATCAGGTGGAGAAGCACCTTGCGGCCGTCGAAGGTGACGCCCCAAGCCGCCAGGACCGGCTCGCGCCGCTGCCCCGGCCGGATCCGCTCGGCGATCCCATCGATGAACAGATAAGCATCGAGCCGCTTCGGCAGCTTGCCAACCAAGCCAGCTGCCCAGCTCGCGTTGACGGCGCGCGCGCCTCGTATACGATGCTAAGGCGCCGGCTCGAGCGGCCAGGGGGAGGCGGGGGCATGCGAATCACGGCGGTCGAGGCGCTCTATCTGCGGCTGCCCGAGATCCAGGCGCGCACCGACAGCTCGCAGGATGCGCTGCTGATCCGCATCGAGACCGACGCCGGCATAACCGGCTGGGGCGAGGTCGACGGCTGCCCTTGGGTCGTCAAGGCGATCGTCGAGGCGCCGATGTCGCACACCCTGGTCACCGGCCTGCGCGAGCTGCTGCTCGACGAGGATCCGCTCGAGACCGGGCGCCTCTGGCGCAAGATGTACGAGCGCACGCTTTACTATGGGCGCGAGGGCGCGGTGATCCAGGCGATGGCCGGGATCGATCTGGCGCTCTGGGACATCAAGGGCAAGGCGTTGCAGCAGCCGGTCTGGAAGCTGCTCGGCGGCCGGCATCGCGACCGCTTGCGCGTTTATGCCTCAAACATGTTCCAGTTCACCCCCGAGGCGACCGCCGATCGGGTCAGTAAGGCCAAGGACGAGGGCTTCACCGCGGCCAAGTTCGGCTGGGAGCCGTTCGGCCGCGACCCGAAGAGCGACTGCGCCTACCTCGCGGCGATGCACAAGGCCGCGGGCGACGACTTCGATCTGATGCTCGATGTCGGCTTGGTCTGGGACGCGACTACGACGATCCAGCGCGCGAAGCTGTTCGAGCCCTTCAATCTGTTCTGGATCGAGGAGCCGCTGCCGCCGGACGATCTCGAGGGCTACGCCCGCGTCAGCCGGGCGATCACCCAGCGGCTCGCTGCGGGCGAGGAGGAGTGCACGCTCCGCGGCTTCATGCGCCTGATCGAGCAGGGCGGCATTGGCCTCGCCCAGATCGACGTGACCCGCTGCGGCCTGACCCAATCGATGCAGATCGCGGCCTACGCCGCGAGCCGCGGCGTGCCGGTCGCCAACCACAACTTCACGACCGACATCAACACGGCGGCCTCGCTGCACTTCCTGGCCGCGGTGCCGAACGCGCTGGTGCTCGAGTACTGCGTCGAGCCCTCGGAGATCTCGCGCCGCTTGATAAGGAATCCGATCCGCCTCGAGGACGGCCAGATGCGCGTGCCCGAGGAGCCTGGCCTTGGCGTCGAGCCGGACATGGCGGTCGTGGAAAAGTATCTGGTGCGCGACTGAACCCGCGCCGGAACGAATGAGCCCGACGCGCGCATGGCTGAGGTCAGCCGGCCCATCGCCGGGCGACAGAGGAGGGAAGGCTCATGCGTTATCGGATCGTTGGCCTCGCCGGTCTCGCCGCCGCGCTTAGCGGTGCCTGCGTCGCCCCCGCCCATGGGGAGGAATTTTATCAAGAAACCCAGCCGATGTTCGAGAACTGCGCTGACGGCTCGCTCGATCGGGCGCGTCAGAACGGCATCACGCTGGGTGAATCGGCGATCGCGCCGCATTCAATTCTCGATCCCAACACCAAGAAGGCGAGTGGCATCGACATCGAGATCAATAACGCTGTGCTCGACTGGCTGGGCGTCGAGAAGCGGACCATCGAGTGGATGCCCTGGGAGTCGCAGATCCCGTCGCTCCTCTCGAAGCGCACCGACGTGATCGCCCAGAACATTCACGTCAACCCCGAGCGGGTCAAGGTGATCAGTTTCACCGGCCCGGCTTGGTGGTACGGTCCGGTCGTCCTGGTCCAGAAGGGCAACCCCGACGACATCAAGTCCTATGACGACTTTAAGGGCAAAGCTGTGGGCGCGGTCTCGGGTTCCGCCGCCGAGAACTATCTGCGCCGGATCGGCGCCAACACCCAGCCGTTCAAGGCGCCGGCTGAGGAGCTGCAGAGCCTGGACCAGGGCCGGGTCAAGTCGGTGGTCGAGGACGACGTCATCTACACTGTATTCGCCAAAGAGAACCCCAACGCCAACATCGAGGCGCTCTGGAGCATCCCGACGCCTTCCGACATCATCTACGGCGGCGGCTACGGCAATGCCCGTTACGGCATCCGCAAGGAGGACTGCCAGCTGCGGGTCGCGTACACGGCGGCACTCGCCGAGCTGCGCGCGAACGGTTTCGTGAGCTCGGTCCTCAAGAAGTATGGGCTCAGCGACCGCAATCTGTTCTGGTTCAAGCTCAATCCCTGAACGCGGCGCCTTGGGGGCTGAGCACGGCAGCCTCGGGGCCCGCCCGGGCGCGCCCGCGACATGGAGCTGTTCAATCCCGAGGTCGCCGTTGAGAGCCTCGGCCCGCTGCTCGCCGGCCTGTTGATCACCTGCGAGCTCACCGTCATCGTCATCTGCCTAAGCCTCGTCCTCGGGCTGCTCGTCGCCCTCGGCCGCATGTTCGCCCCGAAGCCGCTCGCCTGGTTGGTGATCGGCTATGTCGAGGTGATCCGTGACACCCCGCTCCTGCTGCAGCTCATCTACATCTCTTACGTGCTGCCCGAGGTCGGCATCCGGCTCGACAGCTTCACCGCCGCGGTGATCGCGCTCGCCCTCAACTATTCGGCCTACATCTCGGAGGTCTACCGCTCGGGCATCCAGGGC
>JBKOUI010000376.1:0-5886 GCA_046723315.1 Pseudomonadota bacterium | reverse complement strand
ATCAGCCCTCAGATCTGGCCTAAACCCGCGCGTCCCGCCCCAAAATCTTGGTCGCGCGGTAGCTGCACGTCGTGATGCATGACTTGGCGAGGGGGGTGACCGGTGTCAAGGTCGAAGCCCTGATCCGCCAAGGATTTTCTTGTATCTTTATTTGGAGCATTGGCCCTTTGTTGCTGCAAGAACTAGGCCGAAAGAGGGCTTAGCCAGATTAACGCTCCTCAGGCCGGCGGCCCCGCTGCGCCGAAACATGTTCCTGTTTCAGCCTGGCGACCGTCTCCTGAAATCGCTTGGTGGCGTCGCGGTCCCCGGCATCGTCGGCGGAATGATGGGTCCCGATATTGGCGACCTGCTGCTGGAGGGCGGCAAACCGCTCAAATTCAGCCTCCGACGTCTCCGCCAACCGGTCGGCGCTTTCCTCAAGCTCTCGGTTCAGGCTCGGCAAAGCGCGGAAGCGGAAAATGAGGTCGGCGAATTGCTGCTCGACATCGGCCGGCGGCGTGTCGGGTTGCAGGAACGCGAGCCGGGTAAACGCACTTTCGCGGCACAGCCGGTCGAATACACGCGCCTGGCCGCCTGCCTTGATCATGTCCGCCAACCGCTCGCTGCCGATGCCGTGATCGTCGAGAATGATACGGGTCATCGAGCCGAGCAAAGCGGCGAGGTTCTTGTCCCTGATCTCCAGCGTCGCGACTTCTTCGGCAAAGCGGTCAAGCAGCCAGGGATGTTTGACGAGCGCGAGTATGACGACGGTGACAAAACCTCGCGCTGACGGGAGTGGCGTCGGCCCGCTCTCAGCCGGACGAGACGAGGCAATCGCCGGTAGCTTCCCTCTGTGAGGGGACTTCTCACGCCAAAGCGCAAAGAGTCGATTCCTCATTTCACGCTTATAGTGATCGCGAACGCGGCTATTGGCGATCTCGGCCAGCAGGCCGTCGAGACGCGCCTCGAACGCAGCGCGGCGTTCCGGCGTATCGACGGGATGCGATTTGAGCTCGCGGAGCCACACGACGTCGATGAGCGGACGCGCGCCAGCGAGACATTCAGCAAAGGCGCGCGAGCCCTTGGTCCGCACGAGGTCGTCTGGGTCGGAGCCTTGTGGCAGGAAGGCGAAGCGGAAGGAACGGCCTTCGCGCAAATTCGGCAGCATGCGGTCGATCGCGCGGGCGGCCGCGGCCTCGCCGGCCTTATCGCCATCGAAACAAATGATCGGCTCCGGTGCAAGTTGCCAGAGCAACTCCATCTGACGTTCGGTGAAGGCGGTGCCGAGAGTAGCGACCGTGTTTCCGAAGCCCGCCTGATTGAGCGCAATCACGTCCATGTAGCCTTCGACCACTGTGAGCTCGCCAGAGTCGAACGCCGCTTTGCGGGCGCGGGCGAAGTTGAAGACGGTCGAACCTTTGTCGAAGAGCCTCGTCTCGGGCGAATTCAGATATTTCGGTTCTGAAGCGGGATCGAGCGCGCGGGCGCCGAAGGCGATGACGCGCGACTTGGCGTCGAGGATGGGAATGGTGAGGCGATTGCGAAAACGATCATAGGTGGCGCGGCCGTCATCCGGTCTGATGAGGAGACCAGCGTCGAGCAGTTGCGCTTCAGTAAAGCCCTTTTTCAGGAGGGCGCTCTTGAGCGCCTCCTTGGAGCTTGGCGCGAAGCCAATACGGAACTCCTTCAAAGTGTCCGGTGCGAGCCCCCGCCCCTCGGCGTAGGACAGCGCCTCGCGTCCTTCGCGGGTTTTGAGCTCCTCCTCGAAGAAGCACGAGGCAGCTTCGAGAGCATCAAACAGACCGAGGCGCTCCCGATTGGCGCGCTCGTATTGCGGGTCGGGCTTGGGGAGTTCGAGTCCGGCCTCGCCGGCGAGCCGTTCGACCGCCTCGGGGAAGCTCAAGCCTTCGGTCTCCATCAGGAAGGTGAAGACATCGCCGTGCTTGCCGGAGGAAAAGCAGTGATAGAAGCCCTTCTGGTCGTTGACGGTGAAGGACGGGGTCTTCTCGCGATTGAAGGGGCTCAAACCAACGAACTCGCGCCCGCGCCGCTTGAGTGGCACGCGGCGCGAGACGACTTGGGAGACGGGGAGCCGTGCCCTGATCTCATCGAGAAACGAATCGGAGAACTTCATTGCTGCGACAGTGCGGCCTCACAGGCTGGGACGCGCGGAGCGATTCGCGCTCATCACCATTATCCACTGCTTGAACAAAAGTGGAACGGCGGAGTGTCGCCAAATCGTGGATGGCCGGGCGGCGGCCTGCGATGACCGACGTTGGGAGACCGCAAAAAGTAGCGCCCTCCGCGAGGGAGGGCGTTACAGGTTCATCTGCTCGCCGTAATTCGGTAACGAGCGCGAGAGCTAGTTATTTGCAGGCGTGCTGGTCAGGATCAGCTCGGCCGGAGCCACGGCGGTAAGCGTGGAGGCATCGGCGCCGCACAGCAGGTTCATCGACAGGCGCGCGTCGTCCAACCGAATCATCTGGCCAGGACGCAGCGTCACCCTGACGCGAGAGGACGTGTAGGGCGTGTCAGCCCCGGCGTCCTTCCACACGATCGTGTTCACCGCGCAAGAATCGCGGTCGGGCGTGAAGAAGGCGATAACGCGTTGCCCGCCGACATTGGCGAGAATCGGCTCATTCGGTCCGACCGCACCGAGATTGGTCGCATACTCATCCGCATGGGCAGGTACTGCGAGGCCCGCGAGCGCGGCGACGGCGCAAATCGCGGCGAGGAATCGAGAACGCGAGATCTGGACCATTGAATTGGCCTCCTTTCAAATCGTGCACGGAATCAGCCCGTGCTGCATGACACATGCATTATTGCTGCAGCGCGGCAAATTTATGTTGCACTGCAAGACAAGTCGTCGCGGGGCAATCTCGAACGAGCGATCGGAAATTCAGATCACGGAGCTTTTCGAGAATGCGCGACAGGACCTGGCGCCAGCGAACATCTTGCCGTCAGGCGTCCTCGAATTCGGCGAAGGTGATGCGATTGTTGGCAGGGTCGATCACCGTCATCTCGGTGCCGCCCCATTCCGGCTGCTCGAGACCGGGTCGATTGTACTTATACTTCTTCGCGCTGAGCTCTGCATGAAGCTCGCGGACGCCCTTGATGATCACGCGGACATGGGCGCCGGGGGATCCGTTGCCATGATGCTCCGAGATGTGAAACTCGATGCCCGCGCGGCTCACCTGCATGTAAAGCGGCGTCCCGGGCTCGAAGCGATGCTCCCAGTCCACCCTGAAGCCGAGAAAGTCGACATAAAACTCGCGCGCCTTGGCTTCGTCGAAGCTGCGCAGCACCGGCACGGTTTTGATGAGCGTTAGCTCGGCAGACATAGCCGCACGCTCAACTGGATAATTTGGCCTTCACTGCGGCGCTCGCCTTGGAGAAATCCATTTGTCCGGCGTAGCGCGTTTTGAGCGCGGCCATCACGTTGCCCATGTCCTTGACGCCCGAGGCACCAGACTCGGCGATTGCGGCGGCGATCGCCTTCTCCATCTCTTTGTCGGAGAGCTGCTTCGGCAGGAACTCGCGAATGATCTCGATCTCCTCGCTCTCCTGCTTGGCAAGCTCGGCGCGGCCGGCGTCGGCGTAGATCTTCTGCGACTCCTCGCGCTGCTTGATCATTTTGGCGAACAGCTCGAGCAATTCGGCGTCGGTCGCGTGCGTCTTGCCGGCCGTGCGCGCGGCGATGTCGCGATCCTTGATCGCCGCGCTCACCAGCCTGAGCGTGGACACGCGGCGCTTGTCCTGCGCTTTGGTGGCGTGCTTCAAAGCAGCGGTGATGGTCTCGCGCATGGGTCTCGTGCCGAACATTTCCGGGAAGAAGGTTCCAAGGTAATTGAGGCAAAGAGTCGAGGCAAGGAATTTTCCAGGTTTAAGCTATTGTTTTCACAGGAAAATTATTGATCCTGTGGATTGACGCTTCCCATTCTCGAACGTAAGAGTGCGCGAGTTAGTCCCCAAGTCGCCAGCATTAGTCCTTGACGTCCTAGTCCGCACACCCGACTTTGCAACTCGGCGGCCGAGCCTGACGGCTGCCAATAAGAGAAGATGAACGACACGAGCGAAACTCTGGCCGCAGAGGCCGCAATGTCGCGCGCGCGCAAGGCTCCGGCTTGGGCCGACGAAGCGCCGACTGCTCTTCTCGTTCTTGCCGACGGCACGGTGATCGAAGGCAAAGGCGCCGGCGCGACCGGCACGGCAGTCGGCGAGGTCTGCTTCAACACGGCGATGACCGGCTATCAGGAGATCCTCACCGATCCTTCCTATGCCGGGCAGATCATCACCTTCACTTTCCCGCATGTGGGCAATGTCGGGACCAATGCCGAGGATTTGGAGAGCGCGAGCCTTGCCGTTAACGGCGTGCGTGGCTGCGTTTTGCGCGCTCCCATCACCGCGCCGTCGAACTGGCGGGCGGGCCAGGACTTCAATGATTGGCTCAAGGCGCGCGGCATCATCGCCATTACCGGAGTTGATACGCGGGCGCTTGCGGCGCTGATCCGCGAAAAGGGCATGCCGAACGCGGTGATCGCGCATGTCCCTGACGGCAAGTTCGATCTTGCCGCCTTGAAGCGCGAGGCTGCGGAGTGGCCGGGCATGGTCGGGCTCGACCTCGCCAAGGATGTCACCGCTGGACAGAGCTATAGCTGGGACGAGACCGACTGGCAGTGGGGCACAGGCTATGGCCGGCAGGAAAGCCCACGCTTTCACGTCGTCGCCATCGACTATGGGCTGAAGCGCAACATTCTGCGCGAGCTTGCCGGCGCCGGCTGCCGGCTGACCGTGGTGCCGGCGACGGCGAGCGCCGAGGAGATCCTCGAGCGAAAGCCCGACGGCGTGTTCCTATCGAACGGGCCTGGCGACCCTGCCGCGACCGGCGTCTATGCCGTGCCGGAGATCAAGAAGCTCGTCGACTCAGGCCTGCCGTTATTCGGCATCTGCCTCGGACATCAGATGCTCGGCCTCGCGCTTGGCGGCAAGACCGGCAAGATGCATCAAGGCCATCACGGGGCGAACCATCCGGTGAAGGACTTCACCACCGAAAAGGTCGAAATCACCTCGATGAATCACGGCTTCGCCGTGGACCGCGAGAGCTTGCCCCCCAATGTCGAGGAGACGCATGTCTCGCTGTTCGACGGGTCGAATTGCGGGCTCAAGGTGAAGGAGCGCCCGGTGTTCTCGGTGCAATACCATCCCGAGGCCTCGCCCGGCCCGCAGGACAGTCATTATCTCTTCACCCGCTTCGTTGCGCTGATGGAGGAGCGGAAGGGCAAAGCGCCCGGCGACGACACCGGGCGCTGAGTCTTGGACTTCTGTCTTGCTACGCGCAGACCTCGGTGAGCACGTTTTGTATTTCGTCCAAAAGTCCCTCATGCGGGGTGTAACTCGTGTGAGTGAGTGTGAGCTTGCCGCCACCCGTCGCTGCGCCAATTGTTTGCTCGCCAACGAGACCTTGCAGAACGGCGGGGCCCCATATTGCCTTGAGCTTCACAGAGCCGAATTGGTCGCCGAGCGGAACTGCACCGAGATTGGTCAGCATCGCCTCACGCGCGAAGGTCACGGCGGCAAAGTCCGCAGCCTCAGTCACGTCGGGGCAATTTCTGACCGCCTCGCCCAGGGTCGATACAAGCGCAGCAATCCCCTCCCTGGTCTCGCCGACAGCAACGCTTGACTTCGCATCGCGCGCCAGACTCCAGAAAGGTATGGCATCGAGATCGTAGAGCTCGGGATCGAGTGTGGTCGAGGCGGCGCCCAGGAATACACCGCAATGCCCACCAAGCCCTAACTCGCGCCTCGTATTGACGGGCGAGAAGAGCCGTATCGGAATGTTGCGCCAGGCAGCGGACACTCGCCTCCCCGCTATCGCCAAAGCCGCTAACAAGGCCGCATGCACTGTGG
>JBKOUI010000316.1:0-26100 GCA_046723315.1 Pseudomonadota bacterium | reverse complement strand
GTGCACCGCGTTCCATTTGAGCAAGCAGCGCGCTCGAATCTCCGACGCAATCCCGTACGGTGTAGCCGGCTTTAGAAAGATCGGAAAGCAGGGCAACGATGCTTTGCGGCACGTCGAGGCCAACCGCGTAGCCTGCACGCCCGCCGGCAGCCGGGTAGTCAGGCATCAGAACAGCGACGCGGCGCGTGGCGCGTGGCAGCGTCCTCAGCCGGATGAGCGCTGCAATGCGGTGAGCTACGATGGCGATGCGGTCAGGCTCGGGGCGGCTGGCAAAGGCGGTGAAGCCGAGCGCGTCATCGGCTCGCAGCGCGTCCTTGAAGGCGATGGCGCCCAAAAGCACGCGGCCATCGAGCTCGGGCAGGACCACATGCATGGCGAGGTCGGCAGGTCCGAGTCCGCGCGGGCTCTCCAGCCAAGCCGAGCGCCGCGTGGTGGCGATCACAGCTTGCAGCACCGGGACATCAGTCGCGTCCAGCGCGGCAGACTCGCCGTCGCCGCCGGCAGCGAAGGCCGTGGTGGTGATGACTACCGCCGGGGCGAGGCGCGAGAGCGCATCGCGCACGAAGGCGCTCGCGTCGGAGTCTTTCAGACTCGGAACGAAGAGCGGCGCCGGCGCGAGCCCGCGCTGTTGAAGCGCTCCGTAAAGCGCATCGATGGGCGCGGTGTCGGCGGCGAGCAGAGCCGCGCGGTAGAACAGGATCGGCACGACGGGCCGTTTTGGCGCGAGCGCCGCCTGAAGCTGATCGACAGAGAGGGCGCCCGTGCCCGGCAAATAGCCCCCCATACGCGGCACGGTTCGCGGCTCTTGCGCCGGCATGTGCCGACCTGCGTAGCCTGCGAGCCGGTAAAGCAGAGACTGCAAGTTCTCGCGCCCGCCTTCGCGGAAGTAGGAAAGAAGCGCCGCGAGTTCGTTAGGTGCCAACGTCGATGCCTCGTCGAGCCGCTTGTCGTTGCGGTCCTCGCCGGGAAGGACGGCAAGCGCGATATTGTGCTCGCGGGCAATGGTCGAGAGCGCTTCGACGCCGTAGCGCCACCAATCGAGCCCACCGAGCAGCCGCACCACGATGACTTTGGCATGGCGTCCCACCTTGTCGATCCAAAGATCGATCGACATAGGATGCCGCAGATCGCGCAGATGCGCGAGCCTGAGCGAAGGCAGCGCGTCTTTCTCGGCCGCGTAAGCAGCGGCAAGCCCGGACAGATCGCTGTCGGCGAAGGACAAGACCACGATGTCGCCTGGCGACTGGCCGAGGTCGCGCGGTTCGACGATATCGTCGAGAGTCGCAGACGTGGTCTGGAGCAGATGCATCGCCTAGCCTGCCAGAGACTTCACCACGGCTTCGCGGTCGAGATCCTTCAAGCCGATCACTACCAGGCTTCCTTGGCGCGGCTCAGGTGCACTCCACGGCTTGTCGTAATAGTGGCTGACGCGTGGGCCGACCGCCTGGATCAGGAGCCGCATGGGCTTGCCGGTAACGGCCAAAAATCCCTTCATTCGCAAGATGTTATGGGCTTCCGCCACCGAGGCGATGCGCCTCGCGGCGGAGGCAGGATCGCTGACCTCGCCCATCTCCACGACGAAGCTCTCGAAGTCGTCGTGGTCGTGCTCCAGCTCGTCGTCGTGCAGCGTCTTGCGGTTTTCGATGTCGTCCTCGGTGCCGACGCCAAGTCCGAGAAGAGCGGCTGGATCGACCTTACCGTCAGCGACCGTGACCACTCTCACCGCGCGCGGCAGCGCGCCTGAGACCGTCGCCACAGCCTTCTTCATGCCGGCGTCGTCGAGCAGGTCGCGCTTGTTGAGCACCACGAGATCGGCACAAGCGATCTGGTCGCCGAACACCTCCTCGATGGGATCGTCGTGGTCGAGTGCGGTGTCGGCGGCGCGCTGACGCTTGAGCGCGTCGAGATCCGCGGCAACCTGACCGTCAGCGAGGGCAGCGCCATCGACAACGGCAACCACGCCGTCAACCGTGACGCGGCTCTTGATGGCAGGCCAATGGAATGCCTGGACCAGCGGCTTGGGCAGAGCGAGGCCGGACGTCTCGATCACTATATGCTCGACCGCCGGCTCACGCGCGAGGATCTGATCGAGAGCAGGCACGAACTCGTCGGCCACAGTGCAACACAAGCAGCCATTCGCGAGTTCAACGATGTTTTCCTCGGGGCAGGCAGCGTTGCCGCAGCCTTTGAGGATCTCGCCGTCGATGCCGACATCGCCGAACTCGTTGACGATGATGGCGAGCCTGCGCCCGTTGGCATTGGCCAGCACATGGCGGATCAACGTGGTCTTGCCCGAGCCGAGGAACCCGGTGACGATGGTGCAGGGAACGCGGGCAAGCGACGTCATTCATTTTCCTCCACGAAATCGAGCGGGGGCACGCGGGCGATCAGGCCGCGTTTCAGAACTTCGGGCCGTCCACGCCACGGCATGATGCCGTCCTCGGCGCGCGCCAGCAGCCGCGCGCCTTCGATCAGAGCGGTGGCGTCTCTCTCGGCGTCGAGCCCGCCGAACACATAAGTCCAGGTGTTGTCGCATCTGATCGCAGCGCTCAGAACACGCGAGCAATTGGCGAGGCAGCGGACCTGCAGCACCGTGACGCCAGTTCCTTCAGCAGCGCGACCGGTGGCGCGCGCGAGCGCAAGCCCAGGGCGGGGCGCATCCTCTGGGTCGGTCGCGCGCCGGCAGGTGATGCAGACATAGACCGTGGCCGAGACGATCGCCTCGATCCTCGCGTCTTCGTCCTGGTCGATGTCGGTGAGTGCCACGCGGAGTCGCTCCTCTGAACGGACTGTTTGCGACAACAGGGCGCGTGAAGCTGCCGGAACGGCAGCCAAGGAACCAACCGCCGCCGAGGCACCCCGCCCGGAAGGCGACTGCATCGACGGTAGGTCTCCTGGCTCGCGGGTCTCAGCCCTCGCCGCCTTCCCGGGATCTCCCAGTGGCTTTGGCTCGGGCTCGCCGCTCACAGTTGCGGGGGCAGCCGCGGATTTGGAGCTCTTCTCCGTACCGCGTTCCCTGTTCGCTCTCGAAAGAGAGACCGTCGAATACAAGCAGTTAAGGCGGGAGGCCTCGCTCTTGTCAAATGCGATCAGGGAGGCGGCTTGCGCCGGATGGCCGGGCGGCTATAGTCGTCCTCGTCGTCGGTTCCCGCGTGGTGCGGGACGAAAAAGGGAACGCGGTGAGGATCACTCTCAATGCCGCAGCTGCCCCCGCAACTGTGAGCGGCGAGCTTCCCTCCACCTGCCACTGGAGCTTTTCGCTCCGGGAAGGCCGAGGAAAAGCTAGGACCCGCGAGCCAGGAGACCTGCCGGCGGCGTCAACGCTAGCCCGCGCCCTCGGGTGGAGGGCGAGAAGGGGGATCGCATGAACTCGCTACCAACCGAAACTACAGGCGTCGCGCCGCACGCCGTCGCCGAGCTCGCCGCCTCACGCGCCATATCACTCTTCGCAGCTGCTCTGCTCGGACTATTCATCGTCGGCGGGGTCGGCTTCTCGCACATCATGGCGGTGCATAACGCCGCGCATGACTATCGCCACTCCATGGGCTTCCCCTGCCACTAGCGGGCGCGCCATGGATTACTTCCGTAACATCGTGCTGGTCGCCGCGATCGCAGGTGCGGTCGCCGGACTGGCAATGACGGTGGCGCAACAGCTCACCACCGTGCCGCTCATTCTCAAGGCCGAGGTCTACGAGGAGCAGGGCGCCGTCCCGCCGGCGCACCATCACGGCGATGTCGCTCAGGCATCTGCCCATGAGCACAGCGAGGAAGGCTGGCAACCGTCCAATGGGTTCGAGCGCACGGCCTTTTCGCTGCTCGCCAATGTTCTGACGGGTGTCGGCTTTGCCCTTCTGCTCGTCGCCGCGAGCGAGCTTGCGGGCGGCATCAGGAACTGGCGCCAAGGCGTATTTTGGGGGCTTGCCGGCTTTGCCGTGTTCACGCTTGCCCCGAGTCTTGGACTTCCGCCAGAGCTTCCAGCCATGCCTGCGGCAGAGCTTGGCGCGCGCCAACTATGGTGGGTGGCAACCGCGGCCTCTACGGCGATCGCTCTCAGCCTTTTGTTCTATGGCCGCTCGCCATGGGCTGTGCTGGTAGCCATCGTGCTTTTGGTTGCACCTCATGTGATCGGTGCGCCTCAACCCGCAAGCTACGAGACGGCGATTCCGGAAGGCCTGCATCACAGCTTCATCGTCGCGGTGGTGCTGACGACGCTGCTGTTCTGGGTGCTGCTCGGAGGACTCGCCGGGCTGTTCCGAGGCCGCTTCCTCGGCGCAAGCTGAGCCATGGCAAAAGGCGGTGCCGGCGGGCGCGGGCTGATTACGCTCGTGCTCGGAGGCGCACGCTCAGGCAAAAGCCGCTATGCCGAATGGCTGATCACGACCTATCCGCAGCCGTGGATCTATGTGGCGACAGCAGAAGCAAGGGACCAGGAAATGGCCGAGCGCATTGCGGCGCATAGGGCGAGGCGCGCTGACGGATGGCAGACCGTCGAGGCGCCGCACGATCTTGCCGGCGCGCTGCGCGCCGCGCCGCCGGGTGCAGCGGTCTTGGTCGACTGCCTCACCCTTTGGCTGTCTAATCTGATGGAGCGCGGGACCGACATCGACGCCCAAATCCGGAGGTTGCAAGACGCATTGGACGAAAGACCCGGACCTACCGTGATCGTCTCCAACGAGGTGGGGCTTGGGATCGTGCCTAACAACGCACTCGCCCGCAGGTTCCGCGACCTGCAGGGGAACCTCAATCAAATGCTGGCGGCGCAGGCAGACCGCGTGATCATGATGGTGGCAGGCATCGCGGCCGCGGTGAAAAGCCCATGACGAAACCGGTCGACGAGCAAGAGGCCGAGCGTCATCGCGCCAAGATGGCCAAGCGCAAGGCGGTGCAGGACGAGGAGGTCGCCGGCAAGAAACTCGAGAAGGGCCTGCTCATCGTCCACACCGGTACCGGTAAAGGTAAATCGACGGCAGCCTTCGGGCTCGCGCTGCGCATGCTCGGACGCGGCAAGCGCGTCGGCGTGGTGCAATTCATCAAAGGCGCGTGGCACAGCGCCGAGCGCGATGCGCTGGCGAAATTCGGCGACCAGGTGTCGTGGCATTCGATGGGCGAAGGCTTCACCTGGGAGACGCAGGATCTTGCCCGCGACATGGAAGCGGCCGAGCGCGCCTGGGCCAAGGCGCAAGAACTGATGGCGGACCCGAGCTTCGCGCTCGTCATTCTCGATGAGCTCAATATCGCGCTCCGCTACGACTATCTGCCTTTGGACAACGTGGTTGCGGCTCTGAAGACGCGCCGCCCAGACCTGCATGTCGTGGTGACCGGCCGGAACGCCAAGCAAGCACTGGTCGATGCGGCAGACCTCGTCACCGACATGACGTTGGTGAAGCACCACTTCGCCGCGGGCGTGAAGGCCCAAGAAGGCATCGAGTTCTAAAAGCGTGGCCGCCCGCGCGCTCATGTTCCAAGGCACCGGCTCTGACGTCGGCAAGTCGCTGATCGTCGCCGGGCTTTGCCGCTTGCTTCACCGGCGCGGATTGAAAGTCGCGCCGTTCAAGCCGCAGAACATGTCGAACAACGCGGCGGTGACGGAAGACGGCGGCGAGATCGGCCGTGCACAGGCGCTTCAGGCGCGTGCCGCGGGGACGCCGCTCTCGGTGCACATGAACCCGGTACTGCTCAAACCGCAGAGCGAGGTCGGCGCCCAAGTCGTAGTGCAGGGCAAGGTCTACGGCCGCGCGACGGCGGCGGAGTTCCAGAAGGCAAAGCCGGAGCTGATGCCCTTCGTGCTGGACAGCTTCGCGCGGCTCAAGGCCGACGTCGACATCGTGCTCGCCGAGGGTGCAGGCAGCGCGTCGGAGATCAATCTTCGCCCCAGCGACATCGCCAATATGGGCTTCGCGCGGGCAGCAGATGTGCCAGTCGTGCTGATCGGCGACATCGACCGTGGCGGGGTGATCGCGTCGCTCGCCGGCACCAAGGCCGTGATCGATGGAGCTGACGCGGCGCTGATCGAGGGCTTCCTCGTCAACAAATTTCGCGGGGACCCTGAGCTCTTCGCTAGCGGTATGGCTCTAATCGCCGAAGCGACGGGCTGGGAAGCGCTCGGGCTCATTCCGTTCTTTCCCGATGCGCGGCTATTGCCGGCGGAGGACGCGCTAGCCCTTTCTACCGACCGCCCGGCGAAGCCAGACGCGCGGGTGAAGATCGCAGTCCCGCTCCTGCCGCACATCGCCAATTTCGACGACCTCGACCCTCTGGATGCGGAACCCGCGGTCGATCTCGTCAAAGTGCGGCCCGGCACGGCACTGCCTGGCGATGCACAACTCGTCATCCTGCCTGGTTCCAAAGCGACCATCGCCGATCTCGCGGCCCTGCGCGACGCGCGCTTCGACATCGATATCGCGGCCCATCTCCGTCGCGGCGGCGCGGTGCTCGGGCTGTGCGGCGGCTATCAGATGCTCGGCCGCATCATCAACGACCCCGAGGGAGTCGAGGGTACGACGGGGAGTGCCCGCGGACTTGGCCTGCTCGATGTCGAGACCACGCTGTCGGCAGAGAAGCGGCTAGAGAAGGTCGAAGGCACAAGCTTCGATGAGGCGCCTCTTGCAGGCTACGAGATGCATATCGGGGTGACCGAAGGGCCCGATCGGGCGCGGCCGTTTGCCAGGCTTGGCGACGGCTCGCCCGAAGGTGCGATGACGGCGGATGGGCGCGTGGTCGGTACTTACATCCACGGCTTGTTCGCCGACGACAGGCAGCGTGCGGCATGGCTCAAACGCTTGGCGGGCGGTGCACCTAGCATCGTCTACGACGGCTTGGTTGATGAGACGCTCGACAAACTCGCGAGCCACCTCGAAGCACATGTCAACGTCGACCGGCTGCTCACGCTAGCGCGATGAGAATGGCGATCAGGGCGACAGACCCGATCAGCAGCGCGTCGGCACGCCGATATAGAGAAAGCGCAGCGCGAATGTCTGAAGCGGTGGCGGCGGGCCGCCCGTTTCCCATCCAGGTATCGTCAGTCTCGATACCATGATAGGAGCGCGGCCCTGCCAGCGCGAGGTCGAGCGCACCGGCCATGGCCGCCTCCGGGTACCCGGCATTCGGCGAGCGGTGGCGGGAGGCGTCGCGCCTAACGGCTTCTAAAGCGTCGGAAGCTGAAGCGCGTGGCGTGGAATAGGCGGCGGCAATTAGGAAAAGAGCCGTAAGCCGAGATGCGGGTAGGTTCACGAGATCATCGAGGCGCGCGGCGGCCCAACCGAAATCCTCGTGTCGTTCGGTGCGATGCCCGATCATGCTGTCGGCGGTGTTGATCGCCTTGTAGATCGCCGCGCCGGGGAGGCCTGCGATGAGCATCCAGAAAGAGGGCGCCACCACGCCATCGGAGAAATTCTCGGCAAGGCTTTCGATCACCGCCCGTGCAATGCCCGCCTCGTCGAGCCGTGCGGTATCGCGGCCGACAATGTGCGATACTGCCTCGCGGGCGGCTTCGAGACCATCCTGTTCCAAGGCCACGGCGACTTGCTCTACATGGACGTGCAGGCTTCGCTGGGCGAGCAGCGTGCTGGCGACGATGGCGACAAGGATGAGGCCGAAGGGGAGGAGCAAGAGGCTACGCTCTATGAGGAACGCAACTGCAGCGACAATGATGATGACGATGAAGATGGCGAGCACGCCGGCGGCGCGACGGCGTGGCGGGGCATCGCCGACGCGGTTAAGTCGAAGGTCGAGAAGCTCGATCAGCCGCCCAATCCAAGCCACCGGATGCCCAAGCCTCGTCGCGAGCCGCTCCGGGTAACCGAAGGTCGCCTCGAACAGAAGCGCAAGCAGCGTGAGCACAGCAGACATGGCCATCCCGGGAGACCTTGCGCCACTCAATCATGGCGGCGATCTCGGCGCCGCGCGGAAATTGTTTCCCAACGCGCCCGAACCTTTCCTCGACCTGTCGGCCGGAATCAATCCCCAGCCTTATCCTTTGCCGGAAATTGCCGAGAGACTCTATGCGCGGCTGCCCGAGCAGGCGGCCCTGCTCGAGCTTAAGGAGATTGCGGCCAAGGCGTATGGCGCGCCATCGGCTGCGCATGTTGTGGTCGCGCCAGGCTCGCAAATCCTGGTGGCGCAAGTCGGCTTTCTACTGGCTCGCGGCCACGCCGCAGTGCTCGCCCCGACTTATGCCGAGCATGCGCGCGTAGCGGAGCTCGCCGGTCATAACGTGGTCGAGGCCGCAGAGGTCGGACAGCTCGCAGATGCGCGCATTGCCATCGTGGTCAATCCCAACAATCCCGACGGCCGGATCGTTACCAAGGACACCCTGCTCGCTCTTGCCGACCGATTGCGACGGCGTGGTGGGCTGCTCCTGGTGGACGAGGCTTTCATGGATGTCGGCGCGCCGGGCTTGAGCCTCGCGGGGCAAGTCGAGCGAGGCAACATCGTGGCGCTGCGGTCCTTCGGCAAGTTCTATGGGCTCTCGGGATTGAGGCTGAGCTTTGCCATCGCCACTCCAGCCGTCGCTTTGCGGCTCGCTGCCACGCTCGGACCATGGCCTGTGTCGAGCGCCGCGGTTTTAGTCGGCCGCGCGGCGCTTGCCGATGCGGCATGGCGAGAGACGACTCGCACGTCGCTTGCGGAAGCCGCGCTGAAGCTCGACGTTCTACTCGCCGGCGCCGGGCTCGAAGTCATCGGCGGGACGTCACTGTTCCGCCTCGCGCGCAGCAACGAAGCGGCTAGGCTATTCCGACATCTCGGCGAGTCTGGAATCTTCGTGCGGCGGTTTAACGAGTATCCGGCCTGGCTTCGGTTCGGACTTCCCGGTGGGGAGGCTGACTGGCAACGGCTGCGCTCGGCACTAAACGCATTTGCCAGCGCAAAGGCGATAGAGGCCGGTCAGTGAGCCCAGCGCCGCGCGTGGTGGTGAGCGGCTTCGAGATTGCCTTGCGCCTCTTCGGGCAAGAGCCTCGCGATCACGCCCATGGCAAGCTCGACTGAAATCTCGCTTGCGCCACACTCCTTAAGTTGCTGTCGCAGCCAGCCGTAGATTTCCTCGTCCCCGGCTCGGAGGCCGACGGCGATCTCTTCCAGCATCTGCACCAATGATTCAGCTGCCATCGCGCCCCTCCATCTGCCTAGCCCGCAGGCTCATGGCTCGCGCTCAGTTTTGTTGCGCTCCTGGTGCGGATCCCCCCCGACTCAGGATCATACTTGGTCTTGGGCCGGATAGACGTGGCGAAGCTGCAACAGTGGCGGTCTTTTCGACTTAGTCGGCGCCTGGGCCCGTAAAGGGCAGCGGCATCACCGAAGCGGTGGTTTTCGGGTCGCTGGGGGCTTCGGCCACCGGCACGCCGCGCCGCAGCATGGGCCGGCAGTAGTGGGAGCCATGCTCGGCGTTAGTCAGCAAGAGATCGACGTGGATGTGGTTGTAATGGAAGCGGTCGCTGCCCGGGCCGAGCACCGTGTAGAATTCCTGGCAGGCGCCGGTGAACACCGCCGCGAGAAAGGCCTGCTCGCGCGGCGTGCCCCGCCACCAGGCATTGGCCACGGCGATGATCTGGCCATTAGCAAGCCGGAAGGCGGCGATATCCAGCGCATTGCCGAAGGCATGCTCTGAGATTCTGCCCCAGTTGTTGCCGTTCCGCCCACGGCAGCCATAGGAGGCAATCTGGCCTATCTCAGTTACGCGACTGCCAAAATAGCGATAGGCCGCCGGCTGAACCGACGCCTCGATCCAGCGGTCGAGCGCCGCGGTCAGGGGGCAGCCAATTGTCGCAGGCGGCGTGACGGTGACGCGGCCGTCCGAGAGTCCCGACACGCGGAGCGGGCGTTCGAGCCCGCACACGCCGGGCCCGTCGATGGTCTCCATCGGCGTCACATAGGCCGAGGCGTGCACCGCGCCGCCGGTGAGGCAGGCCTCCTCGACCTTGCCGCGCCAAGGCGCGCGCTGGCCGGAATTGAAGTTGCCTCCGGCGCAGCCGAACAGCGCGCCAAGGCAGACCGCCACGGAAAGGCAAAATACGAGAGACGCGACCCTCGCCCCCATGGCCGGTACCTTGCGGCCAAGGGTCTGAACAAACTTTCAATGGGCCTTAACCATCGCCCCTAGGTCAGCGTCTCGGACTGAGCCGGGCGCCGATCGTTAGATGTGCTTGATGTGCCTATGCGTCGGCTGCGCCGGATGAGCAGCGCCGCATTTCGCGCAAACGCAGAAGGGATCGCACTGCAAGGTAGAGCCCTTGGGGCAGAAGAATCCCTGTTCGACACAATCTGCATTTTCGACCGGCGAGAAGGACTCGGCGGGACGTTGCAGGACGCCCATCTTGGCGTTCGCCTGGAAGACATAGCCCAAACCTAACAGAGCCGTTGCTGCGGCAAGCAAGATCACCAATGTACGCATGTTTCCCTCCATACGCGCGGCCCATGCCCCTGAGCCGCCCAATGGACGATGCTACGCCCAAAGGCATCGGCGGAGACTGGGACATTGCGTCCCGGCGGCGGCGGTCAAGCAGGAGGGCTCGACGAAGAAAGCGCACCTAGTGTGGGGCATTGAAGCTGCGCACCGGCGATTGCGTGCCGTCGAGATAGGTGAGCTGCACTTGCATCGACTTCGTCTTGGGCGGAACCTTCATATAGATCTTGGCATCCTCGGGGACGCTGTTGGGATCGAGAATGTTGCAGGGCGGCAGCTTGTAGACTTGATCGGCAGCGTCGCCGTTGTAGCCGTAGCGCACTTCCTGGATCGCGCAGCGATAGGTGATGAGGTGCGAGAAATAGACGAGCATGGCGCCGTTCCAATCGCGGAAGTCGATCCAGGCGGTCCATAATTCCTCGAGGGTCTTCTTCTCGCTCTCGGCGAGCGCGGCTTGCGGGTCGAAATTGATGGTGACGATGTCGGCCTGCTCGCCGCGTTTGTCGCGCCAGGTGAAATAGAGCTTGGTCTTGCCCTGATCGGGGGGCAGCTCGAAATAGGTCTTCGGCATGCGCATGCCCGTGCGCTGGTCGAGTGCGTCGATGAAGCCTGCGTCAGTGAAGCTGCCTTGGTCGCCGATGCGATAGCCGAATTGGGTCGCTGCTTCGGGCAGCGATACGTTCACCGTCCAACCCGCATTCGAGCGCATGAAGCTGGTCAGAGGTTGTGGTCCTGCTGTCAGCGCCGCGACCTTCTGCTCTTGCGGCGGCAGCACGCTCTCGCCACCGCCTTCCTGCAACTTGGCCACGCTCCCACCACTCGCGCCTTCGGGCGAAAGATAGAGATCGCCGACGATCTGATCGTAATAGGCCGGCACTTGAAGATGATCGACCTTGGCGGCGAGCTCGCGCACCTTGGCTTGCGTCTTCTTGGCGATCTGCACCATCGACTGGCCAGGCGTCTCCATCTCGAGGAGCAGCGTACGGGTGAACACGGAATTGTCGGCATCGCTCAAGCGGTCGAGCGCCGATTGACCTTGCCCCGCCGAGAACAGCACGAACATCCCTTCGGCGGGATCCATGCGGGCGAGCCCGCGCGTCAAGCCGATCGAGCGCTTGCCTTCGATCGCGAAGGGATTGTCGCGGCAGGCGTCGAGGATGAGGATCACGGTGGTGGCGCCCTTCTGCTGCAAGCGGTCGGAAAGTCCATTGGCGGCAAAGGAGGCGTCTTCGGCGAGGCGTTCCTCGCCCGGGCCCACCGGCGGCACATCGACGGGGAGAAGGGTTCGTGCCGTCGATGGCAAAGCCGTGACCGGCGAAATAAATGAGCACCGTGTCCCCCGTCGCGATTTTGCCTTCAAGCTCGGACAGAGCCCTGCTCATGGCGCGTCGGCCGACATTCTCAGCCTTCACTACGTCAAAGCCGATCTTGGACAATTCTTGCGCTATGGCGTCGGCGTCGTTCACCGCCTTTTGCAGCTGCGGTACGTTCTCATAGGTGTTGTTGCCGATGACGAGGGCGAGCCGCTTGGCGGCGAGGGCCGGCTGGGAAAAGAGAAGGAAAGCAAAGGCGCAAGCAGCGCTCAAGCCGAGCCGCATTCCGCGCCCGCCCCGCGAATGGATCGCCACGATTGAGGCCCTCCCTCTCCTAAGTTCGCCTAAAGCTATGTAGCTTGATGGCGGTCGGCAAGGAGCCGGGTCAGGCGAGCAGCAACCATAAGCCAATGCCGATAAGGGCCGCGGTCCACAAAAGATCGAGGTTGATCCAGCCGCGCCTCAAGAAATCAAGCCCTACCCACTCATAGACGATCAGCGCGACGATACCCGTCACGGCGAGCATGGCGAGGCTGTGCACCAGAACGGCGAGCGAGGCGATCCAGAGCGAGTGCGTTGCCGGCATGAGATGGGCGTGCTCGCCCATCTGCTCGAGGGGCATCAACACCGGGATCAGCATCATGCCGGCGCCGTGCGCCGTCGCCATGACGAAGGACCACACCGCGAGACCGACGAGCCCGGTCTTGAGCCCGATGCGCACGCGATGGCGATGTCCGTAGAGCAGATGATAGAGGCCCCAGGCGATGAGCAACACGCCAGAGAGGATGCGGAACGCGTGCTCGTCGATCGCCATGCCGAGCCCGATCACCGCGTAGACGACGACGGCGATGGCGAGCGCGTGGCCGATCGCGATCGGGATCAGCGAGATGAGCACGGTTGCGCGGCTCTGGCGATAAAGGCCGAGCGCAACGGCAAACAGCCAGCCCATGGCCGGGTTGAGCCCGTGAAACGCGCCGAGCCCGATTAGGACCAACCATGGCGAGATGTTGGACATTTCGCTCATTAGACAAGGGTTATTCCCGCGCAAGCGGGAATCCAGTAATCGCGGTTTCAGTTAACCGCGCACACAGGGGTTATTGGATTGCCCGGTCAAGCCGGGCAATGACAATGAATACGTGGATGGCCGGGACGAGCCCGGCCATGACGATAATTTTAAGGATAGCAATAAGAGTCGGAGGAGCAGTCGCCACCTTGCAGGCGCACCTGGTGCGGGCGATGGCTTTTCGGCCAGGTCACGAAGAAGCGCGGATCGAACGCAATGCCGCCATTGGCGCCGGCGTCGAGCTTCACCATCCAGCCGTCGAGGCCCTCGGGATAGAATTGCGGATCGACCGCGCCGTAAAGCGAATTGGTGAAATAGACGCGCCGGCCGTCGCGGCTGATCTCGACCATTTGCGGTCCACCATTCAAAGCGCCATTGCCCGCGGGATGCGAAGCGCGCGACACGATCCCGCCAATCCTGACCTTGCCGGTGAGTTTCGGGTTGAACGGATCGCTCACGTCGTATTGGCGGAGGTCGCCGGTGCCCCAGCACGCGACGTAGAGGAAGCGGTCGTCCATCGAGAGATCGATGTCGGTGACGAGCGGAGGCACGGCCTTAAAGCCTTTCAGCACCGGAGGCAGTAGATTGGGGTCGGCAGGCTCGGCTGGAATCTCAATGATCTTCTTGATCGCCCAGGTGTCGCCAGCGCGGTACCAGGTCCAGATCGAGGCCGACAGATCCTTGAGGCTGATCACGCAATTGACGAAGCCGTAGGCTTTGGTCGGATCGTGCGCGGGCCTCAGCTCGAACACGAGCTGATAATCGGGCCCGAAATCGATCTCCTGGAGATGCTTGCGCTTCTGCAAGTCCCAGAAATGCAGACGCCGCCCATATTGGGCGCCGAGCAGGATCTCAGGGATCAGCCCGCTCTCGATGGTGTTCGGCGCGCCCCATTCGCTGGTGACCATGGTGTCGTAGCCGAGATGCCACCAGGCATCATAGGCAAGGCGCTGCGGCCCGCGCTCGACCTCCCAGCGGCCGAGCACATCGAAGGTCTCGGGATCCATGAGGAACACGCCACCCGGCGTCTCCCCGTTCGCATCGCCGAGCGCCGAGACATAGATGCCGTCAGGTCCGCAATGCACCGTATGCGGCCGGCTGTAGCCGGTCGCCTCGATGACTTCTTCCGGCTCGATGACCCGCACGATCGTAGGACTCTTAGGATCGGGCTTGGTGTCGAGGATGTAGATGCGCGAGGATCGCAAGCCCGGAACCACGAGATAGCGCCGCTCGGTGTGCGGGTGCGGGGCGTTGGGACAGAGGCATGATGAGCATGCGTTCCACCCGTAATGGTGCAACTCGTCGCCGACCTTCGGCATGTCGACGCGCCCAACGATTTTCGCATAGCTCGGCGAGGAAGGATCGACGTCGACTACGGCGATGGCATCGGGGACATCGCGCTTCGGCGCGAAGGTCGCCACATAGGCAAGCGTTTCGGCCGGCGCTTTGGCCGCGAGCCGCGGCGAGGGATAGAAGGTCGGATCTGGGGTCCACCGTGTCATGCACTCCTCCTTGGCTCGGCCGTTATCTTTGCCTGCCGGGCGGCCGCGGGCAAGGTGGGGCAACTTTATGGAAAGCTCACGACCTGATCGTGAAGGGGAAATTCGTTCTCATGCAGCCCGGCAAGTGCGGATTTGTCGATCGTAACGACGCCGCCGGTGAACAACGGTTGCTCATCGACGAGATGCCCTTCGCCGGTGAACGTGGTGAACAAAAAGGGCAGGCCATTGGAAAGTAACGGCGACGGTCCATCCATGATGTGGAAATGGAGATGGGGCGTATCGGTGTTACCGGTATTGCCGAGAAGCCCAAGCACTTGGCCGGTCTTCACCTTGTCGCCGAGCTTCACCTTGATGCTGCCGGGCTGCATGTGGGCGTAGAAGGCGAAGCGGCCTTCGCCGATATCGACCACGACGTGGTTGCCCGCCGCCATCTGGATTGTCGCGTCCTCGGGCAATTTCCCCGGTATCTGTTCGGGCAGGTCATCCTCGGTTGCGACCACGGTGCCATCGGCTGCGGCATAAATCTCGTCGCCGAAAAATTCGTAGTCCTCCACTTTGTGCATATCCCCGGTGTACAGCATGTCCTTGGCGTTCAATTGCACGAAGTCGATGGCGAAGCGTTCAGGGACGTGCAGCGTGCCGTTGATCGGCAGCGTGGCGCCGCGGTGATAGCCGATCGGCGTGCAGCACCCACCGCCGATTACCCAGCGAGATCCTTTGACAGGAGGCGCCACCACGACCGCCGCCGGTCCGACCGGTAGAGGATCGCTGACGAAGGAGACGTCTTGCGGCGGCCGCGGCGAGGGATCGGCATCGAGGCTTACCTCTTGTGCCGGCGCCTGCGCTACAGTCATTTCGAAGCGATGCTTGATCGCCTTCGGCACCGTCGCGTCTCTCGCGAGCGTCACATCCATGAAGAGAATTCCGGAGCCCCCGCCTTGAAGCTCGGGTCCCTTCGCGCCGCCATTTGGCTTGATCATCTGCGCGAGCGCATCGCCGCTGAGCGTTCCGACCACCGCGTCGCTTGCGGCGTCGAGCGTTTCGACCTTCTCGATCGTCACCACGCCCTGCGCCATGTTCATCAGCACGAACTCGTAAGCCAGGTGAATCTTGTCATCGGCGCCGAGTGCTGGGTTGGGCTCGGCGAGCGGCATCGCCACGAGCGGTGTCACCACGTCGCTCGACTCGACCGCGAGCGTGGTCGATGTGATGCCGCACGGAAGCAGCGCAGCGCACAAGACCAGGGAAAAATGGCGAGAGTACTTCGCCTGCTTTCGCGAAACCTGACTCGTCATCGTTTGCTGCTCCCGTTCCCGTTCTCGCCCCAGTCGTTAGATTGACACGAACGCATCGCATCCGGAATCCTGCTCCGTGAGCAGGGTGTACGAACCTGTCTTGCAATCAAAGGGCGCATCGATGGTCAAGGCGCAAACGACACGCACGTCACTAACCTCAGGCAAGCCGCCTGCGGGCACGGCCGAACCTCGAGGCTGGAGCGAGCTCTGGCGCAAGGAGGATTGGTGGGCCGTCTGGCTCGGGCTCGGCATCGTCATCGCCGCCATCATCTTCTATCTCGCTGGCGGCACCATTAAGCCGATCGCGGTGAAGCCGCCGAGCTGGGACAGCTTCGCGACTCTCCGCGAGCATTTCGCCGCGCAATGGGGCTGGTACGTGCTGCAGTTCCTCTTCTGGGCCGCAGCATTCGGCGTCAGCACCCGGGCGATGGGCTTCAGGTCAGCTGAGTTCCTTCTCTCCTTCGCCTTCGTCTATGTCCTCTCGCTGATCATCTTCACGATCGGCCAATGGAAGCAGGCGGGCATCTACAGCCTCGAGCCGCCATTGGTCGGCCTCGTGGTCGGCCTCCTTATCGCCAATTTCGTCACGCTGCCGTCCTGGATGGATGCCGGGTTTCGTGTCGAGTACTACATCAAGACCGGCATCGTGCTGCTCGGCGCCACGCTTCCGTTCATGCTTATCGTGTGGGCTGGCCCGCTCGCGCTGTTTCAGGCAACCATCGTTTCGGTCGTCACGTTCGCTGTGATCTTCTATGCAAGCCGTGCGCTCGGACTCGACCGCAGGCTCGCGGCCTGCCTTGGCGCCGGCGGCGCCATCTGCGGCGTGTCTGGAACGATTGCCATGGCAGGAGCCGTGAAGGCGACCAAAGAGCAAGCCTCGGTTGCCATCGCCATCGTGGTGTTCTGGGCCATCGTGATGATCTTCGTGCTTCCCTTCGCCGCGAAGGCGCTTGGCTTGCCCGCAGTCATCGCCGGCGCCTGGATCGGCAACTCTGAATTTGCCGATGCGACAGGGCTTGCCGCGGCGCAGGCCTATGGCGGTATCGCCGAAGCTTCCAACGGCGCCATTCCAGGCACCACTGAGCACGCGCTGGCAAGTTTCACCTTGATGAAAGTGATCGGGCGCGACATCTGGATCGGCATTTGGGCCTTCATCTTCGCGCTGATCGCCACCACGCGCTGGGAGGTAGAGGAGAGCGGCGTCCGCCCGAGCCCGCGGGAGATCTGGTGGCGATTCCCGAAATTCGTGGTCGGCTTTCTCGTCGCCTCGCTGCTCGTGACGCTCGTCGTCGCCGGCTACAGCTTTGCGGACTACAAGAAGCTGGTGGAGCCCAATCTTGTGGCGCCGATAAAAGACCTTCGCTCCTGGGCCTTCACCTTCTGCTTTCTGTCGATCGGACTCACCACGCGCTTTCGCGATTTTGCAAACGTAGGTTCGAAGCCCTTCCTCGGCTTCACTGCCGGCGTCGTGGTGAATGTGATCCTGGGCTTCGTTCTGTCTGCGATCGTGTTTGCCGACTACTGGACGAGTCTCGTGGCAACTCCGCCGGCGCAGTAAGGCACTTAAAGACCGAGCGCCTTGCGCGCCTTTGCGGTGATGGATTGGCGCGTGGAGGAGAATCCCTGCCACGGGTCGCGCTTCATCGCTTTCAGCCGCGTGGGCAGCGTTTTCACCGTGTATGGCGACGCCGCCTTAAGCGCTTTGAGCTCATCCCATCTGAGCGGGCAGGCGACGGGCGCCCCCTCCTTGGCGCGCGTCGAGTAATTCACGATGGCCGAGCCTCCCCGCTGATTGCGCAGATAGTCGACGAAGATCTTGCCCTCACGCGTCTTCTTGAGCGGGTTCGCCGTATAGCGATCGGGCCGCGCGCTCACGAGCGCATCGGCAATGGCCTTGGCAAACGCCTTGACCACGTCCCAGCCAAGCTTCGGCGCGAGCGGCGCCACAAGATGCAGCCCCTTGCCGCCGGTCGATTTGAGAAAGCTCTTGAAGCCAAGATCTTCGAGGAACTCGCGCACCTCAGCCGCTGCCGCCTTGAGCGTGCCGAGGTCAAGTCCCTCGTCGGGATCGAGGTCGAACACAAGCCGGTCAGGCTCGCTGACACGGGAGATCGACACGCCCCAGTCGTGAATCTCCAAGGTGCCGATCTGAATGAGCCCGAACAGCCCTTCCTCGTCGTCGATATAGAGATAGGGCTTGTCGGTCTCGCCGCCCGGGATCGGGATCTGCTTGATAGCCTTGCTCATGCCCTTCATGGCATGGCGCTGGAAGAAGCGCTCGCCCTCGATGCCCTCGGGGCAGCGCACTAAGCTGATCGGCCGCTTCGCGACGTAGGGCAGGATGAAGGGCGCGACCGTCTCGTAGTACTTGGCGATGTCGAGCTTGGTGAGACCGCTCTTGGGGTAATAGACCTTGTCGGGATTGGAGATCGTGATCCCGGCGAAGACAGGGTTCTTGCCCTTTTTCGCGGGCGCAGGTTTCGTCGTAGCCATCGCCGACTCCTCATCCTCTGACTGCTCGCGATGCATCTCGCGGGCGGGCTTATCCTCGCGCAAGCCTTGAAAGCTCGGATGCCTGAGCCGGCCGTCGCGCGTCTTTTCGGTAAAGGCGATCTGCGCCACGAGCTTCGGCTCGAGCCATACCGCGCCCTTGCGCTCGACCGCTGGCACCTCCTCGAAAGGCGATCTTGTCTGTTCGAGCGGCTTGAACTTGCGTCCGAGCCGATCGAGAGCGGCGGAGTCGAAACCGGTGCCGACCTTGCCGGAATAGATCAGCTTGTCGCCGTTAAAGGTGCCGAGCAGGAGCGAGGAGAACGGCTTCCCCTTCACGTCCGAGCGGCTGTAGCCGCCGATCACGAAGTCCTCGCCGCGCTTGCATTTGATCTTGACCCAATCCCTGCCGCGGCCCGAGCGGTAAGGCGCATCAGCCCGCTTCGACACGATGCCCTCGAGGCCCATGCCGCAGGCCTGCTCGAAGAACTCCAGACCGGAGCCCTCCACGTAGTCGGCGTAGACGAGATAGTTGGAGATACCCTTCCTGCTCATCAGCTTGGCGAGAAGCGCGCGCCGGTCCTTTAGCGGCTTCTTGCGCAAGTCTTTGCCGTCCAGGATGAGTAGATCGAAAACGAAATAGCGGATCGAAGGGTGTGGACTGTCGATGTGCTCTTGCAGCGACTTGAAATCTGTCAAGCCGTTCGGCAGCACGAATGCGACTTCGCCGTCAATGAGCGCGCTCGCTGCGGGAAATGTGAGTAGCGCATCGGCGATCGCCGGGAACCGCACCGTCCAGTCGAGGCCACTCCGGCTGAACAGCGTGACCTCATCAGCGACTTTTCGCCCGATGATGCGATAGCCGTCATATTTCGCTTCGTGCAGCCAGCCGCGCCCCGTGGGCACCTCGGTGTCGAGGGTGGCAAGTTCAGGCGAGATGAACTCTGGGGCCGGACCTAGCGCGCGGCGGGCTTTTTGCGCGGCTTTGCCGTCACCGCGCGCTTTGACCGCGCCGGAGTTTTTTTTTGAGCCCGGTTGGAGGTCCACACGGCGGACTCGCCGTGCAGGATCTGATCCATGGTGCGGCCGCTCTTCACGCTCGTGTCGAAGTCTTGGGTGGGTTCGTTGCCCTCGCCGGCATAGTCGTCGCGCTTCTTGATTAAGAGCCAGTTCTGGCGCCCGCGGTCTTCTTTGCGAGGCTTCATGCGCACGAGCACGAAGTCGCCCTTGAGGCGATCGCCATGCAGCCTGAATTTGAGGTCGCCCTTGGCGAGGCCTTCATCGGGGTCGCCGATCGGCTCCCAGGTGCCGCGGTCCCAGATCATCACCGGGCCGCCGCCATATTCGCCTTTGGGGATCACGCCTTCGAAGCCGCCATATTCGAGCGGATGGTCCTCGGTCATCACGGCGAGCCGTTTCTGGCTTGGGTCGAGGCTTGGACCCTTGGTCACGGCCCAGCTCTTCAGCACCCCGTCATGCTCCAGCCGGAAATCGAAATGCGTGCGCGTTGCTGCGTGCTTCTGGATGACGAAGCTATTGCCCTTGGCTTTGCCGCGCTTGGCCCCCGGCTCCGGCGTCTTGGCGAAGTCGCGCCTCGCCTTGTATTCAGCAAGAGGGTCCCGGCCGGAAGCGCGCGCCATGGCTTAAGCCGACTTCCGTCTGGCTGTGCCTTTGGCAGCCTTCTTGGTCGAGCGGGCGGATGCGGCGCCGCGCTTGGTAGTCTTGGCGGGTGCCGCCCCCTTGCCCTGCTGTACACTCTTCTTCAGAGCGTCCATGATGTTGATGACTTTGGCCGTGGGCACTTCAGTCACAATCTCGGGCTTCCTGTGCTCGAGCTTGGCGTTGATCAGCTCCCACACGGCCTCGGTATATTGGTCCTTGAACTGTTCGGGGTCGAACTTGCCCGCTTTGCGCTGCACCAGCTCCTTGGCGAGATCGAGTGCCTCCTTGTCGACCTTGACGTCGGTGATCTCTTTGAAGATCGGTTCTGCCGCGCGGATCTCGTTGGCGTGCCGCAGTACTTCTAGGATCAGGCCTTTGCCGAACGGCCTGATGGCGACAATGTTGCCGTGGCCGCGCAAGATGAACTGGCCGACTCCCACCTTGCCGGTGTCCTTGAGCGCCTTCTGGACGATGACGTAGCCCTCGTCGGCCATGTCGCCGTCAGGAAGCAGATAATAAGGGGTCTCGTAATAGCGCACGTCGATGTCCTTCTCATCGACGAAGCGGACGAGCTCGATGGTCTGCTTCGATTCGAGCTTGAGGTCGTCGATCTCCTTGGGGTCGATCAGGACGTATTTGCCTTTCTCGTACTCGTAGCCCTTGATGATCTCGTCGTTCTCGACTGGGCCCACCCCGGGCGCGATCTTCTGGTAGCGGATGCGCTTCCCCGAAGGCTCGTGGATCTGGTGGAAGGCGATGCTCCGCTCGGCAGTAGTGGCTGGGTAGAGCTTGACCGGAATGTTGACCAGCGAAAGCCGCAAATGGCCGGTCCAGAATGCGCGGGGTGCCATACTCGAAACTCCTCGAAAGGCGTAAGACCGGCGCCTTTCAAATGAGGTCCGGCCCACAACAACGGCGCCCAATCCTCAAGGGTTCCGGCCGGAATCCTTAAGGCTCGGGCTCATTTCTCTACCTTATAACCACTTTCCTTAAGCATGCGTTCGAGTGCTTCCGGAAAGGGAAGCTTTACAGTCTTCCCCGGGCACTCTCCGTTCTCGTCGAGAGGCTTGTCGCAGCTCTCGAGCCCCCAATCGGAGGTCTTGTCGTAATAGGCGAGCATCAGGTCCCAGGCCTCTTTGCCTTCACCGAGCAGACTCTTCTCGCCGACATAACCGGCCAGGAAGCCGTTAACCTCGCTGTCCGGCACCTCCTCGATGATGAACTTGAGAGTGGATTCATGGGCCGGCTTGAAACGCGGCTCGGTGGTGACGTTCTTCACCGTGCCGTTCTCGACGGCGAGCACTTCGAGCGGGGCCGTCGAGCAGGCGTAGCAGGAGAAGGTATAAAGGAACGCATTGTCGCGCGTGGCAAACTCGTAGCGCCCATCGCCGTCGAGGTCGCTCGCGAGAAGCGGAGCGCCGTCAAACTCGCCGACATCGACCGTCGTCCAGGTATTGCCGTCGGAACTGCTCGTAACCACGCTCGTGTCCGAGCAGCAATGCGCCCCTCCGGTGTAGAACGACACCACCACCTCGGGACGGGAATTGCTCGGATCGATCTCCGCGATCTGCACGCTCACCGGAGGATCGGAGAAGCCGGTGCTGTCCCCTTCGAGCTTCGCGATCTCCTTGCCGTCGGCGGTAATGGTGACGACGGGGATGTGCGTCACGTCACCTTCCTCGCTCTTCTCCTCGATATAGCTGAGCGCCGCTTTCACACCGTCTTGCGAGATTTCTTGCGGCGCGGGCTTCGCATCGTCACCACCGCCGCCGGCATCGATCTTCGGCGCGGTATCCTTGGCATCAAGATCTGGCACGGTGAGATACTTCGCGTCGAGCTTCTTCACCGCTTCGGCAAGACTCGGCGCGGCCTTCGCGATATTCGGCACGAGCAGGAGGCTTGAGAGGAGCAGAAGAAAAGGACGCAACAGGCGGTTTGCGGTCATGCCGGAGCTTTCTTGGAAGCAGATAAGGCGCGCGCGGGCAGCACGCATTTCTATTCTAGCCTGCCGCACCGCGGCCGTCACAGCCTTGCCAATCTTGGGTCGGAGTTCAGTTTGCTGGCGAGAAGCTACATACTCGGATCGTAAGCGTGTGTTAGAAGTTCCTCTACGGAAGCGACACGCTGAGAATGAACATCGAAAGAAGGCTCGAGACGCTAGCGCCGGCCACCGTGATCACTGGGGCGACGGAGGGAATCGGTCGCGCGCTGGCTGAGCAGTTCGCACGCGAAGGTCATGCGCTCCTTCTCGTTGCTCGCGACGAGGCAAGGCTCGCCGAGGCCGCGCGCGAGCTCGCTTCAACCCATTCCGTCGATGTCAAAGTATTCGCTTGCGACCTCGCCACTGCCGAAGGCTGCGCCGGCGTCGAGGAGGCGCTCAAGCGCTACGGCCTCTATGCCGACATTCTCGTCAACAACGCAGCGATCATGACGGCCGGCTTCTTCCAGGATCATGAGCTAGCGACGCTGCGCAAGATCGTCGATCTCGACGCGAGAGCCGTGATCGATCTTACGCGCCGCTTCCTGCCAGGGATGATCGCACGCGGCAGCGGCGGCGTGCTCAACGTCGCCTCGGTCGAAGGCTTCATGCCGGTGCCTTATCAGGCGACTTACGCTGCGGCTAAGGCATTCGTCCTGTCGTTCAGCCGCGCGCTTGCTTATGAGACGATGTACACCGGCGTGCGCATCTCGGCGCTTGCCCCGGGGACCACCGCGACCGGACTGCACGCCAAGGCCGGCGCCGAAAACTCGCGCTATGTCATGCTGCTTCCGGTGATGAGCACCGAGGAGGTCGCGCGCTTGGCATATGAGAAATTTAAGCGCGGCCGGAAGGTGATCGTGCCGGGCCTGATCTACCGCATCGGTCTCTTTGTCAGACGTTTCGTGCCCGACATTTTGCTGGTCCCGTTCGTCGGCTTGCTGTTCCGGGTGCGCGATGCCGAAGGCAATTTACAATGGCCTAGGCCGCTCGCTGCGCCAAAGACGACCGAGACCGCCCGCGCCAAGGCTGATCCCTCTCCCGAAAGCGGCCCAAGACTCTCCGTCTAAAACACGTTGGGGGTGACTACAGCTTAAGTGCCCAGCGCCTTGGCGATGTCGGCGAGAGTCGCTTTCTCGGCCTCACTTACTGCCACCCCCCCGATACCCATAAAGCCGCCCTCGTCGGCCGCCTCGGCCACTTTTTGGCTGATATCCCGCAGCCAGGTCTTAAAGGCGGCTGCGTCGTCCGGCGCCTTGGTGTCAAGGATTGTCGAGACCTCCCGCAGATTGGCAAGCGAACGATTCACGCAGACACGCGGCTCCGCGTCAGCGAAACGCGCGCGTAGCGCCTTCTGAATGTCGGACCTTCCCTCCGAGGTTTCGAAATCAGCGATAACTGCCTTGACCAGTTCGTTGGCATCGGCGCGGATCTTTGCCGAATGCAGCGCCGAACTGCTCGCGAAAGCTTCCTTGAGGGTCCCCCATACGCCGCTCGGCTCCGCCGCGGAAACCGCGATGCCGACCACCATCGGGCTTTCCAAAACCTTGGTCCATTCTTCCGGCGTAAAGTTCTGCTTGTTCGCCATGGCAGCCTCTGATGACGGTGAACCGACGGGGTGAGGTTTCGCCGTAGAGATCAATTCCAGGGCGATGCGTGTCTGTTCGACCGTCTCTTCCGCGTGATGGACGAGAACACGACTGCAATCAAAGAGAAGAAGGCCCATATCCTCGTCAACACGCGCGACGAGTATGGGGGCGTACTCTTAGTTTCCATGGCCGAACCCCGTGCGTCTCACCCTTAAGGAACTCCCAGATCGCTCAACCCGGAGATAGCATAGCGTGAAAGCGCACACGCCGCCTAGCGGTGTCATAGTTAGCGCGGCGGGACAAATTGCCAATATGCGCCTGTGAGGCGGCGCGGCCTTTCGGTTACCAGATTATGGGTGGTGGAGCCGAGGGGGATCGAACCCCTGACCTCAGCAGTGCGATTGCTGCGCTCTCCCAACTGAGCTACGGCCCCAGAAGCGAGGCATTTAGGGATCGGCCTCGGAGCCTGTCAAGCGAGCCCGGGCTCGCCTCTTCCGCCTCTTGCCCTGATCGCGGCCTCTCCGCTACATGAACCAGCAATTGCGCGGAGGCCTTTGATGGTACCCCTGATCGGATTCATCGTTCTCGTCATCGACCTCTATATCTGGGTCGTGATCGCCGGCGCGATCCTGAGTTGGCTGATCGCCTTCAATGTGGTCAACACCCAGAACCGCTTCGTCTATTCGGTGGCGGACATGCTCTACCGCATCACTGAGCCGGCGCTCCGGCCGATCAGGCGCCTGCTTCCCAATCTCGGCGGCATCGACATCTCGCCAGTGATCCTGATCCTCATCCTGCTGTTCATCCGCGACGTGGTTCTGCTCGGCTGGATCCTGCCTCTGGTCGCGCCGACGGCCGGCGGTTGAGCGCGAGCTCAAGCTTCGTCGCGCTAGGAGCGGCGTGATGCTGACGGTCCGGCTCACACCGAAATCGGCGCGCGACGAGATTGCGGGGCTCGAGGATTTCGGCGGCGAGACAGCGCTGAAGGCGCGGGTGCGGGCGCTGCCTGAACAAGGGCGTGCCAACGAGGCGCTGGAGCGCCTCATCGCGACGTGGCTCAAGGTGCCACCCCCTTTGGTGAAGGTCGCACAAGGAGGCACGTCGCGGGCAAAGCAGGTGTTGGTCGAAGGCGACGCCGATCACCTCGCACGGCTGGTAGAAGCAAAGCTCAGCGAGTTAGCTAGTCGCTGAGGCGATCTCGTCGACAATGCCTTCCGCCGCTTGACGCGGATCGGCCGCCCGCGTGATGGGTCGACCGACGACGAGATAGTCCGCCCCCGCTTTGATCGCATCAGCCGGCGTCATGACACGTGTTTGGTCTTGAGCATCCTCTCCGGCCTGCCGGATGCCCGGCGTCACGATCAGAGATTGCCGCAATCGCTCGCGCAAGGCGCGCGCCTCTTGCGCTGAGGCGATGATCCCGTCGAAGCCGCCATCGCGAGACATCATGGCGCGACGCTGCACCACTGCGAGCGGCGCCTCGTCGATGCCGTGCTCGGCGAGATCGGCGCGCGACAGATTGGTGAGCACCGTCACACTGAGCAGCTTGAGCGGCGCGTCGCCCCTGCCACGCACGGCGGCGGCGATCGTCTTGCGATCCAGGGCATGCACGGTGAGAAACGCGGCGCCGCTCTGTGCGATTTGGGCGGTCGCCCGCTCGACCGTCGCTTCGATATCGAGCAGTTTCGCATCGATGAACACTGCATGCCCAGCCTGGGCAAGCTCCTGTGCGAGCCGGAATCCGCCTGCGAAGAGAAGCTCGAGCCCGATCTTATAGACGCCGACGCTATCGCCGAGCTTGTCGATGAGTGCTTTCGCCTCCTCTACGCTTGGCACATCGAGCGCCACGATCAGCCGGTCGCGCGGCTCCGTCACGATACGAACTTCTTTGCCGCGATGGCCAACGCTTCGACTACGGTCTTGCATAGTTCCTGTTGTCCTTTTTCCTTGAGGCTTCCATCACTATCGAAGGCGTCCATCGCCCGCGGCACGGCGATCTGTTGCGGGATCACCGTCGCCCCCACGCCAACTTCGAGAATCTGCCGAAGCTGGAGCAGGCTTCGCATCGCGCCATAGCCGCCCGGCGAAGCTCCGGAGATGGCGAAGACGCGCGTCTTGTAGACTTCGAGTCCTGTCTCGCCTTTGGCTTTCACGCGCGTCACCCAATCGATGGTGTTCTTGAGCAGCGGCGTGATACCCGAATTGTATTCCGGGCTCGCAATGAACACGCCCTGATACTCGGCGAGCAATGCCTTGAACTCTCTTGCCTTTTCGGGCGGCCCCTCCCTGGCTTCAAGGTCGCCGTTATAGAGCGGCATCGGATAGTCCTTGAGGTCGACGAACACGGCCTCGATGCCGTTGGCCTCGGCAATGTGGCGGCCAAGCTGCGCAAGCTTCTTGTTGTAAGAGCCTTCGCGCGTGCTGCCGGCAAAGAACAGGAGCCGCATTTCCCCCTCTACCACTTATAGGAGCTACTCGCGGATGCCTTCGAAGAATTCCTTGACCCGCGCGAAGAATCCGGTCGATGCGGGGCTGGTGTCGGGATTCGAAGCCTCTTCGAAGGCCTTCAGCAGGTCGCGTTGCTTGCGCGAGAGGTTCTTCGGCGTCTCGACCTCGACCTGGATGTAGAGATCGCCTTGCTGCTTCGAGCGAAGCACTGGCATGCCCTTGGCCTTGAGCCGGAATTGCTTACCGCTTTCCGTACCCTCAGGAATCTTTACTCGTGTCCTTCCGCCGTCGATGGTCGGTACTTCGATCTGGCCACCGAGCGCCGCCGTGATCATGGCGATCGGCACGCGACAGAACAGGT
>JBKOUI010000093.1:0-2352 GCA_046723315.1 Pseudomonadota bacterium | reverse complement strand
CTTGAGGGGCCTGCGCTCGAACTGCGGAAGCGCGCGCTTCCAGACTTTTGCCCAGTACGCCCTGAGTTCTTCTTTCGAGGGCGTCACGGCATCCGGAAGAAGTTGCAGGATGTTCTCGCGCGGCACGGCAATCCGAGGCCGGTCGCCCGCTCTTCGCAGGCGCGTGCGGGCCACCGCGCGGGCTGGCGGCAATTCTCGGTCCTCGCGTACGCCTTTGAACACGGCTTCCCGCAGCAGGTTGTTTTCCGTCACCGTGCTGTAGGCGATCTCGGCCTCGATCACCGGCTCCACCCAGGTCGCCTTCGGCTTGTTGACCGGCTCGGAGAGAGGCGAGTCTTTGCGGATCAATGGATCAAGTCGCTCGCGCAGATCGCGGGCCTCCGCTTCGGTGAAGCCGCCGCGCACCTTGCCAGCATAGAGAAGCTGGTCCCCGGCTCGGCGGCCGACGTAGAACGAGGCCATCCTGCGCGGATTCGCGCCGAGCTTCTCGACGAAAGCGATGATTGGAAACGCATCGCGCTTGCCGCACTTGACCTTGATCCAGGTTTCCACCCGGCCGGAGCGATAGGGCGCGTCCTGCTGCTTGCTGACGATGCCTTCCAAGCCCATGGCGCAGGCGCGCTCCTGGATCTCTGGCCCGTTTCCCTCCAGGTGCTCGGCGTAGAGAATGCGCTCGGAAGCTCCAGTGAGGAGCTGCGAGAGCAGGCGCTTGCGTTCGGCGAGCTGCGCCCCGCGCAGATCGAGCCCGTCCAGGTAGAGCAGGTCAAAGGCATAGTAAAGCAGCCGGTCCTGGCGGCCTGCCGCGAGATCGGCATGCAGCAGCCCGAAATCCGGCATGCCGCGCGAATCGGCGACCACGGCCTCGCCGTCCAGGATCATGTCCTTCGCCGGAAGTCGCGTGAGCGCATCGGCGATAGTCTGGAAGCGCACCGTCCAGTCGTGTCCCCGCCGCGTGTAGATGGCAGGCCGTCCGCCTCGCAGGTGCGCCTGCGTGCGGTAGCCGTCGAACTTGATCTCGTGCACCCAGCGCTCGCCTGAAGGAGCCTTCTCGCGCAGAGTCGGATGACAGGGCTCGATGAACCCGGGGAACGGAGCCGGCTTCGCGCCCGGCACCCGGCTAGCATCAAAACGCGCGCTCGAGCGGTGCTTGGCTATCCTCAAGGGGACGGCCGCTACCGCGGCCGCACTTATGCCATCGACTTATTGATCTCCTCCGCCATCTGCAAATGCTCCTTGAGCGTCGGCAGCAACTCCCCGGCCAATGCATCGACCGGTCCGCTCGGCTGCGTGGCCTCGCTCGTAAACAGCTTAACGGCGGCTTGGTGGTCTTGCACCTGTCCTTTCATGTATTGTTGATCGAACTCATCTCCGGAGAGTTTGGATAGCTGCTCGAGCAAGGCCTGGTGCTTCTTGTCCAGCTCCTTGGGAAGGGAGCCGCCGGCCCCCTCAAGGCTCAACAGCTGTTGGTTTGCTGCCGTGTGATCCTTGACCATGCGCTCGGCAAACGTACGGACCTGCTCGTTCAGCGATTTCTCCAGAGCCAGCTGGCTGATTGCCACCTCGGCCTGGCCACCCTGAATGGCCTTCTTCAGGAACTCCTGGTCCTCCGCCGAGACCTTGCCGGCCTGAGCGACCTGGATCGTGGTCGTTTGCTGCGCCGAAGCGATACCGCCTAGGCTGACAGCGAGCATGAGCGCCAATGCGCTGCCCGCGATTGATGCCTTGCGCATGTGAACCCTCCGCTCCGTCATCGGTGAGTTCCAGGTGAACAAAACGATGGCGAGAAGGTTCCGCCTACGGCGCCGGTACAATGCGGTGCGGCTGCTCAGACGCCCAAGGGGCTGGCTGAGAGGCGATCCTCCGTGGCTTGGCGCCCGAGTTTCTCGACCAAGCCACGTCGGCTTTGCAGGTGTGGCTGCGTGCGGTAGCACTCAAACATAATCTCGGGAAATCCAGCGCCAATCTGAAGGAGCCCGTTCGCGCAGCGTCGGACGGCAGGGTTCGATGAAGCCGGGGGACGGCGCAGGCCTGCCGCCGGGCACCACCCTGGGGTCAATACGCTGAGCATCCTGCGACATCGCTACAAAGGCTGGTCGCGGAAGCTGCGGTGATCCACGGCTTGTGTTTTGTTCCGTCCGTGCCAGTCCGAGCAGGCATGTCAAGGGATCGAAGCCCGAGGGGCAACCTCTCGGGCTTCGTCCAAACCTTGCGTAGCTTTAATGCTGCTGCCGGCCCTGCATGCCCTCATCGCGCCATGCGCTGTACTCGTCGGCGCTCATACGGCCGCCGCTCGCCTCAGTCGCCCCGGCGAAGCGATCCCTGCTGAAGCTAGCCCATTCCTGGCGACTGATC
>JBKOUI010000377.1:0-11729 GCA_046723315.1 Pseudomonadota bacterium | reverse complement strand
GTTCCGGCGCCAGTAAAATCCAACGGCCTCGCCCCGCGTCGTGGCGGAGCTTGAGATAGGCCGGTAAGTGTGGCCGCGTCTCCGGACTGACCACGAGCCGTCCGGGCGACGCGGTTTCATCGCTCATGCCTTACCCGGCACGAAGGCACCCGGCGGGATCAACCCGGGCTCGACGTAGGCATAGTGCAGCGCATCGAGCTGCGCCCACAGCACGTTACATTTGAAACGCAACGCATCGAGCGCGGCACTCTGCGCCTCCGGTGTACGCGCGTTGCGCTTCACATAGTCCAAAGCAAAATTCGCATCGTCCGGCGCCTGCGTGAGGCGGCGTTTGAAATAAGCCATCACCTTGTCGCTGATGAAATCGTAGTTTTCGAGCATGCCCGAGATGCGCTCCTTGTGAATCTTGGGCGCGAACAGCTCGGTGAGCGATGAGGCGACCGCCTCGACCAGCGTCTTCTCCCGCACGAAATTGACGTAAGCCTCAACGGCGAAAATCGTCTCGGGCAGGGCCCCCTTCCTGGAGACGACATACTCCCGATCCAGCCCAAGGCCGTCGGTGAGCACCAGCCAGCGCTCGATGCCGCCTTCCTCCTCGCCGTAGCCATCGTGGTCCATGATGCGATGAATCCAGTCCCGCCTGAGCTGGCGGTCATGGCAGCGGCTCATCAGGGCGGCGTCTTTGCGCGGCACCGCCGACTGATAGCAGAAGCGGTTAAGCGCCCAGGCCTGCACCTGGCCCTTATTCAGCTTTCCACCATGCAGCAATTTATGGAAGGAATGCTTGTCGTGGTAGCGCTCGGCGCCGATGGCGCGCAGCTCCTGCTCGAGCTCTTCGGGGCTCATGATCTTGGTCACGGCACCACCTCCCGGCTTGCCCAGCGCTTGGCGAGAAACTCGCAGCGTTACTCGAAGCGATCGCCTTGTTGCGCGTCTATGGCCGGCAACATCTCAAAATTACCAGCCAATGCTCCGAACATATTTCGGCACGTCTAATGTAGGAAGGCCAAATGAGACGTGCATGATCCGTTCATGAACGCGGGGTGGATATCACATTAAGGAAATCTGAATGGGGGTTTGGTGGCCAGCGCCGATAAACAAAGCGGCGATCAGGGCCAATGCCTGATCGCCGCTCATCTGTTTCCGAGATGAGAAGTGCGGATTAAGCGCGATCCAGTTCTGCCGGCAGGTAGCTTGTTACCTCCATGCCGGACTCCGTCTCCTCGATCGTCGGCTTGTGCCACTCACGCATGTGAAGATCTCCTTCCGCGAGTTGAGGCCAAGAATGGCCGGACCAACCAAATGCGTTTTGCGAACCCGGAATTCGGCTGCCCGGCGCTACCCTTTCACTATCCGTCTGGACCATGATAACTTCCAATCGTATTTCCTTATAAGAAGGATAAGGCGTCCTTATCGCCGTGGTATCGCTCAGGCAGTTGCGTTATCTCGAATCCCTGGCGGAAACTCGCCATTTCGGCCACGCCGCCGAGGCCTGTGCGGTCAGCCAGCCGGCTCTCAGCATGCAGATCAAGGAGCTCGAGGACGAGCTCAAGCTCAGCCTAGTCGAACGGCGGAAATCGGGGATCGAGCTGACCGAGCAGGGCGAAGAAATCGCCCGTCGCGCGCGTACGATCCTCGCCTCGGTGCGCGATCTTGTCGACTACGCCAAGCATCAGGAGGGCGTGCTGTCAGGCCTGCTCAAATTGGGGGCCATTCCCTCGGTTGCGCCCTATCTCTTGCCGGCTGCGTTACCCGAGCTGCAACGACGCTTTCCGGCTCTCAATCTGCAACTTCGTGAGACGCTCACCGCGAACCTCGTGCGCGAGCTAGTGACTGGCGACCTCGACCTCATTCTCATCGCGCTGCCCATCGAGGACCCCGAAATCGAGACACTCTTTCTCTTCGACGACAGATTCATCCTCGCCACCAAAGCGACGAGAGGCAACCAGCGGCTGCGCCGGGCGAACCCCGACATGCTTATACACGATCGGCTCCTTCTGCTTGAGGAGGGCCATTGCTTGCGCGATCAGGCGCTCTCTTATTGCCATATGCTGACGCCGGAAGCCCGCGATAGCTTCGGCGCCTCGAGCCTCGCCACCATCGTGCAGATGGTGGCCAACGGCTATGGCGTCACGCTTCTACCCGAGATGGCGATCGCGAGTGAGATTCATGCCCATGGTGACATCCGCCTCTTGCGCTTTCCCGCACCAGAGCCCAAGCGCGAGATCGGACTCGCCTGGCGCAAGACGTCCCCGCGCAAGAGCGATTTCGTTCAGTTCGCCCAGCTACTGCGCGATATCGCGCCGCGGCCGGGACATCAACGCATCAAGTAGTGCTTCGCGCTGTGCAGCGTTATTGAATGACGCTCGCGTAACTGAAAGCGCGCCGGCGCGTTAACAGCACATCGAACGGCGCCAAGCAGGGAAAAGTAGGGGAGGCTGATGACGCTAGCGATTCAACTCGTGGTCCTGATCGCCTTGGCCATCTACGCCAAGGCTGCCGCCGTTCGCTTGAACCGGCCAATCTCCGACTTCTATGCCGCGGGCGCTGCTATCCCTGCCGCAATCAACGGCATGGCGATTGCCGCAAGTTTCATCGCGGTCCTTGCCTTTGCCACCGTTGCCGGCGGGCTCGATCAAGGTTGGGAGGGAGGCACCGCCGTTCTCGTCGGGGCGGCGGTCGGGATTTTGCTCATCGCGTTTCTGCTTGCTCCATATCTCCGCAAGTTCGGTGGCTACACCATCCCCGATTTTCTCGGTGAGCGGTTCGGCGGAACGGGATTGCGGCCGCTCGCCGTGGTCGCCGTCATTCTATGCTGCTTCCCGGCGCTGGCACTTGCGATCGCCGGCGTTGCTTTTCTTGCCGAACGAATCTTTGCCATCGATGCCGCCACAGGGCTCGCGGCCAGCGTGGTCCTCGTCCTGTTGTGCACGATCGTCGGCGGTATGCGCTCGGCAAGTCTCAGCCAGGCCGCTCAATATGCTGTGCTACTACTGGTCTCTCTCGCCGCGCTGGCCATCCTGTTATGGCAGCGCGGAACTTTGCTTGCCGATGCCGGCTCGCTCAATGAGGTGGTCGCGCGATTCAAACGCGAGACTTTCTTTGCGGCTGATCCTATCAATCGCTTTGCTCTTGCCTTTTCTCTGGCCACCGGCATCGCTTCGCTGCCGCACCTCTTGATGCGAAGCTTCGTCTCGCGCTCGGTCGCCGAAGCGCGAACGTCGTTCCTGCTAGCCTTGCCGTTTACCGCAGTTCTGTGCCTCGCCGCGCCAGCCTATCTGCCCTTGTTCGGCCAAGCGCCGGCGGACTCGACCGACATCGTGTCCGTCATCTCGTTCGTGCTGATCGCCACCGGCGGCATCTCCGCCTGTCTCGCTCTCGCAAGCGGGCTCGCGCTCGCCATCGCCAACGCGCTCTCTTACGACATCTATTTCAAAGGCCTCGATCTCACCGCCCCTACCGCACGACGCCTCTTGGTTGCCCGAGTAGCGATTGTGCTTGTGGCGGTGCTTGCCGCCGCTGCCGCCATGGTTAGGCCAGGGATGATGGTGACGCTCGCAGGGGCGGCCTTCTCGCTTGCCGCGAGCGCCTTTGTGCCGGCGCTCCTGCTTGGCATCTGGTGGAAACGTGCGACGGGCGAGGGGGCAGTTGCCGGAATGATCGCTGGGCTCGCGGTGTGTCTCTATTACATGTTCGCGCCGCGCTACGTTCCCTTCGCCTTCTATGAGACATCCAGTTTCCTTTCCAACGCCACACAGGATCAGGCCGCCAACTACGCGGCGCTCAGCCAGAGCTACTATCTCGCCGAACCCGCGGCGAGAGAGGCCATATTGGCGAATTGGGAACAAACGGCGAGATCGGTCGCGAATTGGTGGGGGGTCGCCCGCGGCTTCGCCGCCCTGTTCGCCGTCCCAGTGGGCTTTCTGGTGACTATCGCCGTAAGCCTGTTCACGACGGCGCCGTCGCGCGACGTGCAGAGCTTTGTCGAAGAGTTGCGCCGGCGAGCGTCGAGTTGACGGCTACTGTGCAGGAGGCGTGGCGGCGGATTGCGATTGGGGTTGCGCTTGCTCGCTGAGCAGGCGGAAGGAATCCCGGAAACGCTCGGCATCATCGCCAGTGGCATGGTTCCTGGGTCCCGCCGTCGCGAGCATGTAGATGCGGTTCCCGGCCGGCACGATGTCGACAAGGTGATTGACCTTGCCTTTGCCGTCATCGGCGATGGCTTCGAAGCCCGAGCGGCCGGCGACAGTGACGGGTCCGCGCTTGCGGAGTCGTGACTCGCTCCCCTTGGCGTAGGCGTTCACGAGCTTTACGTAGTAGTCATTGTCGACCCGGCTCGGCGCTTTGCCCTGAGGATACTCGAACACCACGACGCTATAGACTGTGTTGTCGCCGACGCTCACTTGGAAATCGTATTGCAGCATCGGATTTTGACCCTCGACGGGGACGCTCGTCACTTTGGGCGTGCCCGGAAAGGAAACGGCAAATCCGCGTTCGGGCGATTGAAACTCCGCCCATTGAATCGAATCTGGCGCTGCAGGCGATGTCGCAGTGGGCTGGTCCTCGGCGGCGCAGGGCGAGGATGCTGCAAGGGCCAGGAGTACAGCCAGCGTTGCGCCCCGCATTGCCATGGCAAATCCCTCGTTTGCGCGTGCCCCGAATCGATATCTTAGCCGATCCGCGAGGATCACCAACCCTCTATCCCTGGGGCGAGGATTTGAGCGCCTTTTCGTACATGGCCTCGACGTCTTGCTTCAGCGCGCGGCGCGAATCGGGGCGGAGATAGAGCATGTGCCCGCCAGCGTAATCCTCAACCGTGATCGGGCTTGCGCCTTCGAGCGGCGGAAGCTGGTTCACGAGATAGGCCGGCGCAAGGTAAGGCGTGATCAGGTCGGTATAGCCGGCAGCAACGAGCACCTGCAGCGACTTATTGCTCGCGCGCGCGTCCTGAAGATCCTCGAGAACTCCGGCATAGCCCTGTCGTGTCGGGCTTGTACCGAAATCCCATTTCGACCTGACCTCGCGGTTGAGCAATCGATAGCTCGCATCGGTCTTATAGCCGAGCTCGCCTTGCGCATATTGGACAAAGGCTCCGGTCCAGAGGGGGACGGTGGAATCGAGAACGGGGTCGGGCCCGTGCGGCCACTCACTCGCCGGGTTGGGATCGGGCCCGCTGATGCTTCCATCATACCTGCTCAGCACTTGGCCATGCTCGCGGTCGAACTCCTTGATGAAGCGGCCCGGCGATATGCGCGCGAGGTTCTCTTTGACGAAATCGACCGGAAGCCCGGCGAGCCGCGCCACGGTCTCGCTCGCGGCGTCGCTCCCTTGCTTCGCGCCCGAGGCCAGTGCCACGAGATAGTCGGACAGAGCATAGCGTTCGCTCTCTTTCAGAGCCGAGCCAAGCGCTTCGCGTCCCGTGACGCCTTTGCTCTCGAGATTGACCGCTGCATAGGAGGGTAGGGCGAGAGCCCAGTGGAGCGGATCGTAATCCTCGCCGTTCAGGATGGCGAACTCGAGCGCCGGCGATATGAGCACAAGCCCGCTCGGCGAGACGCTGCCCGTCTTTTGCAACGCGCGCGTGATGGTCGCCGCGCGGAAACCGCCATAGCTCTCTCCGGTCAAAAATACCGGTGAGGACATGCGATCAGCCTTGATCAGGTAGAGCCTCATGAAATCGGCGAGTGAATCAGTGTCGTGCTCCACGCCCCAGAACTTGTCCTCATCCTCGCCTGAGCTTGCGCGGCTATAGCCGGTGCCGACCGGATCGACGAATACGAGGTCGGTGAAATCAAGCCAGCTTGCATCGTTGTCGATCAGGCGAGGGGGCGGCCCCACGACCTCACCTTTGGCGTTCACCTCGACGGCTCTAGGCCCGATGGCGCCTAGGTGCAGATAGGCGGACGCGGCCCCCGGCCCGCCATTGAAGACGAAGGTGACCGGACGCTTGGCGTCCGCGGGCTCGCGCGTATAGGCCACATAGAAGACGTTTGCGACCGTCTTTCCTTGCGGATTGTTGAGCGGGATGGTGCCTGCCGTGGCGCTATAGGGAAAAGTCGTGCCTGCAAGCGTAATGGTGTGCTCGGTGGTCGATGCCGGCGGCAGGTGATCGGTGTCGGGCGCTGCCTGGTCTGGAGCCTTGGCTTCGTCGTGCTTGCCAGGCGCAGCCTGCTGCTCGGTCACCGCAGGATGCGGTGGATGCACCTCATCTTCGGAGAGCGCGGGTTGGGGCAGGAGCAGGAGGGCGAAGAGCGCGCCGATGGTCAGCACGCGGCAGAGAGAAGGCGAAGACTCCGTCACGTAGGGACTCCAATCTGGGCTTTGCGGAGGGCTGCAGGAAAAGTGGGGTGCCGGCAGCCGGAAACCAGGGGTAACCGCCCGTGGCAAGGGCGCCACGACGCTCGCGGTGTGGCACATAAAAGGATAAAATGTTAGGCCGTCATCGGGTTACGCCGTAAATGTAATGTAAGGCGAGCGGAGAGCTGACGGCCGCGTAGGCTTGCCTGATTTCCGGGCACTATTTCTAGCCCAAACGGTACGGGGCAGGGGTTCCGCCGGCGAAGGTGGGAACGTCCCTGAAGGCGGCAACGGCATGAGTCTTGTGCGACATGAGGCTCGCCATGGGCGCGGTTCTTAGGGGAGCGTCTGGGGATGGCGAGCCCAATGCGTGAGAAGCGCGTATGGCCTCCACAGGACAAGGAGGACCGCGCCGAGACCATTGCCTTCGAGCAGACCGTCGCGGTCGTCAAAGAGACGGTCGCCCGCTCCGGCAAGGTCTTAAGCTCGGCAAAAGAGGATCTCAGCGACCATCAGCGCTGGCTGCGAGATCAGGCTGCCGCCGTCCAAGCAGATCGGGCTCGGCACGATCGCTGGTTGCAGCGGCAGCGCGAGCGCCAAGAGGCCTTTGATCGGCGAGAGCAGGCGAAGCAGAGGCGGCGGCAGAAGCGCGAGCGCGCCGTGCAGGCCGTCAAGGACGCCATTTCCGCCGTGGTGCTATCGATCAGCTCTGCAGTTCTGCTGGTCATCGGCAAAATCGTCGGAGCCCTGAACTCTATCGACGCGCTAGCTGCGAGCGGCATCAGATGGGTCGGCCGACAGATTCGCGAGGGCACATTTTATGTGGGCAGGAGTGTCCGTGATGCCGCCCTCTATGTGGCGACGCTCGTTGCCGGCGGAGCCGCGTGGATCGGGAGTAAGACCGGGGAGATCGGACAGGCGACCGGCAACGCGGTTTCCGCGGGCTCCTCTTTCGTGGCCGCGAAAATCGTCGCGTCGGCGCAAGCGACAGGCAGAGGGATCGCGTCCGGCCGTTCCTTTGCTGGAAACAAGACCGCTGCATTTGTTGGCTCGACTGGCAAAGTGCTTTCGGCAGGCACTTCAGTCGCCGCTATGAAGAGTGCTGCGCTCGCGCGCTCTACCGCGCAAGCCTTGTCGGCGAGTTCGTCATTTGCGGCCAGCAACAGTGCGGTTCTGGCGCGCTCGACCGGCAGTGCTGTGTCGAAGGCAACGTCCTTTGCCGTCACCAACGCTACCGTCTTTGCGCGCGAGAGCGGCAGGTTGGCATCGGCAGGCTTCTCCTGGACTTCGGCCAAGGTTCACGAGATCGCCCCGCCGGTCGCGGGATTTCTGTCCGTCTGCTTCTCGGGGATTAGCGCGCGGGCGACTGATCTTTCGCGCGCGACGGGCAGGGGGCTCGCGGCTGGCAGCTCCGTCGTTGTGGCAAAGACGGCGGCGCTTGCTGGCTCGGCAGGTACAGCGCTTGCTCCCGCTTTCGCCTGGGCGCGCGCCAAAGCTTATGCGATCGCTCCCTCGCTTGCCGAGAGCGTCGGCAAGGCGGGGATTGTTGTCCGCGACTCTGTCCGAGGGGGTGCCGGCCGCATCAGAACTCTCTTTGCTTCTACCGCTCGGCCCCAGTCGTCGCTCACCGAGGGCGCCCAGGCGGAAGCCGTAGAGGGCGACCCGGTCGAGGTCTCGCAAGCCGCCTTTTTCGTGCCAAGGACTCCGGCAAGCGAAAAAGCGCTATCCTTGCCCCGACATGTCGGGGGATTTGAACTCAGCCAGATGCTGATCGTCGTGGGAACCCTGCTTCTTGTCTTGGGTGGCCTCATGCTCGGAGGAGGCCTCATCTTACGCGCAGGCACGGCCGCGCAAGTCGCGCCCGCAATATCCCCCGACCCTCTCGTCTGGTTTTTCGATCAGAAGGACCGACCGCTTGCCGAGCGGTCGATCTTTATCTTCACTGGAACGCCCGAAGGCGTGCGCATCACGGGTTTCTCGATCAGCGCCGAGAACAAATCGGACCAGCCGCTGACCGGATTGGCAGGCGTTCTCAAGCCCGACGTGGAAGGGCCGGAGATGCCTCTCTCTGTCACCATCGACATGCCGAAGGGCGAGGCGACGCTCCATCCGGCCGAAGCCAGCGCCGCAGAGACGGGAGGGGGAATGGTGCCGGCTCATAGCGTATTCAGGCTGACCTTTCCGTTTCCCGAAGAGCCGGGAGCCGAGCAACAAGGCGTGACGCCGGAAGAGGTGGTGCAGACCTTTGGTGGGCTGATGCTCAAGGTGCACTACGAAGTCGCCGGCAAGCGCAAGGCTTTCATGCATTATCTCTCGCTGGAAGCCTTGAAGGACCAGCTAGCTGAGATCGAGGCTGGGGCTAAGCGATCTTGAGCAGCCGCTCAGAAGCAATTGATATTGTTGGAAGCGCAGCCTCTGATATTGAGGCAGGCCTTGAAATTGCTACAGCAACGCGTGCTGCAACCGGCGACATCCGCGTTGGGATCGAGCGCCGTGGCGGTGCACACGCTACTGCAGGACTGAAAATCGTTATTGCAAACGCGGACGCTTTGGCTTCCGGCGCTGCATGCCGAGGGCGTGGGCTGGAGCGATTGAGCGGGCGGGATGGGGTTTCCAGTCGAGGGAGTGCGCACGAATCCTTGCTGCGATTGAAGGGTCTGCTGCGCCATCACCGCATTTACGCCTAAGGCGAACACAAGCCCTAAAGCGAAGATTGCAACCTTGGTCATGGCCCCTCATGCATCCGAGATGGTCGAATGGCGTTAGGAGAGCGTTCTCTAGATGGCCTTGCGCGTCAAGGCCATCTGGGCAACACCAAACGGCCAAAATCGCGGGCGAGGATTTAGGGCTTAGGAGAGAAACCATGCGACTCTTTCGCATTTTGCTGATAACAGCGGCCGGGGTTTCGGCGGCTCAGCTTTATGCCGGCGGAACGGCAGCTTTTGCTGGCGGACAACCGCCGGTGACCAGCGAGGATGACGCCGCATGCCGGCGCCAAGGAGCGCCGGGCACTCAAGCCTATGTCGATTGTCGCAGGTCGATTGCCGAAGCGCGAGAGACGCAGAAGGCCATCATCCAGGAGCAGAAGCGGAGGGACTTCGACCGGATCCTCGGCGAGGGCACTGGCGGCTTCGACGAGAGCTTCTGACGGCGTCGCGGTAGCGTTCCGTTAATCGCCAGCGCACTGATCGTGGACGTCTCGCGCCTTGGCGCGAGGTCTAGTACCATCCGGGCGGTCGTGCGACCGGACAGCGGTTCTCATGCGTAAAGATGGAACGAACGCGGCGCCCCAGACCGCGCCAATGTTCACGTGGTTCGGACCGCTCGGCGGATTCCTCAAGTTCGGCACCGAGGGCTATCCGCGCAGCGTCCGCCGGCGCCTCACCATCGTCAACGCCATGGCGCTTCTGATTGCCGTTTTCTCGGTGATCTATGCCGCCGTCTTCGCCTATTACGATGCGCACGACTATCGGCTCCTCATCGTCGTCAATCTTCTGCTTGCAGTGATCGTACTGTTGGTGCCGCTTGCTCACCGCATCAACGACATCGCGGCAGCGGTGCTGATCGCCATCGTGGAATATGTGGCGCTGTTCTTCTTCGTGCGTGTGTTCGGGCACGAGTCAGGCATCCAGATCAACTACATCATCGCCGCGGCGGTCGCGTTCGCAATCTACGGCTTGTCGCATTTCCGCATCGTGGTCGCGGTGATCGCGGCAGGGCTCGTGCTGCATCTCGCCGCTTGGTTCCTGTTTCCGCCGGAACGCGCGCTGTTCGCGGCCGATCCGAGCTTGCTCGCAAATCTCTATATTTCCTCCGCCGCCACGACGTTCGGCATCATCGCGCTCATCGTGGGTTATGCCTTCACCGTCGCGGACCGCGCCCGGGCCGAAGCCGACGCCCTTCTCACTAACATCCTGCCTGAAGCAATCGCCGAGCGGCTGAAGGAAAGGCCGGGCGAGACCGTCGCCGATAGTGTGGCTGAAGCCTCGGTCATGTTCAGTGATCTGGTGGGCTTCACCGAGCTCGCGCAGCAGCTCGGCGCGGAGCGAACCGTGGCTCTGCTCGACCAGATCGTCACCGAATTCGATCGCCTCGCGGCGGCGCACGGCGTAGAGAAGATCAAGACCACCGGCGACGGTTACATGGCGGTTGCCGGCGTGAGCCGTGCACAGAACGATCACCTCGCCTGCCTCGCACGGATGGCGTTGCGGCTGCCCGTTCTCGTCGAGAGGCTTTCAGCCTCGCACGGCGTAGACCTAAAGATCCGCGTGGGCATCGCCAGCGGCCCCGTCATGGCCGGCGTGATCGGCGCCGACAAATTCTCCTACGACGTATGGGGTGAGACGGTGAACTTGGCATCCCGGCTTGAATCGCACGGTCTGCCAGGCGAGGTTCAAATCTCCGGCGCGGTTAAGGCAGCGCTCGGCGATGGCTTCGTGTGCGTACCGCGCGGTGCCATCGATGTGAAGGTGTCGGCACGCTCGAGACTTGGCTTCTCAAAGAATGCACGGCCCCCGAGCCGATTCCTCGGCAAGCCGTCTCATAGGAACTTGCGCCGGCTTGCCGCGATTACCTTTTTTGCGGTGTCGAGCGCGGTTTCCTGCTGAGCTTCCTCGCCGGTCCTTTGGACACGATCACGTTTGTTGATCCCTGGGCGGGCGGCACCTGAAGTGAGGAAGGTCGGTGCCGACTATCGGTATGTTTGCAGTTCGGGAACGAAGCTTTTGCCGTCATCCAACGCGGATTGTAAGGGTCCGTTTGGCGATCTGACATTGGCGGGCAAGTACCGGCCCAACGGCGATGATAGCGAGGTGCAAACTGTTTTCGCGATTTATACAACGAGAGAGGGTTCGCCCTGTTGCGGATGGAGTTCTGTGAGCGACACAGAAGCGAGCGTGTTGTCGGGACGCAAAAACTTTAAATGGTTTTCCGCAAAGAATATGCCCACTCTTGGCCATGGTCGTTTCGCCAGTATTGATCCTGCGGCGGACGCCGACGCTAAACGGGTGATCTTTAATCCTTTAATTGCTCTTAAGTGTCGTATCCCGTCCGGCCCACGTTAAATCAGGCAACTCGCGTGATCGCGGGCGATGATGCCATCCGGCGCGGCTCTTCATTGCTTGCGCCATTATCATTTCCACTGCAATGGGAATGGGAGGTTGTTGGTGGCATCATCACCAAGCGGCGGTGGTCACGCAGCCCTACCCAACTCCGCGTAAATAGGACGGTTATCGCTGTGCCGTCCTTGAGCCTCTGCATTTCGCTCAAATCGACCTATACTAGCTGATGCCTTGGCTTCTTATAGTGCTGGTCGTAGCCGCTATCGTGGTAGGCGGATTTGCGATCTGGGCGGTGTTTATAGAGGGTTGGGGTCTCGAACACATACCCCCGCCACACAACCCGTCCCCCTGATTACATCGGCGGTCGGCACG
>JBKOUI010000108.1:0-7352 GCA_046723315.1 Pseudomonadota bacterium | reverse complement strand
CCGTCTTCGGTGCATTCCTCGAGCCATTGTTTGATCAGGTCCTGGTCTTCGAAATAGGCGTCGGTCGCGTCCGTGACCATCGCGGGAGGCGTAAGGCCAATCGCCTGCCATTCGAGGCAGCCGTCGAGCATCCATCGCAGGATCGCCGGCCACTCGGCCTCGAGCTTTTCGATGAGGTTAAGGTCGCGCTCCTCGACCGCAATCTGCACTATGAACGGCACGAGCAGCATCCGGCGCCGCATGGCCTCGTCGACGTTCGTCAGGATCGGCTTGTAGTTGCCGCTAATCCAAAGCTTGAACTTGGGCTCGAAGTCGAAAAAATCCTGCCGCATGAAACGGGCGGTCATCTTGTCGCCGCCGGTCATGCTTTTGATCTTGGCTTCGTCCCAACGTCGGCCTTTCTGGGTTTCTTGGCCGGTAGCCAGGCGATAGCCGTGGAGCTTGGCCACGTCGGTCGGGTGGCGTTCGGTGCTCGAGGCGATGAACGTGCCTACGTCGGTGACGGTCGCATAGTCCCCGAGAATTTTGCGGACGGTATTGATGAACGTGCTCTTGCCATTGCCGCCGGTGCCGTAGGCAAACACAAACTTGTGCTCCGTCGTCGCGCCAGTGCAGCAGTATCCGCAAAAGCGCTGCAGGAATTTCTGAGCTCGGCATCGCCGGCGGTGATGCGGTCGAGGAATGCGGACCACATCGGATGCGGCGTTCCGGGAGGCGCTGCGGCGCAAGTGGTCTTTTTGGTGATGTAGTCGGCCGGATTTGGTGCACGACCCTTGCCTGTACGCAGGTCGACAGTCGCCGCCGGCGTATTCATCAACCAATCGTCGGTGTCCCATTGTTCTAGCGTTGCCGCCTGCCTTCGGTCGGTTTTGGCCAAGCGTTCAACCGCCGCCACCGTTTTGGCGCTTGAAATTCCAGGCAGCGGTTTTCCATTCCCGTATTGGCGGGCAACCTCGCGGCAAGTTATGCGGACGAGATCGAAGGCAAGCAGAGTCGTCTCGGGCAACCATCGATCACCGTCCCATTTGAACCACAGCGCCCTGAGCGCGACGTAGCGCAGATCGTCGGCGTGCCGCTCGGAGAAACGTAGGGCCAGCGCGTCTTCGGTGACCGAATCCCCGCCGTTCAGCTTCTTCCGTTTCGAGTTTTTACTGCGGATAGGATCTTTACTCGGCCGCGATTTGTCGTGGCCGTTCCCGCGCGTCGCCTCATCACGGGGATTGTTGGCGGCCCATTCGTCGAAATCTTGCGCAGTGTCCGCGCCCGGGCCGTCGTTGGGCTCGAACTCTCGCTCCTTCATGATGCCGCCGCCATTAGCTCGTCGTTGAGGTCCGAGCCGATCGTGGGCATCACGACGCGCACGCGCCGCCCTCTGTCTCGGTCGTGCCACCGACGTCCGCAGAATTGGATTGCCTCGCGGCTCGCTGCGCCGGTCTCGCCGAGGATCGTCAATTGCCTGACGCCATTGAGGATTGGGAAAGCGGCGATGTTTCCGGTCGCGCCGAGCGCCCAAGTCGGCCGGATGCTGCGTTGCTGACGAGCCGCCATGCCGGTTTCGAGGCCTTCACCGATGGCGAGCTCCCGGCCGATCGGGTCGAGCATAATCGCGGCCCGGTGAACGACGCCGAGCATTCGCCGGTCGATCTTCGGCCAGCGCTCGGGTTGATCGAGGCGCATACGGTGAATCGCCGTGATGATGCCGTCGTCGATCGAACGGAATGCCGCGATCAGGCATGGGATGAAATCGGTTTGGCCGCTGTTCTCGTTGTGCCAGGGCGTGCGCGGATGGAATCGCAGGACGCCACCGGCGAGATCGTCGCCGAGCTCGAGCCGGCGTGAGCGCAGATATTTTTCAACCAGTGTCCCGCGGGGATCGCGCGCCTCATTCCATATCGCCGTCGCCCGCTCGATACGGAGGCGATCGTCCTCGGTGCGCGGCCGCTTCTGCGACTCGCGATCGAGCGCCGTCTGATCGAATTGCCGGACCTGCGATGGCGCGACGCGGCGATCCTGTTCGTCGCCGGGTTGCCAGTGGGGCAGGCCGAGACGCTCGCGAACGTGGTCCTTACAAACGATCGGATGGTCGCCGGCGAACGAGTGCACGACAAAGCCGTCGGGAGCGCCGGGCTCGACGCGGATGGAGAGCGAACGGTCATGCGGATTATGTCCCGGTCCTGGCACTAGCGCCTGTCGGCCTGAAACATCACCGCCGAGCGTCTGCGCGATTGTGCGAATGTCCATCACGCCGCGCCTCGAGAGTTATGGTTCCGCGCGGTCATCGCGGCGCTCCGCGCCGATTTCGCCGCAGCTCGTTAGTGCCAAAGCGGCTTCGCGCCCAAGCGAGTGCTCTACCCGCGTCATAAAAGCCTTTGCCACCCCACACGCCTGCTAACGGTGGGCCCTCTCTGCAGGATGGCGCGCACAGTCGATTGAGAGAGTGAAAGCTGATCGAATAGCCATTGGCGCTGAGATACTCAGCAAGATCGCGTCGAGTCAGATGGCGATCGTTGGACTTTTGAGGCACGGGCACCCCTTGCAACAAATCATCACGATTTGGCGGGGTATTACGGCCAAAGAGGCGTTGGAAAGGACGACGTAACCTACACCTGGGAGCGGGAGGCTTCGTCCCCCTCTCGCGCGCCGTTGCAAAACTCCCGAACTGTTCGGTCCCATGACACCGGTGGCATATCGTCGCCTCCACTCCTCCACGCAGCGTCAACCAATTCGATAAACCGACCATGAGGCTTCGGCGACGGTTTTTTAGCAGTGAGAAACTTCCAAAGGTCAGCAACGGCGCCAACGAAATCGTATTTCCAAATAAGCCTAGGTCGCCCCCCGTGTGCGGGCGCCAGATCGTCCAGGTCGGCATAAGCCCAACTCATGAGCTTGTGGAGTCGCTCGAGAAATATTCCGAGGCCCCTCTCTGCCAGCTCAGCAGTCTCAAAGTGTTCGTTAGAACTATTTCGGTCCAAACCGCGCGAGAATGTCGGGACCCCGCTATCGCCGCCATAGCGGTGCAGGAACTCTGTCGCTTCTTTGGTTAATCGTTCCGCGTACCCAAGAAACTCAAAAGCGGAGTCCCGCCGGTATTGGTAGTTTCTTGGGTCTGCGACAGCAACGCGATCGAATGCCATGGAGAGGCGCTGTCGAACGAACCGCGCGAGGTCCTTGTTATGCGGCGGCTTGCGCCACACGTCTGCAAGTGAAGGCGGACGCGTCCGCTCACGGAGCCTATCGACAACATCATCGATGGGTAATCGCAGCGCCCGTGGGATCTTGTCGTCCCCCTTTTTTAGTGACTCGATTTGATCCTGCAGAAGGGCCGCCTTTGATGAAAAAAAGTTGTGGTGTTTATGCGGCCATTCCGGGGGCCGCTGACTGGCATCTATAAGACCGCTACTTAAATCAGACCCTAATAATTCCTTCTCTGTTTCGACCGTGGATTTACCATCTGGGGTGGTGAAGCGCGAGATTTCGCGTCGGTGGCAGCGCAAACAGTATTCTTCGATCTTCGACGCAAGCGCGTTTTTGAGTTCTGAGATGCTTCGACCTTCGACAATCAGCGGCTCGTGAGTATCGCGAACGTCGCCGCGGATCAGATCTCCAACGACAGAAAGTCTCGCAAGAAAACCATTGTGCTCGATCTCGAACATGAACACACCGCTGCACCGCTAAGGAAAGACGCGCGGGCAAGCACCTCGGCGGTGTGAGTCGAGATGCGACGGTCCGTCGACCGGCCCGCGCTGATTCCAAACCTACCATATTCCAGCGCGCAGCGGTCCTAGGAGCCGACCGGGCGCGCACACGCTTGGTCGGCTCCGCTGTTTTGCCGGCTAGGCCGGATCTCGTGTAACCCTCCGTAAATTGGATAATCGGTGTTCAGCCGCGCTCGCCTAGCCAGCGATCAATCCGATCGGCTTCGGCCCGGAGCATGTCGCGGATGCGTCGCAAATTGGCGGCATCGGTTTCGGCGTCGTACGCATTCACGCCAATGTCAGACATGGCCATCGTGTCACCCACGAGGTCAGATATGGTGAACACCAGGCGAGGACCGCCGCCGAGGTCCGCGCTATCACCAAACGGGAGCTCGATCTCGATCGTCCCCGGATCGATGTCGGCGGCCTTATCGCGCTCTTCGCCAGCGATCACAAACAAGACCCGCGGCGCCCAATCTTCTTCGGCGCCGGCCAACAGCTTCCATATTTCTCGTCTGAGGCGGGCTCTCACCGCCGGCGTGAACCCCGGCAGGTCGTCGAAGATGTCGGCAAAGGTGAGTTTGCGAATATCGCTGTCGTCTAGCTTCGGCTGCATTTGTCCCTCCGCGATCTAGAGCAGGTTTGCGCCAGCGTGATCGCGAAACAGATTGCTGTCTCGGACGTAACCGGACAGGGCGTCCATCGATTTATGACGACTGACCTCCTGCATTTTGAAAACGCTCGCACCGCGCGCCGCTGCAGACGTCAGGAAGCCCGCCCGGAGACTGTGCGCTGAAAATTCCGTCTCGGCCAGGCCAAGCTCGCTGACGATCTCGAACAATGCCGCTGCCCAACCGCCAGCAAACCTTCTATGAGAGCTGCCGCGATCTATTAGAGAAACTTGATAGGGAGATTGATCGATATCGCTCGATCGTCGGCGGTGACGATCATAACGTCGTCGATGAATTGAAGGACATCGCATTTAACGCGTCCGTGACGGCTTGGCAGCTCGGAGATTGGGTCTTCCACGACATGACTGACGAGCAGCGCCAGGAGCTTGGGTTCAACGACACCAAGGCTCTTCTAGAACATGCGAGGGCAAAATGTCGGGCGTTACATCTATGCCGACATGCAGCAACGGCGTCGAAGCATTGGGAGGTCACGCAATACCCTGATCCCAATGTTCAAACTGACCTCACCCACGAGGACGGTTGGAGGGTCGTTTTTGTAGACGACAACAAGAGAATTGCGGCAGATCAAGTCTTCGCCGAAGCTTTAAATTTCTGGACCAATTTTATCTACAGTAATCACATTGCGAAATGGAAATGCGCCCGCTGTCTCGACACCTATTGGGTTTGCGAGGCGCGCGGCCCTGGAATTGCGAGGGGGCATGTGGGTGCGGCGCGCCCGGTATGCCGTGCCCCTCCTGCAATGTCTCCGATGGATCCCAACGGCACGAGAGCCTCAACGACTGAGCTCGCCGCCGATCGATTGCACGTCTTGAGCGCTGTTGCGGCTGCGCCAGGCGGCAGCCAAGTGAAGAAAAGTACCTCGACTCGGTCGACGAGCCCTGGATTCTCCGCGCCCCCACGGGCGGGCCGCGACAAGACCTGCGTCGCCAGCGCTTCAAGGCCATAGGTCAGCCGGCGCAGAGCTCGTTGTCCAGCGTCGGGCCTCCCCGTAACTGTCGAGAATGACCCTGATCGGCAATCAAACCATCTAACGACCGATATCGCCATCGGTCGGAGCCGCCGAGACTTCGGAAGTGTTTTGTTGGTTGTTGCTCAACGGATGGCATTGGGAGACGGCATCAGAGATGATCTTGGTCGTGGCCGAAGCCATCAGAGTAAGCTTTGCGTAACGAACCGTTTCTCGCTCAATTCGCTCCCTCTCGGATAGCAAATAGTTCTTTGCATCTTCGAGCTCAGGAATCATCAGGTCGATATCCGCAATCGACGTCGCTCTGACTTTCTCAATGAAGGCTGCGATCTCTGTGTCAGGTTCCGTCCCCGTCGAAACTGTTGTGGGAGCGAGATCGCAAACTTCGCCTTCAATAGCCAAATTTGCGGCTACTGCTTGGAAGCTCGTGATGTCAACTTTCATAGGTGATCCGACCGGTCGCGGAAATCTCATTCTTTATGGGGCAGGTTAACGGGGCGTCAACGATGCGCGACGGCACGGCATCACAATGGCCGCCTTGCGCCTTCGTTCAGCCCCATAACTTAACTAGTCCTTAACGACTGCATGGGAACATGACGGCAGGGTTTAGCGCAAAGCACTGGTAGCGCTATGCACACAGCACGCAGCGCAGCAAGAGCCGCAGGCGTTAACAAAACTGCGATCTACAGAGCCATCAAGAGTGGCCGGCTCCCGGCCTATAAGCTGAACGGTGGCAGCTACGCAATTTATCCCGCTGAGCTTCTGCGAGCGTTTCCGTCGATGACCCAAGCCACAGTCGGCTTGGCAAGCTCTCGCACTTTCAGATTTCCTGTATGGGACGTAGGCTGAGCGCCAACGCACGAAAATAAGCTCACGGGTTGCGGGGCGAGCGGGTCCCCTTTTCACTCCGATTTCCAACCGATGCTCGCACCCCGGTCTTCGTAAATTCCGCTAAAACCTGCCGTTGTTGTTTGACTTTCGCGAGCAGAGTGCGCGGCCAGCTGGATAGCTTGGCCGCGATTGGTTACATCAACAAGCGCGGTACGCCGTACTCACCATCCTGCGTCAAGTCGATGCTTGGTGGCTCGTAACGCTCTGGACACCATAAAAGCCGGGGACACCGGCCATGGTGGAGATTTGGGGTTATAAAGGGTTCCCCGTGGAGAGCCCGTTATGGTCAAACACGGCGCACTGACCAAATCACATGTTTATCACCTGCTCCGCTCAAATGACGTGCGCGTTCGCAACGCCGCCTTCACACTGCTAGAGAGGAGCAATCCGACGCTCAGAACCAATAGTCGGCTTTTCGTAGAAATCACGCGGTTCATTTGGAATGCTAATCCAAGCTATGACGTTTATAACGAGTTCACCAAGCGTCACTTTCAAGCCAGCTATAAGGTTCACGAGCTTATTAGCGCTCGCCTTAAAATAGAAAAACAGAACAAACAGAGCGGTGCAGCGGACGATCTATCCGACAACACACGGCTTCATGTGTATGAGGGAGGATTTTTCAAACGATTGTTTCGACGCCTATCTAGCCGGAGCTAATGCAAATGCAATTCTGTGCTGCTGTCGGGGTCCCACGACCGTATGAAGCCAGCCAAGGATGCAGCGATCATTCCTCTTTGACCGAGGATGACGAAACATGCGATGACCGACTGGGACCCCACCAGCGATGGGGCCAGCGCGGCGCAACAATTGTCGGATTTCACGACATCGTCCATCCGCAATGGGGCGTCGCGCAGCTCTGGAACGAAATCAAAACGAACAATTCGCGCGGGGCGGCACCCTGGCAATGGCGCTATCACCCGCGATAACCATCGCTCTCAAGCCTCATGCCGGATGCCTTCGCCATCGGCCGGCGGGTCGATGATCGGACGCTGGATCCAGTATTCCGGCTGACCAAGCTCGGCCAAAAGCCGCTTTCGCTGCGCATCCTTGTCGGGCTCATCAAGGACGATGCGCGGGATCGAGCCGCGGTCGCGGATAGTCCGCGCC
>JBKOUI010000254.1:0-4795 GCA_046723315.1 Pseudomonadota bacterium | reverse complement strand
GACGGAAACGACGCGTAATCGGGCGAGAACGCGAACAGCTTGAAGTCGAAGGGGCCCACCGTGTCGAACAGCTTGGGGCGGGCCCGTCCGAGGATATTCTTGACGAGGGTGGCGATCAGTCCCGCACCGCCGACGCTTACGAAGACGAAACCGATGGTGCTGGCGATCAGCCCGTAGGCCGGCCCGTTTCTGAAGCCCACATCGCGCCGCCGCAACACGATGGCGAGGGCAACGGCCGCGCCGGTCGGAATGAGCATCCAGTTCGACTTGCCGATGTCGGTGATCGTCTTGAATACCTTGCGTGCGCCGGGTTGCAGCGCGCTCGCGCGCTCGACCATGAAGGGATCGATCAAAAGAAACGCGATCAAGACAAGAGAAAGGGCGATCAGCAGCTGGTCTGAAATGGAGAGGTCTTTCAGGCGCAACGTCATGCCGGCTCGCTTGGGTAGAGAGGCAGGTGAGCGCCTCGGAATGCGCGTTACACCGCCTTGGCGGGACTCGGCGCTCGCTTGCCAAGCCAAATGAAATAAATGTTGCGCGAATAGATCGCGAGGCCTGCCGCTTGTCCGAGGATAAACACCGGATCCATCCGGTAGCAGGCATAGGCGAGCAACAAGAGGCCGCCAAAAAAACTGAAATACCAGAAGGTCTCAGGAATGATGCTTGCGCGGGCCCGCTCCGTTGCGATCCATTGCACGATGAAACGCATCGAGAAGAGAAGCTGAGCCGTGAGGCCGATGAAGATCCAGATCAGCTCGGTGGTCGGCGTGGTCTGCCACCAATGGATAAGAGTCGCCGCCGCATGCATCGTAAGTCACCCCTCTAGATTTAATGAACGCTTGCGAGCATGAAGCGCCCGCCCCCCTTGTTCTTCCCCGTCTAACGGTCTTTGCGAGCCTGCGACATCCTCCGCAACCGGCGGAATGAGCGTCCGCTTGCGCAGCCAGCTCACTCCGACAAGGTCATATAGCCCAATCAGGGCACGCCCAAGATTAGTATATTTTGACGCGCCCCTGAGCCTTGGCCGATCGTTGACGGGCTCATAGGCAATTTCGTGGCCGTAACTCAGGAAAAAGGCCGGCAAATAGCGGTGCATGCTGGTGAAATAGGGCAGCTCGAGATAGGCATCGCGCCGGTAGACCTTGATCCCGCAGCCGGTGTCGGGGCAGCCGTCGGCGAGCACGGTGTCGCGGAGCCAGTTGGCGAAGCGCGAAGCTAGTTTTCGTGAGCCTGGACCTTTGCGACCGGTCCTGATTCCAGCAACCATCGCCGGCTCTGCTCCGGGCGGCCCGAGTCGGTCGAGCAGGCGGCCGATGTCGCCTGGATCGTTCTGCCCATCTCCATCCATGGTGGCGATGATGGGAAAGCGGGCGGCGAGCACTCCGGTGCGCAGCGCCGCGCTTTGGCCGGCTCGGCGTCCGTGGCGGACATAGCGCAGCGAGCCGTATTTCCTCAGCAAAGCCTTGATCTCGGCCGCCGTGCCGTCGTCGCTTCCGTCGTCGACAGCCAGAACCTCTCCGAGCGCCTCGGCCGGGACTTTTGCGAAGGTCTCCTCGACCAGGTGCCCGATATTGCCTTCCTCGTTGAACGCCGGGATCACCACGGAAATTCGCATCGCACGCAACTCTGCTTTTGGGCGCGGCAAATAGGCGCTGACTAGGCCACCAGTAACCTGCTTTCGCCACAATGCACAACATTGTACACCCCTGGGCCATCCCCTCCTTCGACGGTTTGTCATGGTGCGTCAGGAACAGCGCGCGTCCATCATCGAGAAAAGCTATCTCCTCCCGCTCCTGATCTGGCTCGGGGCGCTGCTCGTTTTGCGGATCGCGGCGATCTACGCCGCGAAGACCGACCTTGTTCTCGACGAGGCGCAGTACTGGACGTGGTCGCGCGAGCTTGCCTTCGGCTATTTCTCGAAGCCGCCAATGATCGCCTGGGTGATCCGCGCAGCGAGCGCGGTGTGCGGCGACGGCGAGGTCTGCATCAGGTCAGCCTCGCCAGTGCTCTATACCCTTTCCTCGTTCATGATTTTCTTGACGGGCGGGGCGCTGTTCGGTTCGCGGATTGGCTTCTGGTCTGCCGTCGTCTTCGACACCGTTCCCGGGGTCTCGTACTCGTCGCTTTTGATCACAACTGATGTCCCGCTGATCCTGGTCTGGACCATTGCGCTTTACGCCTGGGTGATGCTGGTGAAGCGGCAAAGCATGGGCTTTGCAGTCCTGCTCGGTATCGCAATCGGCGTGGGCCTCCTCACCAAGCAAGCGATGATCTACGCCGTGCTCTGCATCGCCTGTCACGCCGCCGTGTCGCGCGAGGCGCGTGAGGCCTTGAAAGGCGGACGCGCCATCGTCGCGGCACTCATCGCGGTTGCCCTATTCGCCCCCAACATCATCTGGAACGCCGAGCATGGCTTTCCCACCGTCCGGCACACCGGATCGAATATCGGCTGGCAATATCCCTATATCCATCCCTACCGGGTGCTCGAATATTTCGCCCTACAGTTCGGCGTCTTTGGGCCCATCCTATTCGTCGTGCTGTTGCGCGCGGCCTGGCGCGAAATTCGTCACCCGTCCGATCCAGCCAAAATCCTTCTGCTGTGTTTCTCGCTACCGGTGCTCGCGCTTCTCACCGTGCAAGCACTTCTGTCGCGCGCCCATGGCAACTGGTCGGCGACCGCCTATCCCGCCGCAACGATCCTCGTTACCGCGGTCATGCTCGAACTAGACCGGCGCACTTTGTTTTGGGTCTCGCTTGGCCTCCACCTCGCGATCGCCGCAATGCTCGCGGTAGCTCCTGCCTTTGCCCTGCAACTGCCATTGTTCGAGCGGCTGCAATTCATGTCACGAGTGGTCGGCTGGCGCGGCGTGGCCGACGCCGTGCGGGCGAAACTAGTCGAGCAGCATTACGGCGCTATTGTCGTCGACACTCGCGAGCTTGCCGCCGAGCTGCTCTACTATCTCCGCGACGAGCCGGTTCCGCTTTATGTTCTGCTGGTAGGACCTAATAACCCAAGCGATCACTATGAGATGACGCGGCCATTCACCGCGGCTACGCCTGAACCAATTCTGTTCATCTCTCTGACGAGTTGCCCCGAAAGAATTACAAAATTATTTGCCGACGTTCGCCGCCTCGCAGTGGTCCCAGTGCCGCTCATTGAAACCAAGGTGCGCATGCTGCATTTCTGCCGTCTTGCTGGTTACAAGGGAAGCTGAAGAGGAGAGATCGGAGGTTGCCGTGCGGCGCTTCATCTTCGCCGTCGCCCTGACTGCCCTCGTTGCGGCTCCGGCCTTTGCCGACGTGCGCATCATGTCGAGCGCAGGTGGTCCGGTTGTTCCCTATCTCGAATTTTACTCGAAGGTCCGAAGGTCGGGCGAGCGGGTCGTCATCGATGGGCCTTGCCTCTCGGCCTGCACGCTAGTGCTCAGCACCATTCCGCGGAACCGGATCTGCGTCACCTCCCGCGCCGTGCTCGGCTTCCATGCTCCTATCGTGGCCGACCGAAATGGAAGGAAGTTCCACTCTCGCGAAATCACGCGCGCAATCAACGCCACCTACCCGCCGGCCGTCCGCGCCTGGATCAAACATAATGGCGGCTTGACGCAGAACGTGATCCTGCTGAGGGGCCGGGAGCTCGCCAAGCTTTATCCGCGTTGCTCCTAAGGCGAGCTACTGAGCGGCGTCGGCGTCTGCGGTTTCAGACGCGTTTGCCTTGATCGGCACATGGACATCGACGGCGCCGGCATGGGCGAATTCGAGTGTAAGGATCACGTCCTCTCCGGCCTCGAGCGCATCTTCGAGCCCAACCAGCATGAGATGCGTGCCGTCTGGTCCGAGCACGATCGAGCCTCCCGCCGCGATGGGCAGCCCGCCTTCCACCTTGCGCGCCTGCACGATGCCGTCCGACGTCGTCGTGAGCTGACGCATCTCGACCGACTTGGCCTTGCGCGTGTGCGCCCATTTGAGGATGTCGGCGTGCTTCCCCTTATTGGCGATGGTCATGTAGGCCGCCGTGGCGCGGCCTCCGCCGAGGGTCGGCCTGGCCCAAGCATCGGCCACGTCGATGCGGCCGCTCTCCGCGGCCCATACGGTGAGACCAACAAACACGATGGCAGCGAGGGTGAGCAGGAGAGCGACGCCAATCTCGAAGATGCGCGGCCTGGTAAGCCCGAACATTTGCCTCTCTCTCGCCGGACACCGGTTCGCGGTGCCCGCTTCAGCTCATTTCCAGGTGGTTCTTTGTCCCTTTCTTATGCCGCGCCGGAGGGGGTTGTCGTGCGCCCTGGTGTCGCGTGTGGCGCTCCGTCGCTTTTGCTGCTTCTTACCGTCGGAAACGAGGGAATGCACGGGCGAGTTTCGCACGCCGTGCGGCATTTTGGCGTGACGGCCTAAGGCGTGACCGCCCGGCTCTGCTGGGCGACAATCGCGTCCTGTTGGTCGTCGACACCCTCCCCTGCATCGTGGCCATAGATGTCGGGCCTGAATTGCGCGATGCCATTCCCGGTGGCGAAGGCCGTGAGATAGACGAAATGAACCGGCACCGGCTTGGTTAGCCGAACGTCGAGCTTATGGCCGCTGTCAACCTGGGCTTGCACCTTCTCGAGCGTCCATCCCTTTTTGTCGTTGAGCAGCCAAGCGACAAGCTCGAGCACCTTCTCGACGCGCACGCAGCCTGAGGAGAAGGCGCGCGCGCTTTGGCTGAACAGCTGCTTGAGCGGTGTGTCGTGCATGTAGACGTTGTGCTTGTTCGGCATGTTGATGCGCACAACGCCGAGCGCATTAAATGGACCAGGGT
>JBKOUI010000361.1:0-13231 GCA_046723315.1 Pseudomonadota bacterium | reverse complement strand
CACCAGGATCGCACCGAATCCGGGCGAGCGAACCACGCCGAAGGCATCGATCCAGGATATGCGATGTCCCTGCTCGCGCCGGCGGCTCATTTCATAGAGGCCGACCGCCGCGACAGGGCCAATCAGGGCAAAACCAGAGGCGAGCGGAAATAACAGCGGCAGAAAGTGGTAACCGAAACTGAGCCACGCGAGCAGAATGCCCACGAGCGGGTAGATGAGACATATGAAGATTACGTCGGATCGATAGGCTTCAAAATCCGCAAGCCCTCTAATCAAGACGGCTCTGAGATCGGATGCCTTGATCCGCCGGACCGCCGGCAGCGGAATATCTTGAGCTCCCCGGAGGGAGTGACCCAGCGAGCCCGCGGTCAAGGACGCAAGCCATATCTGGTCTGCCGTCCATTCTACGGGGTTTCGAATGTGCTCTCGGCTTGCCATGTTCGCTCCTCCCGAACTTAAGGTTCAAGGGGCCCGGGCCAATCATCATGGCTTGATGCCAATCGGCCCCCAGGGCGAGCGCGACCAAATGCAATTATACACCATGCGCTGGCTAAGGTCAGCGGCTACCTTCGGGGATATGCCGTGAAAACGTAATCTTTTGACGCCACCAGTGTGTGGCACGCGGACCCGCACTTTGCGCCGGTCCCAAACGGCGTGAACGTGTCGGACCCAGCGTCATAGTTGAACTGCGCGTAACCCCAATTGCCGCCGTCGGCGAATCTTTTGCTGTCCCTCACCATGAAATCAACGTCATGCAGAGTGTCGGGCACGAGAGTCGGAGCGGGGGCCTCGGGGCTCTTTTTCGCGTTCCAATGGATCTTCGCCATCTTGGAACCGTCGGGAAAGGGCTTGCCGTTCCCGGGAACGCCGGCTTGGTAGGCCGCTATAATTTCGGGATTCCCGAGGATCACTTCGATCAGGTCCCCGCTCTGACTGACGGCGATGACCTGCCAGGCTTCATATCCCCTGAACTCGGAGAAGGAGAGCCCACCCGGCACTTGCACGGTGTATTTGTCCTGCGCAGAAATGGCTCTAGCGCCAAAGACGGCAAGCCCGACTGCAACGATCACAATTGCCAGAAGTAGGGTTCTACTCATGGCTCACACTCCCGTCGTGCTGTAAGGGAGCCGCGATAGCCATGGCCGCCCTCCCGATGAATATCCGCCACACTCTATCATTGGCACACGACAAGCGTATGCATCATCGACGCACCGCTATTGCCCGCGATCACAAAGGAGTTGAGGCGGAGGACCGTCCGCTATTCAGGCCTGACGCAGCAAGTGCAGGCTGAAGAGGTTGTCGGGGTCGGTCCAGGCTTTGACGGGATGCCAGCCTGAGGCGCCGGCAAGCGCCTGGAACTCCGCGACGGTGTATTTGTGCGAGTTCTCGGTGTGGATGCGCTCGCCTTCGGCAAACGCGAAACTGCGTGTCAGCACGTGCGCCGTCTGATGCGCGAGGCTGACGAGATACATCTCGATACGGCCCTGTGCCTCGTTATAGACAGCGTCGTGGGCAAAGCGGGAAAGATCGAAATTTCCGTCGAGCTCGCGATTGATACGCGTGAGCAGATTGAGGTTGAACGCCGCAGTCACGCCCCGCGCATCGTTATAGGCGGGGATCAGAATCGACGCCGCCTTCTTGAGGTCGACGCCGATCAGAAAGGCGCTGCCCGGACCAAGCAGCTTCGCGGCGTTAGCGAGGAAGGCCTGTGCTTCCACATGAGTCAGGTTGCCGATGGTCGAGCCTGAGAAGAATCCGAGCTTGCGATGTCGTTCGGCGACCCTGGGCAGCCCGCGCGTCTTGGTGAAGTCGGCAACGAGCGGAAGGACGGTAAGTTCTCTGTGCCGGTACAACAGCCACTCGGCGGCCTCCTTGAGGCTCTCTGCGGCGATGTCGATGGGGATGTAAGCGGGGATCGTGCCGAGCGCGCCGATCAGAAGGCTCGTCTTGCGGCTCGATCCGGAGCCGAACTCGACCAGCACGCGGCCGTTACCTACGAGCTCCGCGATCTCGGCGCCGTAGACCTCGAGCAAAGACGCTTCGACACGCGTCGGGTAATACTCGTCAAGCTTGACGATCTCCTCGAACAGCTCGCAGCCCACAGCGTCATAGAAGAAGCGGCAGGGGATGTTGCGCGGCGTCCGCGCAAAGCCCGACAGCACCGCGGTGGCAAAATCAGATTGGGCGTGCTCGTGCTTCGCGCGGAGCCCGAGCTCATGGGCCGTCGTGTCGGAGGGATGGTGAAGGGAGATGTCGCCCTCCATCACGCGTCGGAGGCGAGGCGCAAGCCCATGAACTGCCAGCGCTGGTGGGGGTAGAAGAAGTTGCGATAGGTCCGCCGCACGTGGCCCTCTGGCGTTACGCAGGAGCCGCCCCGGAGCGCGAATTGGTTCACCATGAACTTGCCGTTGTATTCGCCGACCGCGCCGGCTGCCGCTTTGAAGCCGGGGTAGGGGAGATAGGCGCTTGCCGTCCATTCCCAGACATCGCCGAACATCTGCTGGAGCGTGGCACCAGCTTTGGCAGGCATGGCGCGCAAATGGCCTTGGCCGAGCATGCGCCCTTGGAGCGTCATGCCTGAAGCCGCGACCTCCCACTCGAATTCGGTGGGAAGACGGTAGCTTGCCCAGCGGGCAAACGCGTCGGCCTCGTAGTAGCTGACATGGGTGACGGGAGCGGCGAGATCGACCGGGCGGAAGCCGAGCAGGGTCATCTGCATATAGCCGCCCTCGGCCTTCTCGAAATAAAGCGGACCCTGCCAGCCCTGACTATTCACCGTGTTCCACCCGTCGGCGAGCCACAGCCTGGGCGTCGTATAACCGCCATCCTCGATGAATTCGATCCACTCGGCATTGGTCACGCAACGCGTGGCGAGCCTAAACGGCCTGATCAGCTCCTCGTGGCGAGGCCCTTCGTTGTCATAGGCGAAGCCGTTGCCGTCATGCCCGACCTCGAGGATGCCGCCGTTGAACGACACGAAGGAAAGCGGTGGGGCTTCGTTAGAAGCAACGCCGGGGCGTGCCTCGCGATAGGCAGGCTTGAGCGGCTCCGCGGCGAACAGCGCAAGAATGTCGGTGAGGAGCAGCTCCTGATGCTGCTGCTCGTGATTGATCCCAAGCTCAACGAGCGCGGCCGCGTCAGGATCAAGCGACAGGTCGAGCAACCGATGCAGCGCTTCATCGACAAAAGCGCGATAGGCCCGCACCTCGTCGGCAGAAGGGCGCGTGAGCAGGCCGCGTTTAGGCCGCGGCTGCCGCGGGCCGACGCTCTCGTAATAGGAGTTGAAGCAATACTCGAAGCGCTCGTCGAACACCTGGTAACCAGGCAGGAAGCGCGTCAGCAGGAAAGCCTCGAAGAACCAGGTGGTGTGGGCGAGGTGCCATTTGGTGGGGCTCGCATCGTCCATGACCTGGACGACCTGGTCCTCGTCGCTCAAGGGGCGAGCAAGCGCGGTCGAGAGCGCTCTCGTCTCGAATAGCCGGTCGCGTAATCTGTTCGATTGGGTGCTGGATTTCGGCTCGGCGAGGACGGCGTTCCGCGCACTCATTACTAGCTCCCTTCCCGCAATCGCATCCCAACGCGAGATTTAGCAGCTTGTTCCAGCAGGCGAAATGAATAACCATGCACAACTCTGTGAGGGTGATTTGATTTTTCGCTGGAGTCTTTGATGCTGGAATTTGGTGCCAAGGCTGAGGACCCCGTTGTCTCCTTCGACGGAAGGCAATCCGAGGTCGCGGCCGAACTGCAAAGGGGCGTGTGCCGGGCGCTCCGAACGCTTGGTCATTCCGTCATCACGGAGCTGCCCCTTGCCAACGGCCGCCGCGCCGACGTGGTGGCGCTATCGGGAAGCGGTGACGTGCTGATCGTCGAGATCAAGTCCTGCCTGATCGACTACCGCACCGATGCGAAATGGCAGGATTATCTCGATTATTGCGACCGGCTGTATTTCGCGGTACGCGCAGACTTTCCCTGCGAAGTCATCCCGGACGAGGCAGGCCTCATTCTCGCCGATCGCTACGGCGCCGAACTTGTGCGTGAAGGCGTCGAGGAGCAGCTATCGGCGGCACGACGCAAAGCCATGATGCTTTGTTTCGCGCGAGCCGCCGCGCTCAGGCTGCAGCTCCATCTCGATCCGGGCTGCGGCTTCGAGATCTAATCTATTTCGGCGCGCGTTTAGCAAGAATCCGCTGCAAGGTGCGGCGATGCATGTTGAGCCTCCGCGCAGTCTCCGAGACGTTGCGGTTGCAAAGCTCGTAGACGCGCTGGATGTGCTCCCAACGCACGCGATCGGCCGACATCGGGTTCTCCGGTGGCGGCGCCTTCACTGCGGTGGTGGAGGCAACGAGCGCGTTATAGACATCATCGGCGTCCGCCGGCTTGGCGAGATAGTCGACAGCACCGAGCTTCACGGCCGTAACAGCCGTGGCGATATTGCCGTAACCGGTGAGCACCACAGCGCGGGCCTCGGGCCGCAAATCCTTGAGCGCCGCAATGACGTCGATGCCGTGTCCGTCGTCGAGTCGCATATCTACCACGGCGAAGGCGGGAGGCCTCCGCCTGAGTGACTGAAGCCCATCCTCGACCGAGGCTGCCGCCTCGACCTGGAAGCCGCGCGTCTCCATGGCTCGGGCGAGCCGTGCAAGGAAGGCGCGATCATCGTCAACGATGAGAAGAGTGTTGTCGCCGATGGCCTGCGGCGGCGTGGGCGAGACCTGCTGAACGTCCATTGTCCAAGCTCCTAAAGACCCTGCTCCAGCCCTTACCCGAGCTAAGCGATTTTGCGGCAGTCGGCAACGATACCAAAGTAGGGGGTAGCTGGAAAATGAACTGCCGGTAACGTTCGCTCCATCCGCGCCAACTGCGGATGGTTTGCAGCGATTTGTCGCGATTTGCCGCGACCTAGCCGACAGGCTCGGTTTTGAGCTCGCTTGGGGCTGGACGCTGCTCGAACTTTGTCCGCGGCCAGGTCACCGTCACCTTGGCGCCGCCCTGCGGCCGGTTGGCGAGAGCAAGCATGGCGCCCGAGCGCTCGAGCAGCGTCTTGGCGATGAAGAAGCCGAGCCCCATGCCGATATGCTCGTCTGGTGCCTCCTGGCGCCAGCCTTGCGCCGGGCGCGTGGTGACGAACGGCTCGCCCAGCTGTTCGAGCACGTTGGGCGAGAAGCCGGCGCCATCGTCGGCGATGACGATCTCGACTTGATCGCCGGACCAGCGGGCGTCGACCTCGACCTTGCTTGCCGCGAAGTCGATGGCGTTCTCCACGAGATTGCCGAGCCCATAGAGGACCCCGGGGTTGCGTTCCGCGACCGGCTCCTGAGCTGCGGCGCTGCGCGGCGTTACGCTCTCCGCGACCGCGATGTTGACTTCGATCGGCACAGCGACCAACCGGTGTGGGGCCACAACCTCCTCGATCAGGTGGCTCAAGGGGAGGCGTGATACGATCAGGTCATGCTGCTCGCCGCCTCCCGCTATCTCGGCGAGGATCTCACGGCAACGCTCGGCCTGCGCGCGCAACAGGACCACGTCATCGTAATGCGGGTCGCTCGGCTTTGCGTCACGCATCAGCTCTTTGGTGACCACGGCGATGGTCGCAAGCGGAGTGCCGAGCCCGTGCGCCGCGGCGGCGGCAAGGCCGTCGAGCGCTGATAGCTTCTGCTCGCGGGCAAGCACCATCTCGGCGGCAGCGAGAGCCTCCGCCATGCGGCGCGCTTCCTCCGCCGTGCGCCAGGAGTAGAAGCCAATGAAGAGGATGCCCGACACCACCGCCGCCCACACGCCCATCACATACGGAAAGGGGAGGAGAAGGTGGGAGTGGAACCAGGGAAGCGGATGGTGGAAGGTCGTGAGCAGCGTTGCTGCGCCGATGGCGAGCGCGCCGAGCGCCGCCGTGATCCTAATTGGGAGCGTCGAGGCGGACACCGTGACTGGCGCGATGAGCAGGAAGGCGAAGGGATTCTCCAGCCCGCCGGTCAAATACAGCAGGGCGGCAAGCTGGAGGACGTCGTAAGCCAGCATGACAAAGGCGTAGTGGCTCCTAAGCCGCTGGCTCGCGGGATAGCGAATCCGGAGCGCGACATTGATCCAGGCCGAGAGCGCGATGACTGCAAGGCAGCCGCCGATCGGCAGGTCAATGCCGAGCACCCAATAGGCGCCGACCACGGTGATGGTCTGGCCGAGCACGGCAAGCCACCGCAGCCGCACGATCGTCTGAAGGCGTAAGCGGCTCTCGCCTTGGCGCAGCCAGTCAGGCACATGGGCGCGGCGGCTGATTTGACTATTGTCGAGGGCGGCCATAGCTCAAGTCTAACACGTGGGATCGAGCCATAATTCCGACAAAGCGGACGAGCAGCGCAAGGCCATGGACGAGAAGGTTGAGGGATTCGGCAAGCAGGCCGGCGCTAGGCTTGCTGGAGATAGTGTCGGGAGGGCAAGCGTCCCAGTGGCGGTGCGCGACCTCACCAAGATCTATGGCGCTATCACTGCCGTCGATCATATTAGTTTCGAGCTTGCGCAGGGAACGACCGTGGCTCTGCTCGGCGGGAACGGCGCCGGCAAGACAACCACCATCGCCATGCTGCTCGGCCTTGTCATGCCGACTTCCGGCGAGGTCAGGGTGTTCGGCGCCGATGTCAGCCGCAATCGCGGCGCGGTGGCGCACAGGCTGAATTTCCAGAGTCCCTATGTCGATCTGCCGTCGCGGCTGACGGTCAGGCAGAACTTGCGCGTCTATGCCGGACTCTACGGCATCGCCAACATCTCGGACCGCATTGCCTATATGGCGGAGGATCTCCAGATCGAGCCTCTACTCGACCGCGAAACCGGCAAACTATCGGCTGGCCAGAAGACGCGTGTCGGTCTCGCCAAAGCGTTGCTCAACGCACCGGAGCTTCTCTTGCTCGACGAACCCACCGCTTCGCTTGACCCCGATACCGCAGATTGGATCAGGCGGAGGCTCAGGGACTATGCGCGGTCGCGCGGCGCGACGCTGCTGCTCGCCTCGCATAACATGACCGAGGTCGAGCGGCTTGCCGACCGCGTGATCCTGCTCGATGCAGGTCGCATCATCGAGGACGAGACGCCCAAAGCACTGCTCGCGACCTTTGGCCGGAAAACACTGGAGGAAGTGTTTCTCGATGTGGTGCGCCGACGCGGTAAGCGCGTTGCCGACGACAAAAGCTGCCATCCGCAAGCGCGGAAAGACTCATGAACCAAGCTCGCATAGCATCACAAGGGGCGGAGCCTGTTCTGCTGCCGCCCATGGGCCTCAGCGGCTCGATCCGGCGCATTAGGGCCCTGGTGCAACGCTACATCTATCTCTTGCGGAGCTCGGGCGTCAGGCTGGTGGAGCTGATCTATTGGCCGTTCCTCCAGATGCTGACCTGGGGCTTTCTGCAAAAATATCTCGCCGGCAACACGAACACCTTGGCTCAGGCCGCCGGTGTGCTGATCGGGTCGATTCTGCTGTGGGACATTCTGTTCCGTTCCAATATCGGCTTCGCCACGACGTTCATCGAGGAGATGTGGTCGCGTAATCTCGGTAATCTGCTCACGAGCCCGCTTCGGCCCTACGAGCTCATCATTGCGCTGAGCGTGTGGAGCGTAATCAGGCTCAGCGTGAGCATGGTTCCGGTCGCGACGGCAGCCTATTTCATCTTCGGCTTCAACCTGCTCGACCTCGGTCTGCCGCTCGCCGCCTTCTTCGCCGTGCTGGTTCTGACAAGCTGGTCGCTCGGCTTGATCTCCGCTGGCGTCATCCTGCGTTATGGCCTCGGCGCTGAAGAGCTTGCCTGGTCTCTAGCCTTTCTTCTGCTACCGCTCTGCTGTGTCTACTATCCGGTCTCGGTGCTGCCCAACTGGCTGCAGGTGATTGCGCTTGCTCTTCCCCCCACCCATGTGTTCGAGGGAATGCGCTCGATCCTGTTGCATTACACGTTCGACGTGAAAGAGCTGTGGTGGGCGCTTTCGCTGAATGCCGTCTACCTTCTTGTCGGCTATCTCGTCTTTAGCCGCTTCCTCGCCAGCGCACGGGTCAACGGCACGCTGTTGAAGCTGGGGGAATAGATGCGCGGGCGTCTCCTCATAGTGATCCTTGCCGGCTTTCTCGTCGGCGCTCTCGGAGGCGCCGCCGCTCTCATCGTCGCCGGCAGGGCGCAAGACCCGCAAATCGCGACGACGGGCACCGCGCTGATCGGCGGCCCATTCACCCTGGTCGATCAGAACGGCAAGACGGTCACCGACCGCGACTTCCGCGGAAAGTACATGTTGGTCTTCTTCGGCTTCACCCATTGCCCCGACATTTGCCCTGCCGAGCTGCAGGTGGTGGCGGCTGCGCTCAGCGCACTCGGTCCCAAAGCCGACGAGGTCGTTCCCATTTTTGTGACCTTGGATCCCGAGCGCGACACGCCAGAGGCTGTCGGAGCCTATGTCAAGAACTTCGGCAAGAATTTCGTTGGACTTTCCGGGTCGCCTACAGAGATTGCCAAGGCCGCGAAGGCTTACCGCGTCACATATTCAAAATTTGAATACAAGGGTAAAGACGGAAACTATGGATATAGCATAGATCATTCCGCCCTTGTCTATCTCATGGACAAGAACGGCCAGTATCTGGCCCATTTCGCCTACGGCACTCCTGCCGCCAAGATGACGGAGACTTTGCAGCGCTACCTTTAGCCGCGCGACCCATGCGCTCCCGCGGCAAGTTGTCGTTGCGCTGCAACATAGAATCACCATCTGATTCCGCGATGCAGCATTTAGCTGTATCGTAATCCGTAGGCGGGAGGTCGATCCCAAATGCTGTACCATCTTTACGAGCTGAACCAGGCGGCGCTTAGCCCTGCGCGGGCGGCAGCCGACGCCTACCGGCTCCTTTTCCGCAATCCCCTGAATCCGGCCGCCTATACGCCGCTCGGCCGGAGCGCCGCGGCAGCGCTCGAGTTGTTCGAGCGGACGACCCGCCGGTATCCGCGGCCCGCGTGGAACATCGACAGCGTCGAGATCAGAGGCCGACAGGTCGCTGTGCGGGACCGGGTCGTCCTCTCTAAGCCCTTCTGTAGCCTCGTACATTTTGAGCGGAACGTGTCGGCATGGCGCCGGCGCAGGGACCCCAAGCTCCTAATCGTTGCCCCTCTCGCGGGTCACTTCTCGACACTACTTCGCGGCACGGTCCGCGACCTCCTGCCGCACCACGAGATCTATCTCACAGAATGGCAGGACGCCCGTTTCGTGCCGCGCGTGGAAGGCGCTTTCGACCTCGATGACTATATCGACTACGTTATTGAGTTTATAAGATTTTTTGGCGGAGACGTGCATGTCATGGCCGTGTGCCAGCCGACCGTACCGGTGTTCGCCGCAGTGGCCTTGATGGAGGCGAAGGAGGACCCGGCAATCCCGCGCTCGATGATCCTCATGGCAGGGCCGATCGACGCGCGCGAGAATGGAACGGCGGTCAATCGCTTCGCCGAGGCACGCTCAATCGAGTGGTTCAGGCGCAACGTCATCACTCAGGTTCCATGGCCTTACCCAGGGGTGATGCGCGACGTCTATCCCGGATTTCTGCAGCTCAGCGGCTTCATGGGCATGAATTTCGACCGTCACGTCACCGCGCACCGCGATCTATTCCATAACCTTATTAGGGGAGATGGTGACTCTGCCGATAAGCACCGCGAGTTTTACGATGAATTTCTCGCAGTGATGGACTTGACGGCCGAGTATTACTTGCAAACGATAGAGACGGTCTTCCTTGAGCATAGGCTCCCACGCGGAGCCATGACCCACCGCAATACGGTCGTAAATCCTCAGACAATCCAAAGAGTTGCCCTGATGACGGTAGAGGGAGAGAAGGACGACATCTCAGGGGTCGGCCAGACTCGCGCTGCACATATTTTGTGCAAAAATCTTCCACAGGCCAAGCGGGAACACCACCTGCAGCCCGGAGTCGGCCATTACGGCGTGTTTAACGGCTCCCGCTTCCGCACTGAAATTGCACCGAAAATCCGGCATTTCGTGAGGTCCCATCAACGTCGCGGCGGGTTCCTGGCGAGGGTCTTCGGAAGAACTGCCTAAAGCAGAGGCGAGCGCTCCCCGCAACCCCTGTGCTAGTGTACCGCCCGCCGAGTCGGCAGGGGGCGCCGGGCGGCAGTAGGGAGCGTAAAATGCTTAAGAGGCTCAATCTCGCACGCGGCGAGACCATCGAAGTCAAAATCCGCGGTCTCAACATCCCAATGGTGCTGAAACGGAGCGCGCGGGCGCGACGCTTCAGCTTGCAGGTCAGCGAAGCGCGGCGTGGCGCCGTATTAACCATGCCGGTCTATTCGAGCTTTGCCGATGCCGACGAATTTCTGTCCAGGCATCTTGGTTGGCTGAAGGAACGCGTCGCGGGATTGTCGGAACCTGTCCCTTTCACGCATGGCGCTGTCGTGCCGCTGCGCGGTTATGCCCATGCACTCAAATTCGCCGGCGCGGTGCGCAAACGCGGCGTCGTGTGGCTCGAGGAAGCAGAAGACGCGAAGGCTGCGCCGGCTTGGCCTGAGGGTGCACGTGTTTCGCTCCGGCGATTGCCAAGACTCTATGTGGCTGGCGAAGACGAGCACGCGCCGCGCCGCCTGCTCGACTGGCTGAAGCGCCAAGCCCATCTCGATCTCAAGACGCGCGTGGCGGTACACGCGAAAAGACTCGATCTCACGCCGAAGCGCATTTTCGTGCGCGATCAAACCACGCGCTGGGGCTCCTGCTCGACCAGCGGCGCGCTCTCCTTCTCCTGGCGCCTCGTGCTCGCGCCCCCTTTTGTACTCGACTATCTCGCTGCGCATGAGGTCGCTCATCTCGGCCACATGAATCATGGGCCGCGTTTCTGGGGGCTGGTCGAGCGCACCATGCCGCGTCACGAGGAGGCGAGGGGCTGGCTCAGGAAGCACGGCGCTAGCCTGCATCGCTACGGCGCCGAGGGTGGGTTCCCCTCGTCGCGCACGTCGCCGAAGCGCAGCATCGAATAGCTACTGGCCGGAAAACATGCCGAACACGCGCTGAAAGAGCGGCGTGCCGCTCTTCGCCGGCCAAGGCAATCCGGCAATGGCCTCTTGCAGGCGTGGACCGCGCGTACCGGGCAGCGGCGGCTTGTCGGCATGAGCGTAGAGCATGATCTCGTGCCACAGCTTGGCGGGAAGCGTCCCGCCGGTGACCTTCTTCATGCGCGAGCCGCCATCATTGCCGATCCACACGCCGCCGACATAGTGGGCCGTATAGCCAACGAACCAGGCGTCGCGGAAACTCTGTGTTGTGCCGGTTTTGCCGGCGGCAATTTGGCCCTCGATTGCCGCCTGCTTGCCGGTGCCGCTCGTGATCGTGGCGCCTAGCATGTCGTTCATCGCGGCGACGTTCGCGGACGATACTACCTGGCCGAAGGTCGAGCGCTGGCGGACGTAGAGCACCTTGCCGTCGCCGTTCTTCACACGCGTGATGATGTGCGGAAGCACGCCTTGGCCGCCATTGGCGAAGGGCGCATAGGCGCTGGTAAGCTCGAGCAGCGTCACCTCCGACGTGCCGAGCGCGATCGATGGATTATCCGAGAGTTTCGACTGTACGCCGAGCCGCTGCGCCGTGCGCACCACGGCCGATGGGCCGACCTCCGCGGCGAGTCTCACTGCCACAGTGTTGATCGAGTGGGCGAGGCTGTCGCGCAACGTCACTTCGCCCTGATAACTGCCGGTGTAGTTCTTTGGCGACCAGCCGGCGATTTTGGTCGGGCCGTCATACGCAAGCGAATCCGGCGTGTAGCCGCTTTCGAGCGCGGTGAGATAGACGAAGGGCTTGAAGGCTGAGCCTGGCTGGCGCAGGGCCTTCAGCGCGCGGTCGAATGGGCTCGTCGAGTAGGAGCGCCCGCCAACCACTGCTTTAACTCCGCCTGAGGGATCGAGCACGACCACGGCGCCTTCGTGCGCGTTGCGCGCGGGCCCCTCTTCGTCGAGCATATGGCGCAGCGCTTCCTGCGCGACCCTCTGCAGGCCGGCGTCGATGGTGGTCTCGACGATGAGATCGTTGTTCTTCTCGTCGACAAATTCCGGGAGCAACTCGGCAACCCAATCCACAGCGTAAGGGTACCCAGTGTCATCGCCCTTGGCGGACAGATTGAGCGGCTGCTCGCTCGCTCTCCGCGCTGCATCGCCGGAGAGGAAACCGGCCTCGACCATGTTGTCCAACACTTCGTCGATGCGGGCGCTGGCGAGTTTCACGCTGCGGGTCGGCGCGTATTTTGAGGGCGCCTTGAGCAGACCTGCGAGCAGCGCGGCTTGCGCCAGCGTCACGTCGCGCGCCGACTTGCCGAAGTAGTGCTGGCAGGCGGCCTCGACGCCGTAGGTGCCGCCGCCGAAATAGACACGATTGATGTAGAGCTCGAGGATCTCGTCCTTGGTGAAGCGCTGCTCGAGCCAGATTGCGTAGATCACCTCCTCGAACTTGCGCGTCATGGTGCGCTTGGGCGAGAGGAACAGGTTCTTGGCGAGCTGCTGGGTGATAGTCGAGCCGCCTTCGACCACACTGCCCGCGGTCGCGTTACGAAATGTTGCACGTACGAGCCCGAGCGGATCGACGCCGAAATGGCGGTAGAAGCGACGGTCCTCGGTGGCGATCACCGCCTGGATGAGGTAAGGCGGCAGCGCGTCGAGCCGCACATGGCCGCGGCGTAAGCCTCGCTCGGCAAGCACGGTGCCGTCGGCGGCGAGGATGGTGACGTTGGGAGGTCTGTCGTCGAGCGCGGCGATGATCGGGTCGGGCACCTGCGAGATGAAATAGACGGCCGCCGCGCCCAGCACGATCGTGCCCCAGATCAGCGAAAGCAGCATAAACCTGATGCCCTTGTAGAGCAGGGGATGCTTTGTCAGCGCTAGCTTCAGTCGTGACGGCTTGCGCCGCTTACGCCGCGGCCTAAGACCCGTCGGCGCGGCGCCGCGGCGCGGGCCGAGCTTGGGCGTCCCGCGATTTATCTTAGCGCCGGGCTTTGCGCTCCGCCGCGCGCCTTGCATGGATTTTCGTCCCGATGACCCCAAGCGAGATCGAGCTTTTGCCGAGCACCTCGTCGCGCCCTGCAATGCCTTTCGTCCGGAGCCTAGGTGTTCCCTCTTGACGCAGCGTTAAGGGATTGGGCTTGGGTCAGGCCTTTCATTTCGGCGTGTAGGTAACGACGATGAGGCCGTCAGCGCCTTTGCCGCCCGGGCTTCCATTGCCGAGGCTGACATAA
>JBKOUI010000010.1:0-11034 GCA_046723315.1 Pseudomonadota bacterium | reverse complement strand
CCGGGCTCGCCGTAATGCAGGATATTGGGGCGGTCGTGGAACACACGGCCAAGCCCATGGCCGCAGAAGTCGCGCACCACGCTGCAGCGCTCGCCTTCGGCGTAGCTCTGGATCGCCGCTCCGATATCGCCCGTTGTGGCTCCCGGCTTGACTGCCGCGACCCCTTTCATCAGGGCATTGTAGGTGACTTCGAGCAGGCGTTCGGCCGCGCGCGGGATCTTGCCCACGCCGTACATGCGGCTCGAATCGCCATGCCAGCCGTCTACGATGAGCGTCACGTCGATATTGAGAATGTCGCCCTCTTTCAGCGCACGCGGGCTCGGGATGCCGTGGCACACCACATGGTTCAGCGAGGTACAGATCGACTTCGGAAAGCCGCGATAGTTGAGCGGGGCGGGAACGGCGCCGTGGTCCATGGCAAACGCGAACACGAAATCGTCGAGCGCCTCGGTGGTGACGCCGGGTTTTACCTCATCGACGAGGAGATCGAGGACTTCGGCCACGAGCCGACCCGCCTTCGCCATGCCGGCGAAGGCTTCCGGTCCGTGCAGCTTGATCTTGGTGTCGCGCGACTGGGCGCGGGCGAATTCGAGATTGGACATTGGAAGCGATTATAAGTGAACTTTGGTTCACTTAAGGCGAAATCCCGCATTCTGCAACGGCAGCCGACGCGCTTTCCCCCCTTTACGCGCTGAAAATGGATAAGACTGGCAATGACGGTCGATGATGATCGCCAGCCCTCAAAGTTAGATCGCTTCACATGTCAGATGCAGCCCCGAAAACCGTCACTGCCGCGCTCATCGTCATCGGTGAAGAAATTCTGTCGGGCCGGACCAAGGACGAAAATATCTCTTATATCGCCAGCTATCTCACGCGGATCGGCATCACCTTGCGCGAGGTTCGGGTCGTACCGGATTCTGAGTCTGAGATCGTCGCTGCGGTGAACGAGCTCCGCCCACGCTTCACTTACGTGTTCACCACGGGTGGCATCGGACCAACCCATGACGATGTCACCACCGACGCCATCGCCAAGGCCTTTGGAGCGCCCGTCGTGGTCGATCCAGGGGCAGTTGCCGCCATGCGTCAACATTTCAGCGATAAGGAGCTGACCCCAGCTCGGCTTCGCATGACCCGCATCCCGGAAGGCGCCGAACTGATCGACAACGCCATCTCGCGGGCGCCCGGCTTCATGATCGGGAACGTGATCGTCATGGCCGGAGTACCGCGCATCATGCAGGTAATGCTCGATGCGGTCATGCCTCGCCTTGCCAAAGGGCGGCCGATGCTCGCTCGCTCGGTGCGAATCGACGCTCCAGAGGGCGACGTGGCTCCTGGGCTGTCGGAGCTGCAGTCGGCCTACCCCAACGTGCAGATCGGGAGCTATCCATTCTTCGAGAAGAAGCGCCTCGGCACTTATGTGGTGCTGCGTTGCACGGATGGGCAAAAACTTCGCGCCGCTCTGGATGCTCTTTGGGCGCTTATCGCGAGGGAGAACTTTCCCGCAGCGGCCGGCGAGGACACATAAACACATATTGCCGGTGAAGGCCGGCAACGTTCTCGTAACCGATTGTTGTGGAAGGGGAATAAAGAAGGCGCGGGGACCAGGCCCCGCGCCTTTTGGTAGTGACTATCTCTTCTTGGCGGTCTTGCGACGAGCGGTGCCCGTCTTCTTCGCCGTTGTCTTCTTCGCGGCGGCCGTCTTGCGCTTCGCTGGTTTCTTCCGCTTTGCTACTGCCATGATGTCCCTCCTTCAGGGCTGGCTGGCTATCAATTCACTCTGCTACTCCCCACTCGTCGCTTCCTCACGTATCGCATCTGAGACACGCGACGTTGCTAACGAGGGTAAGGCCACGGCATTCTCAACGCACTTCCCTTCACAGGTATTAACGTGCAACTCGATTAAGCTTTGTTGCACTCGCCGTTCGAAGTCACCTGCGAATCGTCCGTAGGTCACACGCGGCTTTCTACTCGCATACTATGTTGTGAGGTTCTTCACAACAATTTCTGCGATGTGAGTAATTGAGCGGAGCGTCTGCGTGACGACGATGTCGAGCTTCGATCAAGCAGTCGGACAGGAAAAATTGCGGGTGCTTCACGCTGCAGCGCAAAATGATGTGTGCGAGAAGGATGACTTCAGAGTCTGCTTTGCGGAGCTCGCCCGCTCTGCCGCCCGCGCAAAATTCTCTCGCTTGGCGTTCGCGTATTGCAGAGTGGACCAGCGCTCTGGCTCCTCTTAGCTGCATCCGCTTGTCGCGCCACAGGTGTCGCATTTGAGGCACGTGCCGTTCCGTACCAGCGTGAAGTTTCCGCACTCCTGGCAGGCCTCGCCTTCGTAACCTTTGACGCGCGCTTCGCTGATGAGATCGGATTCACTTCGTTCGGCTGGCGCCTCGACAGGCCGGGTGACGGCCTGCGCCGAAGAAATCGTCGACTCAGTCGTTCCCGTCTCCACCTCGAAGGCCTGAGAAGCACCTGCGGCGCGGGCGGTTGGCATGCGGTTATTGCTCGCCAATTGCAGCTTTTCCTGCTGCGCGGCCCGTTTCCTCACGAAGCCCCGGGAGGCGCGGTTCTCGCTTTCAATCTGTGCAGCGGGAGGCGTCTTGCTGCCCTCGCCGGGCCCGACTTCCGTTTGACCGTTCTGGCTCGGAGCGACATGAGCGAGCTCGAAGCGGTCCAAATAGGAGATGGCGAGCTCCCGGAAGATATAGTCGAGGATCGAGGTCGCGTTCTTGATGGCGGCGTTGCCGCGCACCAGGCCCGCGGGCTCGAACCGCGTGAAGGTAAAGGCGTCGACGAACTCATCGAGCGGCACGCCATATTGCAAGCCCACCGACACGGCGATGGCGAAGTTGTTCATGAGCGAGCGGAAGGCCGCCCCCTCCTTGTGCATATCGATGAAGATTTCGCCGAGCCGTCCATCCTTGTACTCGCCGGTGTGGAGATAGACCTTGTGGCCTCCCACGACCGCCTTTTGGATGTAGCCGGTGCGGCGGTCCGGCAGGCGTTCGCGCTTGGCCCGCTCGCCCTCGCGCAACTGGCGCTCCAGCTTCGCCTTTTCTTCCTCGAGCGTGGCCACGCGCTCGACCAGACGCTCTGCTACGACGGCGACACGCTGCGCCTGCGGCTGGTCCGAGGCGATGGCCGCCAGCACCTCCTCCTGCTCTTCCTCCTCATCAGCAAGCAGCTGGGCGTTGAGCGGCTGCGACAGCTTCGAGCCGTCGCGATAGAGCGCGTTGGCTTTGAGCGCGAGCCGCCAGGAGAGGAGATAGGCCTCCTTGCAGTCCTCAACGCTCGCGTCGTTCGGCATGTTGATGGTCTTGGAGATAGCCCCGGAGATGAAGGGCTGCGCCGCCGCCATCATGCGAATGTGGCTCTCGACCGAGAGGAAGCGTTTTCCCTTGCGCCCGCAGGGACTTGCGCAGTCGAACACTGGCAAATGCTCGGGGTTTAGCCCGGGCGCACCTTCTAGCGTCATGGCGCCGCAAGCATATTCGTTAGCCGCCTCGACCTCGCGCTTGCTGAAGCCGATCTCCGCCAGGAGATCGAAATCGGGCTGATCTAGCCGCTCAGGTTTCAGCCCGAGCGTGCCGGTAAGGAAGTCCTCTCCCAACGTCCATTTGTTGAAAACGAACTTGATATCGAAAGCCGACGCCACGGCCTTCTCGACCGCTGCGATCTTGTCAGGAGTGAAACCTTTGGCGGCGAGGGTGTCGTGGTTGACGCCAGGAGCGCCGGCAAGCGTGCCGTGACCCACGGCATATTCGACGATGCGGGCGATCGCGTCCTCGGCATAGCCGAGCTTGCGCAGAGCGGCGGGTACCATGCGATTGATGATCTTGAAATAGCCGCCGCCAGCGAGCTTCTTGAACTTCACCAGGGCGAAGTCGGGCTCGATACCAGTGGTGTCGCAGTCCATCACCAGGCCGATCGTGCCGGTCGGCGCAATCACTGTCGCTTGTGCATTGCGATAGCCATGCTTGCGGCCAAGCTCGATTGCCTTCTCCCAAGCGCGCATGGCATGCGCCAAGAGATGCGGATCGGGACAGGAGGCATGATCGAGCGGCACCGGTGCCGTGGCGAGGTCCTCATAGCCGCTCGCTTCGCCGGCCGCGGCGCGCGCGTGATTGCGCATCACTTTGAGCATGGCGTCGCGATTTGCGGTATAGCCGGGGAAGTGGCGAAGCTCGCGCGCCATCTCCGCGCTCGTCGCATAGGCGATGCCGGTCATGATCGCGCTTAGCGCACCGCATAGAGCGCGGCCCTCAGGCGAATCGTAGGGGATGCCCGACGCCATAAGCAGGCCGCCGATATTGGCGTAACCCAAGCCGAGCGTGCGGTACTCGTAGGAAAGCTGAGCGATCCGCCGCGAGGGAAACTGGGCCATGGTGACGGCGATCTCGAGCACGATGGTCCACAGTTTGATCGCGTGCTCGTAGGCCTCGGCGTCGAAGCTGCCGTTCTCCTTGCGGAAGGCCATCAGGTTGAGCGAGGCGAGATTGCAGGCCGTGTCATCGAGGAACATGTACTCGGAGCAGGGGTTCGATGCCCTGATCGGGCCTGCTGCCGGGCAGGTGTGCCAGTCGTTGATGGTGGTGTGAAACTGGATGCCGGGGTCGGCACAGGCCCAGGCGGCGTGGCCGACCTCGTCCCATAACGCCCGCGCCTTCACCGTATTGGCGACCGCGCCATTCTTGCGGAAGGTGAGGTTCCAGTCGCTATTGGCCTCGACCGCGCGTAGGAACTCGTCAGTGACGCGGACCGAGTTGTTGGAATTTTGGCCGGAGACGGTGCGATAGGCCTCAGAGTCCCAATCGGTGTCGTAGATGGGGAACTGGATTGCGGTGTAGCCCTGGCGGGCGAACTGAATCACGCGGCGGATATAATTGTCGGGCACGCGAGCTTTGCGCGCAGCCTTGACCTCGCGCTTGAGCGCCGGATTGCGCTTAGGATCGAAGCAGTCGTCGCCATCGCCCTCACAGTTGACGCAAGCCTTGAGGATGGCGTTGAGCCGCTCGGAGAGGATCTTCGAGCCGGTGACGAGGGCCGCGACCTTCTGCTCCTCGGTGACCTTCCAGTTGATGTACTCCTCGATGTCGGGATGATCGATATCGACCACGACCATCTTGGCCGCCCGGCGGGTGGTGCCGCCCGATTTGATGGCACCTGCCGCCCGGTCGCCGATCTTGAGGAAGCTCATCAGGCCTGAGGACTTGCCACCGCCGGACAGCGGCTCGTTCTCGCCTCGGAGTCGCGAGAAGTTCGTGCCGGTGCCGGACCCATATTTAAAGAGGCGCGCCTCGCGCACCCAAAGATCCATGATCCCGCCCTCGTTGACGAGGTCATCCTCGATCGACTGGATGAAGCAGGCGTGCGGCTGGGGATGCTCGTAGGCCGAGGTCGAGGCCTTCACCTCGCCCGTGGCGAAGTCGACATAATAATGTCCCTGGCTCGGGCCATCGATGCCGTAGGCCCAATGGAGCCCGGTATTGAACCATTGCGGGCTGTTGGGGGCGCCCATCTGCATGGCGAGCATGTAGCGGAGCTCGTCGAAGAAGGCGCTTGCGTCCTCCTCGCTCGAGAAATAGCCCCCCTTCCAGCCCCAATAGGTCCAAGTGCCGGCGAGCCGGTCGAACACCTGACACGCGTCGGTTTCGCTGCCGTAACGCTCGGCTTCGGGGAGCGCGGCGAGCGCCTCCTCATTGGGGGCGGATCGCCAGAGCCAGGAGGGGACTGTGCTCTCTTCGACGCGCTTGGCTTTTGCGGGCACGCCGGCTTTGCGGAAATACTTTTGCGCGAGGATGTCGGCCGCGACCTGGCTCCAATGGGCTGGAACCTGGAAGCGCTCGAGCGAAAAGACCACCGAGCCGTCAGGATTGCGGATCTCGCTCGTGCCCTCCCGGAAAGGGATGGCGTCATAGGGCGATTTGCCAGCCTCGGTAAATTTCCGTTCGATCCGCATCTTTGCTCCCACCCCCATAAATTTCGGCTTTAGGCCGTTTGGTCGCGTAACCGCTGAAGCTGAAGCGATTCGTGCCAAGCATCAATATCTATGCAGGGGCTTGTTACCATACCACTAAGGGCTGTGGGCCGTCCTGGGGAAGTTATGTGGAAAGGCTGTTGGCCAAATGCAATCCAGAAAGCCTCTTTCGCGGCCTTCTGGCCGATATCGACCTCTCGATTGAGGCTCTGTTTACCAACTGGCCGGTAGCGTCTTGCACAGGGGAAACACGCATAGGCGGGCCTGTCGCGTTCCATGTTGCATCATCGCGCTCTTGGCCGTGATCTCGACAAGTTGGTCATCGCGGTCGTCGACAACCGGCGGGCGATGCTCCTCGTCATACGGGCGATGCTTGCTGCGATCGGAGTTGGCCGCATCGACGCTTATGACCGTCCAGCCGAGGCCATGGACGCGATGGCGGCGAGCATTCCGGATCTCGTGATCGCTGCCGATGAGATGCAGCCCCTGACCGGCGCAGCCCTAGTCAGGACCATGCGCCGGGCGCGCCCAAGCCCGCTCACCCTCGTGCCGGCCATGATCATGAGCGCGCATCCCAAGCCCGGCCTTGTCGCCAAGGCGCTCAGGGCGGGGGCGCACCAAGTGCTTATTCTTCCGATCTCGGCCAGTACGCTTGCCCGGAGGCTCGATTGGCTCCTCAATGATGACCGGCCTTTCGAGCTTAAGGGCGATCATTACATCGTATCGGGGGTCGAAGAGCGCCTGGCACTGAGCTTCCCGCGGTCAACAGACCTTCCGGCTGAGAGTCTAGCGCTCCCGAAGAGTGTGCCGGACGACGAAGAGCCCCTCACGCTCTACCTCACGGCGAAAGCCACGGCGGCGCAAAACTAGCGTTAGCTTTGCTGGACACAGGGCCCGCCTTGAGGCCATAGTCCCGGCGCGAAGCTCAAGAAGCGCCGAAGCAATCCATGGGAATTTTCACCGAGCTCTTTGCCTGGTGGACAGGCAACACCATCGGCACGCGCGTGTTTACCTGGCGCAAGGGTGAGCGCGTGGGCGAGGACGGACTCGGCAACGTCTATTATCAGGAGCGCAACGGCCCGCGACGGTGGGTGATCTACCGCAGCTTGTCGGAGCCGTCGCAAGTCCCGCCGGCGTGGCATGCCTGGCTGCATCACACCGTCGACGTGCCTCCTACGAGCGAAAGCTACGATCCACACAAATGGGAGAAACTTCACCGGCCCAATTTGACTGGGACCTACGAGGCATATCGGCCGCCAGGCTCGACCCTTCGTCCCGACGCGCGCAAACCTCCTCTGGACTACGAGCCGTGGCAGCCGCAATGAGCAAAATGACAACCTTAGATGTCACGCCGCCGAGACCCGTCCAGCACTGGTCGGCATCAGACTACGCGAGGAACGGGCGCTTCGTTCAGGAGCTTGCTGGCCCCGTATTCGCCATGCTTGCGCCAAGGCCGGGCGAGCGCATCCTGGATCTCGGCTGCGGCGATGGCGCGCTGACGGCGGAGATCAAGGCTTCCGGCGCCGACGTCCTTGGCGTCGATCTGAGCGACGAGCTGCTCGCGGTTGCGCGCATGAAGGGGCTCACTGTCCGCAAGGTTGACGGACATGCGCTCGACTTCGTCTCGGAATTTGATGCGGTGTTCTCCAATGCAGCGCTGCATTGGATGCGCAAGCCCGAGCTTGTCATCGCTGGCGCCCGTCGCGCGCTCCGCCCACGCGGCCGCTTCGTGGGTGAGCTTGGCGGACACGGCAATGTTGCGGCAATTGGCACAGCGATACGCGCTGTCGGCCACAGCCGTAACGGAGACCCGGCGCTGGTGGCGCCGTGGTTCTTTCCTACCGTCGACGAATACAGCCGACTGCTGACTGAGGGTGGCTTCTCGGTAAAGGAAATCGCGCTCGTGCCACGCCCGACTCTGCTCAAGACCGGCATGGACGGCTGGCTCAGGACGTTCGGCAGGTCGTTCTTCGACCAATTCCCCGAACCCGAAAGGACGGAAGTGGTCGCCGAGGTCATCGAGCTGCTCCGCCCATCGCTCTGTGACAAGAAGGGGGTCTGGACCGCGGACCATATCAGGCTTCGCTTTTTCGCCGAGCGCGGGGCGTGAGCTAAGCCGCCACACCAATGCCCAATTCATGGACGAGGCGTTTAAGGTTCGAGCGTGATGCCACGTTGCGGGCACCATTTTTCCAAGGCCATCATGCTCAAGAAAACAAGCGCGGCGGAGCAGTCGGTGGGGAGCCTGTTCATATCGTGAGCGGCAGGATCGAGCGGCGTAGATTTCCCGCTGATGGTCTGATCGCCACGGGATGCCTGCTCTTTGCAGTTTCCTTGGCTGTGGGATTGGGCTCTTTTGCGGAGCTCGCTCCGGCCGACACCGTCAAAAATCCGATCGCGGTGTTCGCGGCACTCGACAAGGTGACGGGTCGCATCTCGCATCTCGAGATCCCCATGAACAAGACCGTGGAATTCGGGGCGCTCAAGGTCACGCCGCGGGTCTGCGACACACGCCCGCCGACCGAGGCGCCACATACGGCATCCTTTGTTGAAGTAGACGAGGTCAAGCTGACCGGCGAGGTGCAGCGGATCTTTACTGGCTGGATGTTCGCCGAGAGCCCGGGCCTTCACGCAGTCGAGCACCCGGTGTTCGATGTCTGGCTTACGAGCTGCAAGACACCTTCGGCGCCGACGCCTTCAGGCAGCGCGGCGAACGCAGCAGCTCCCGCGCCTCCGCCTGAAGCCGCCGAGGCTCCGCCGGCCGATGCCCCACCGGCCGCGGCCGAAGCGCCGCTTGCGCCGAAGCCCACACCTCCTGCGGCGGCCGCAACGCCCGAACCGCTGCCCTGGGCGAAACCGCCCGCCAACGCCGCCTCGAGAAATCGCTGAAATTCTTCGCGGCTGACCTCGATAGCTCCGAAACGGGCGAGGTGCCCGGTGACGAACTGCGTGTCGAGCAGGGTGAAGCCCCCATATTTCAATCTGGCAATAAGATAGACGAGGGCAATCTTGCTCGCATCGCGAGCTCTAGAGAACATGCTTTCGCCGAAGAAGGCCCGGCCGAGATGGACGCCATAAAGTCCTCCCACAAGCTCTCCGTCCTGCCAGACCTCCACGGTGTGGCAATGGCGCAGCGCAAACAGCTCACGATAAAGGTTCCTGATGCGGCCATTGATCCAGGTCGACCGCCTGCCTAAGCGTGGCGCGGCACAACCGTCAATCACTTCTTCGAAACTCCGATCGATGCGAACTTCGAAGCCACCCTTGCGAATGGTGCGGGCAAGTCGCTTTGGCACATGCACACGGTCGAGCGGCAGGATGCCGCGCCGTTCGGGCTCGATCCAATAGAGCGCGTTGTCCTCGGCACTTTCAGCCATGGGGAAGATGCCGCAGGCATAGGCCTTGAGCAGTACCTGCGGCGTGATCTCGATCATGACGTCGTCGATTGAGGTCATGGATCTATCCGCGGTTCCCTACTTTGTTGAGATGCTTCTCGAGCCAATGAATATCGTAATTGCCATCGACGATGTCAGGCTCCGAGATGAGCGATTTGAAGAGCGGAATCGTGGTCTCGATACCATCGACGACGAACTCTCCAAGGGCGCGCTTCAGCCGCATCAGGCACTCGTTACGGGTACGCGCGTGCACGATGAGCTTGCCTATCAGACTGTCATAATAAGGGGGGATGGTGTAGCCGGCATATGCGCCCGAATCGACTCTGACGCCGAGGCCGCCCGGCGGGTGGAAATGAGTGATAGTGCCTGGCGAGGGGCGGAAGGTGTGCGGATTCTCGGCGTTGATGCGGCACTCGATGGCATGGCCGTTGAAGCGCACGTCCTCCTGGCGGAGCGACAAGGGTGCGCCCGCCGCGATCCTGATCTGCTCGATGACGAGGTCGAGACCCGTGATCATCTCGGTGATGGTATGCTCGACCTGTAGGCGCGTGTTCATCTCGATGAAATAGAACTGGCCGGCCTCGTAGAGGAACTCGACGGTGCCGACGCCGCGGTAGTTGAGCTCACGCATCGCTGCGGCCACCGTCTCGCCAATTCGAACTCGCTCGCCGTCGTTAAGCGCGGGAGAGGGGGCCTCTTCCCAGAGCTTCTGGTGCCTCCGCTGTAAGGAGCAGTCGCGCTCACCGAGATGAATGGCGTTGCCTTGGCCGTCTGCCAGCACTTGCACCTCGATGTGGCGCGGATGGACGAGGTATTTCTCGAGATAGACAGTCGGATCGCCGAAAGCGGCGCGCGCTTCGTTTCGCGCCGCGGCAAGCGCAGGCTCAAGCTGGTCTTCTTCGAGAGCGAGCTTCATGCCCCTGCCGCCTCCGCCGGCAGCGGCCTTGACCAACACGGGATAGCCGATCTCGCGCGCGAAGGATTTCGCCTCGTCGAGACTGCCGACAGGTCCCGAGCCCGGCACAACCGGAATGCCTAAAACCCGGGCCGCAACCTTGGCCTGGATCTTATCCCCCATCAGCTTGACGTGCTCGGGCGACGGCCCGATGAAGGTGATGTCGTGCTCTTCGAGGATCTCGGCAAAGCGGGCATTCTCGGCAAGGAAGCCGTAGCCCGGGTGCACAGCGTCGGCGCCCGTGATCTCACAGGCCGCGACGATCGCCGGTATGTTGAGATAGCTATCTTTGGCGGGGGGCGCGCCGATGCACACGCTCTCGTCGGCAAGCCGCACATGCATGGCATCGGCGTCGGCCGTAGAATGCACCGCCACGGTGGCGACGCCAAGCTCCTTGCAAGCGCGTTCGACGCGGAGCGCGATCTCTCCCCGGTTGGCGATCAGGATCTTGTCGAACATCGCGCCCCGGTCAGCGTTGCTCAATCACCGCAAGCGGCTCGCCATATTCGACCGGCTGACCGTCCTCGACGAGGATCGCAATGACCGTGCCGGCGCGGGGGGAAGGGATCTGGTTCATGGTCTTCATGGCTTCGATGATGAGCAGCGTCTGGCCGGCGGCGACTCGCGTGCCCACCTCGACAAAAGGCGGCGAGCCAGGCTCAGGCGAGCGATAGGCAGTGCCGACCATCGGCGAGGTGACGGTGCCG
>JBKOUI010000319.1:0-2236 GCA_046723315.1 Pseudomonadota bacterium | reverse complement strand
AGCTACGATTGGCCAAAGAGGCGACAGAAAGAGAGGCAGCAGGTCCGAAACCTGTTCGGCAGCGGAAGCCAAAGCCTCGCCGAATTACATATTAGCCGTATAAGCCAGTTCAAATCACCATTCCTTCTCACGGGCGCGGCGCTTCTCGATTTCCTCAGGCTCTTCCTCATCCAGCTTCATCACTTCGTTGCGAGCCTCGCCATGAGCACGCGCGGCTCATCAAGCTTACCTTGAATGGCTTGTGTGTCTCGATGCTCGCACCGCTGGATGAATAACGTCATGAACAAAGTTGCGAGCGTAGCGCCTGAATGCCAGCCGAAAGCCTGTCGGTCGAAAGCAAACCAGAGAGCCGCGTAAACCAAGAGCACGCCAAAGGCAGCAGGATGAGCAGCAAGTTCTCCAACGCGCGTGAGTGCTCGCCTGATTATGTCAATCATCAGGAAGTTACCCTCACGGTCGAGCGTCACGACGATCTAACCACGGCCGTCATGGTGGGCGGCGAAAAAATCTATATCGATACCATGCCGGAGACGCTTATGGTGCTGTCGCTCCAGTGGATCCCGTGCAGCTGGCGGCAGTGGAGATCAATTCCTCGCGTCATCGCACGACGACAAGGACCGGGCCGCCCATTCAGGGGGAAGAGCTGAGTTCGCGTGCCCGTCAAATGAGGGCGGCCACGACTTCAGCAAGACGAGTATGAGATACCGGCTTTACAAGCACAGGCGCCCCAGGCACTTCCTCGTGGATGCGATCCAAGGTTGCCGGATCGGTATGGCCGGTGACGAACATCACCTCTGCTTGGCATGCCTCGCGGAGGCATCGGGCGGCTTCGATGCCTTCTTGACCGCCTTGTAAGCACACATCCATCAGGACGACGTCAGGCTGTTCACTAGTTGCTAATGCATAGGCTCGGTCTTGTGTGGCCGCCACACCACAAACATAGAACCCCATTTCCTTCATGGCATCTTCGAGGTCCAGTGCAACGAAGGGCTCATCCTCGACAATGAGAGCACAGGGGTGGACGTTCATGGGACTTTCCCTCATGGTGCTGGTAGGAGCTTGTGAATCCCCTACATGGCTGGCGATGGTGACAACTCGCCTGTCTTGGCAATCGCGTCGGCGAGCCGGTGACCATACAGAGGTTTTGTCAACACCGGAGCGTTCGGCACCTGTTTCTCAATGCGTTCCTTAAGCCCCTCGTCGTCGCTATAAGCAGTCACAAAAACAACTCGCACACCACACAAATCCCGCAGCACTCTTGCAGTCTCGATGCCATCGCGAGCGCCATTGAGATAAATATCCATCACGGCGAGATCCGGCTCGTCTTGCATTGCCATGGCGATTGCCTGTTTTGCGTTTGCTGCCAAGCCGCAGATGTCGAAACCTAGATCCTTCACCTCTGCTTCCAAAGCGAGAGCAATCAGGATTTCATCTTCTACAATGAGCGCGCGGGGGCGGCCGTGATCGCCTGAAGAGATGGTCATAGTCCTTTACTCCAGGTAGTGCCCGACAATGATGCAACGGATGGTCGCAAAGTTTGTTCCGGGCCAAATTCCAAGTTCCACAACTACTGCGTCCCGACATCGGAGGAACATCACGGCCCGAAACCGGTTTGCTTAACCGAAACAGTTGGGAGAACCGCCATGTCGAGGTTCTATACCAGCGCCGCGATAGTCATCACGCTTGCCCTTCTGCCACTTTGCCTCTCTACTGGTCAGCTATTCGCTGCAGCGAACGAGCCCAATAAAGCCGCTCCTCAAGGAACAGATCCTTCAGGGGCGGACGACACCAGCCAGACGAACCAGCCGCTGGGTTCCCCGTAAGGGCGTGATCACGCCGCCTCCGACCGGCGACGAAGAAATTCACACTCAAGCCCCAAACCCAAACGCTGGGCACGAGGAAGAAGTGATCCCTCCCCCGGGCACGCCAGGTGGAGATCCGAGTGTAGAGCCGCGCTAGTGCTGATGCTGCCCGCGATGACAATTAGCGAACGAGATGACAGATTTCGATCCAAAGCTCGATGTGCGCGTGGCGGGCAATGATATCATGGTCGCTCTGGTCGGCACGAAGTACTCAGTTACCTACTTCAAGCGAAGAGGGTCACCCGGACTTTTCGCGAAGGACATTGTGCACGAGGACGATCCACGAGTCCCTATGACCTCTGCCGAGTTCCTGGCCAAAGCCTGGAAGGTTGCAAACCACCAGGCGAGAGAGTTGGGCTGGATCATTTGAAGCC
>JBKOUI010000198.1:0-12992 GCA_046723315.1 Pseudomonadota bacterium | reverse complement strand
GGCCAAAGGCGAGTTCGACAATATGTGCACGGAGGGACTCGCCTCAGGTCAGCTCGCTAAGACCGACTGTTCGGTAAACTGGAGGGACAGCGACGGGCGCATCTATTGCTTCTCGTCAGAGGAGTCGAAGGCGGCCTTCCTCAAAGATCCCTCAGGCAATCTTCAGAAGGCGCGCGAGTTCTTTGCCGCGAAGCAAGCTTCGTCCGCCAAGGGCTCGAAGGAATTCACCGAGGATGACGTGAACAAGCGCGTCGAGGAGGTCATCACCGAGCGCTCGAAGGATGGCGCGTTCGTGTTCCACGACCCGAAGCTCGATGCCAATCTCAACCTTCAGTTCGAGCAGATCAAAACGGTGCGCGGCATGGAGGGTTACGGCTGGTTCGCCAATGTCATCTTCCACGACAAGGACGAGGCCAAGAAGCAATATGCCATCGACTTCTGGTTCAAGCCCGAAGGCGACCAGCTCACTCTCATGGACATCCGCGTGCAAAAAGGCCCGAAGCAGGACGGCGACAGCTACTACATGGTGACGCGCATGCCGGTCGCCTGGTGGTGGTTGCCGGTGCAGGAACATCCCGGCGATATGGAAGTGACCCGCGCCTGGCAGGTCATGAGCGCGATCCACAGTTACATCGCCACCCACAAAAATGCCGAGGGCGCGCTTGAGATCAAGGATGACAAGACCGGCGACACCATCCCGCTCGATTTCGTGGAGATCCACCAGCCGGTGCGGCATCTGAAAAAAGAAGGTGAGTATTTCGTCTGCACCGATTTCCGCAAGCCCGGCAGCAAGGACGAATATTACGACATCGATTTCTGGGTGAATCAGAAGTCGGGGAAGCTTCAGGTCGACAACGTCAAGATCCACAAGGTCCCGGTGCAGGAGGACGGCATCTGGACGCAGCAGCCCCGCTACACCTTCGAGGGCATGGATTTCGACGTCACCAACTGACGCCCCTTCGGTTAAGCAATCTTCGTCACACCCCGCGCTTCAAGCAGGCGCGCCAGCGTATCGCGGGTCGACCGGTCTGCGCGTCCGTCGACCCGCGCAGGCCTGAAATGGCGCTGGAATGCTTCGACCACCTTCTCAAGACCTGTCCCATAAGTCGACGTCACCTCGACGCCGTAGCCGTATTCGTGCAGGGCGCGCTGCAACTCGGCCACGCTCTCTCCTTCATCGCCAGGGCCCAGGCCTTGGTCGCTGTCGAGCGGCGCCGGCTCGACCCAAAGCCCGATGCCCGCGCCGGCGAGGCGCTGCCAGTCGAACTTCTCGCCGGGGTCACGCTTGCGGCCAGGCGCAATATCGGAATGAGCAAGCACGCGGTCGGGCGGGATAACGTGGCGGGAGAGAATATCAAGGCAAAGGGCCTCCACCGCCTGCATCTCGGGTCCCGAGAAATCCGGGTAGTCGAAGTCGTGGCCGGGATTGTGGATCTCGATGCCAATCGAGCATGAATTGAGGTCGGTCTCACCAGCCCATCGGCTCTGACCGGCATGCCACGCGCGCTCGGACTCGGCCACGATCTGTGCGATGCGCCCCTCCTCATCGACGAGATAATGGGCGGAGACCTTTGCCTCCTCGCGCGTCAGCCAATCGAGCGCGCCATCGGACGACTCCATTCCGGTGTAATGCAGGATGAGCATGTCGGGGGCGCGACGATTGGCGCGCTGGTCGCGATTGGGCGACGGGCACCAAAGGGTGGCGAGCTTGCTGTCAGGAGCGGCAGTCATTTTCACTTCCGGTGTCATTGCCGGCTTGACCGGGCAATCCAGTAACCCAGGCCACAATCGATAATCCAACGCGGTGGTTACTGAACTCCCGCTTGCGCGGGAATGACATCATCCGCGACAGACGCGCTAGATTCGGCGCTCTTTGGCGATCTGGTCGTAAGCCTCGTTGATGGCTGCGACCTTCTCGGTGGCAAGCGACACGAACTCCTTGGGAACGCCCCGCGCGATCAGCTTATCGGGATGGTTCTCGGCGATGAGCTTGCGGTATTGGCTCTTCAGCTCCTCATTGCTGATCGAGGGCTTGATCCCCAGCACATCGTAAGGATTGCGCTTGGACGCGATGACGTGGCGCGCTTTGATATAGGCGAACTCGGTATCAGTCATGCCGAAGCGCTTGGCAACGCCGGCGAGGAACTGCTCTTCCTTGGGATGCAACTGCTCGTCGGCCTTGGCGATATGGAACAGGCCATCGAGCACGTCCTCGAGCAGCTTGCGGTTTCCCTTGAACATGGTGGCGAGCTGCTCGGCATAGGCTTCGTAGCCGGCCACGTCCTGCTTGGCGAGGTTGAACACCCGGGCGACGTTCTTCATCTCGCCTTCCGGCACCTTGAAGACTTCCTTGAAGGCGTTGACCTCGTCCATAGTGACGACGCCGTCGGCCTTGGCCATCTTGGCGCCGAGGGCGATCACGCCGACGGTGAAGGCGACCTGGTTCTCGGCAGGTCCGTCCTGCTCCTTGTCGCGATCGATGACGTAGTGTCCGGCCACCCCGCCTAGCAGCGCTCCGATCGGCCCCCCGATCGCGAGCCCCGCAGCGGCACCTGCGAGCTTGCCCCAAATCGACATTTGCGCACCTACCCCCGGCTTCTTGCTTTTCCTAGAGCATAAGGACTTTTGGTTGAAGCCGCATGCGAAGAATTGCGCCCGTGGCGGATGGTCACTCGCCCCATCTCTGGCTCAAGACCCGCGCAAATTGGCGAGTATGGAGACCTTTGGCTCGTCGACTTCGAGCCCCGCCCTGAGGCGCCGCTCTACATGCCAGGAACGGGCAAAGGTCCAAGCGGCAAGCCATGCTGTCGCGGCCGCGTTGGCGGCGCTTCCGCCATAGACGAAGATGTGGCCAAGGCCGAAATAGTTGGCCGCAGCAAAGACGAAGGCCTCGACCACGATGCCGAAACCGCCCGCCACCACGATGGCGGCGCTGAGCGAGGTAATGAAGACGCTCAGCATGCTGGCGCCGTGACGGGGCGAATCTTTGGGTGTTTCGGTATCCATGCTGGTCACTACGCTAAAGGCTAACGGCGTGCGACCCTCATAGCGAGCGGGCGACGGTCTTACAAGGCCCGTAAGCAGGCCGCATCAGGCGAAGATCAGCTTCAATAGGAAGGCCCCGGCAATGACGGCAACCGCGGCATTGATCTCGCGAAAACGCCCAGCGAATACCTTCAGCACCCCATAGGCGATGAAGCCGAGCCCGATGCCAGTAGCGATCGAATAGGAAAGCGGCATCAAAAGCGCAGTGATCAGTGCCGGGATGTATTCCGTGGGATCGTCCCATTTGATGGCGCCGAGACTCGCCGCCATCAGGCAGGCGACGAAGATGAGGGCTGGGGCGGTGGCATAAAGCGGCACGGTCTCAGCGAGCGGCGCGAGAAATAGGCTCAAAAGAAATAGCGCAGCGACGACAATCGCAGCGAGACCCGTGCGCCCTCCCTCCTCGACGCCTGCCGCGCTCTCGATATAGGCCGTGGTGGTCGAAGTACCGAAGGCCGCGCCAAGCACCGCTGCGCCAGAATCGGCAAGAAGCGCTTCGCGAAGACGCGGCAAGCGGCCTTCGGCATCGAGGAATCCCGCCTGGCGGGCGACGCCGATCAACGTTCCAGCCGTGTCGAGGATGGTCACGAGCAACAGCGTGAGGACGATGACGGTGAAGCTGAGATTGAAAGCGCTGGTTAGGTCCATTTTAAGAAAAGTCGGCGCGAGCGACGGCGGGCTCGCAGCAAACCCGTGCCACGGCTCAAGACCGAAAACCACGGCAAGGAGTGTGACGCCGAGCACGCCGATGATGATGGCGCCCGGAATCCTGCGCGACGCGAGGCCCGCGATGACGAGAAAACCGGCCGCGGCGAGAAGTGCCTGGGGCTTGGACAGGTCGCCGAGCGTGACCAACGTCACAGGATCGTTTGCGATGATGCCCGCATTCTGCAAACCGATGAGTGCGAGGAAGAGGCCGATGCCTGCGGCGATGCCGAGCTTCAAATTCATCGGCAGCGCATCGATCAGCCAGGCACGTAACGGCGAGAGCGATAGAGCGAAGAAGAGCACACCGGAAATAAAGACGCAGCCAAGCGCAAGCTGCCAATTGCCGCCGAGCTCGGGCACGACGGTGAAAGCGAAATAGGCGTTGAGCCCCATGCCGGGAGCGAGCGCGATCGGGTAGTTGGCATAAAGCCCCATGATGATAGAGCCCGCCGCGGCCGCAAGGCAGGTAGCGACAAACACTGCGCCGACGTCCATGCCCGCTTTCTGCAGGATCGCGGGATTGACGAACATGATGTAGGCCATGGTGAGAAAAGTCGCGAGCCCCGCGCGTAGCTCCGTTGCGATGCTCGTGCCCTGTGCCGACAACCCGAAGAAACGGTCGAGCGCTTCTTGCCCAGGCGTTGCCGCAGGTGACTTGCGACTACGCGAGGCGTCTACGTCTGTGTCGGCAGTCCCAGCGACACTTGCCCGAGCGCTCTTCCCTTTGCGTTTTGCCATCCCCTCCCCCTGTCGCTGCGCTCACGCAAGCATCTGTGCAATCAAGGCTTAGAACCTTTCGGTTCCATCACCACGAAGTCATCGAAGTCGAAACTCGTGGCAGCGCCTTGGTTCTGCCACACGACGAAGCCGACCGAACCCGAGCCCGGCGTAACCTTCAGATTGCAGACCTGAACGTCGTTGGCGAAGCAGGTGACATGATTTTTGGCTGCGACCACTCTGAGCATTGTCACCGGTTTGATCGCCTTGTTCTTGCTCCAGCCGACAAGCTCGGAGGGTTCATCATTCTTGAACCGCAACACCGCAAAGGCGTCCTTCGCATCGACGACAAAGGCGTAATAGTCGGTTCCAGCCTCATTGCCCCAAAAGGCAAGACCGGCCCACGCCTTGTAGTCTTGATAAAACACGGCCTCCTTGTTCTCGACCATGACGCACGCGTCGAAATCGGTATATGAGCCTGGTTCGAGTGCGGTGACCGGCGCCTCGGGGTCGGCCTCGGGCGTGATGCGCAATTTGCCGTTGGTGATCTTGGTGAATCCGCTTTCAAATCTCTCGTCCGGCTCGTCGAATGTCTCGACGACATTGTTGATGATGTCGTCCGGGATGGTGCAGGCGTGGGACGGCCCAAGGGCACAGAACCAAACAGCGGCAGCAAAAATGCCTAGCTTTATTGTGTGCGGTCTTGGGAGCACGAGAGGCATGAGGCGGGGTTCAATGAGTGTCGGCGCGAGTGTAAACACCCGATTTGCGGAGTCAAAGCGGGCAAGGGAGCGCAGCGATGGCAATCTATGAGCTCGACGGCGTAAAGCCTGAGCTTCCTGCCGACGGCCTTTACTGGGTCGCAGAGACAGCTGCGGTGATCGGGCGCGTGCGCCTCCATTCCGATGTCAGCATCTGGTACGGCTCGGTGCTGCGCGGCGACAACGAATGGATCGAGATCGGCACGCGCTCGCAAATTCAGGACAACGCCACGCTGCATACCGACCCTGGCTTCCCGCTCACCATCGGGCGTGACTGCGTCGTCGGGCATAACGTGGTGCTGCACGGCTGCACCATCGGCAATCAAAGCCTCATCGGCATGGGTGCGATTGTTTTGAACGGCGCGCGGATCGGCGCGAACTGCCTGGTCGGCGCCGGTGCGCTAATCACCGAAGGGAAAGAGTTTCCTGATAATTCGGTGATCCTCGGCACGCCGGCGAAGCTCGTGCGCGAGAGCGACGAGAAGGTCCGCGCCATGATCGCCCGCGCCGCCGATGTCTATGTGAAGCGCTGGAAGCGGTACGCCACGGGGCTCGCGCGCATTGGATGAGCACCAGGGCAAGTGGCAGTTCTTCATCGACCGCGGCGGTACGTTCACCGACATCGTGGCGCGGTCGCCTAATGGCGACCTGTTCACGCGCAAGCTGCTCTCGGAAAATCCCGAGGCCTACGAGGATGCGGCCATCGCTGGCATCGCCGACCTGCTCGACGCGCCGCGTGGGAAGGCCCTGCCGTCGCATCTGATCGCGAGCGTCAGAATGGGCACGACGGTGGCTACCAATGCGCTGCTCGAGCGCAAGGGCGATGCGGTGCTGCTCATCGTGAACGAAGGATTCCGCGACGCCCTCGAGATCGGCTATCAGGCGCGGCCTAAGATCTTCGCGCGCCGCATTGAGAAGGCCTCCATGCTTTACACGCGCGTGGCCGAAGTGCCGGAGCGGGTGCGCGCTGACGGCACGGTCGAGACCGAGCTCGACCACGACGCCACGCGCTCGGCGCTTACGGACGCGTTCGCCGACGGCATCAAGGCGGTGGCGATCGCTTTCATGCATTCTTACGCCCATCCGGCGCACGAGATCGAGGCAGCACGCATCGCGGGCGAGGTGGGCTTCACGCAAATCTCTGCGAGCCATGAAGTGAGTCCGCTCGTCAAGTTCGTCGGCCGCGGCGACACCGCCGTGGTCGATGCGTATCTCTCGCCGCTCCTCCGCCGCTACGTAGACCGTGTCGCTGCGGCGTTGGCGGGTAGCTCTAATCCGAGGCTGCTGTTCATGCAGTCATCGGGTGGGCTGACCTCGGCGGGCCTGTTCAGGGGCAAAGACGCGATCCTATCGGGGCCCGCTGGCGGCGTGGTTGGCGCCGTGGAGACGGCCAAGGCGGCTGGCTTCGTCAAGGTCATCGGCTTCGACATGGGCGGCACCTCCACGGATGTCTGCCATTACGACGGCGCCTATGAGCGAACCTTCGAGAGCGTGGTGGCCGGGGCGCGAGTGCGCGCGCCGATGATGCTGATTCATACGGTCGCGGCAGGTGGAGGCTCCATCCTGCATTATGACGGCGCCCGCTTTCGCGTCGGGCCTGATTCTGCTGGCGCTGATCCGGGGCCTCTCAGTTATCGCCGCGGCGGCCCGCTCACCGTCACCGACGCCAATGTGATGACCGGTAAACTCCAGCCCGGTTTCTTTCCGCACATCTTCGGTCCTGGGCAGAATGAGGCTTTGGACGCCGACGCCGTGCGTAAGGCGTTCAAGGCCCTGGCGCGCAAGCTCGGCGACGGACGCGCGCCGGAGGAGATCGCCGACGGCTTCATCAAGATCGCCGTCGAGAACATGGCAAATGCGATCAAGACGATCTCGGTGCAGCGCGGCTACGACGTCACGGAATATGCGCTGAACTCGTTCGGCGGCGCTGGCGGCCAGCATGCCTGCCTCGTCGCCGATGCGCTCGGCATCAAAACCGTCTTGATCCACCCTCTGTCGGGCGTGCTATCTGCCTTCGGCATGGGGCTCGCCGCGCTGCAAGCCACACGCACCAAGAGCGTCCTCAAGCGTCTCGACAACGATGGACTCGCCGAGCTTGCCGAGCTTCGCACACCACTCGAAGAGGAGGTGCGACAGGAGCTGTTGCGGCAAGGCGTCGAACGCAACGCCATCAGCATCGGCGCTCAGGCGCATCTGCGTTATGCCGAAACCGACAGCCCGCTGCCCATTCCCGTGGCGAGCTTGCGCGGCATGCGCGCTCTGTTTGAGGTCGCCCATCAGCAACGCTTCGGCTTTATCAGCCCGGAGAAGGACATCGAGATCGAGGCAGTCGAGGTCGAGGCCAGAGGAGGTGGCGATAGCTTCACTGAGTCCGAGGTCTCGCAAGACTCGATGGAGCCTGCCAAGCCCCATGGCAGGACGAAGCTGTTCACGGATGGGGGCTGGCGCGATGCGCCGGTCTTCCTCCGCTCGGATCTCGCGACCTGCCACGAGATCCAAGGGCCTGCCCTCATCATCGAGGACCATCAGACCGTAGTGGTCGAGCCCGAATGGAAGGCCGAGGTCACGCAACGCAACCATCTCGTGCTGACGCGCGTCGCCAAGAAGAAGGCCGCCCGCGTGAGTAAGCGTGCCGACCCAGTGATGCTCGAAGTGTTCAACAATCTCTTCACCTCGGTCGCCGAGCAGATGGGTTACGCGCTGCAAAACACCGCGCGCTCGGTCAACATCAAAGAACGGCTTGACTTCTCCTGCGCGATTTTCGATGCGCGCGGGCGGCTCATCGCCAATGCACCGCACATTCCGGTGCATCTGGGCTCGATGGACCGAAGCGTCGAAACCATACGCCGCGAGCTTGGGGACAAGCTAAAGCCTGGCGACGTCTACATGCTGAACGCGCCCTATAACGGGGGCACGCATCTCCCCGACATTACCGTGGTGACACCGGTATTCGGCGAGAACAGCCCCGACCTCCTCTTCTTCGTCGCGGCGCGCGGGCATCACGCCGATATCGGCGGCATTGCGCCTGGCTCGATGAGCCCAGAGGCGAGGCGCATCGAGGAGGAAGGCGTCTATATCGATCCGTTCAAGCTGGTGGCAAAAGGCCGCTTCCGAGAGGAAAAGGTGCTGAAGCTCCTCACCGAAGCCCCCTGCCCTGCACGCAATCCTGCCCAGAACATCGCCGACCTCAAAGCGCAGGTCGCCGCCAACGAGAAGGGCGTTGTCGAGCTTCGCAAGATGGTCCGCCACTACGGCCTGGCCACAGTGCAGGCCTATATGCGTCACGTGCAGGATAACGCCGCGCAGTCCGTCGCGCGCGTCATCGCCAAGCTCAAGACCTCGCGTTTCGCGGTCGAGACCGATCAGGGCAACACGATCAAGGTCGCCATCAAGGTCGATCGCAAGGCGAAGAAGGCGATCGTCGATTTCACCGGCACGAGCGACCAGACCGGAGATACCTTCAACGCGCCGGAGCCAATCACGCGGGCTTGCGTGCTCTATATCTTCCGTACGCTGGTCGACGACGACATCCCGCTCAACGCCGGATGTCTGCGCCACATCAAGATCGTGGTGCCCAAGGGATCGATGCTGAAGCCTCGCTATCCGGCCGCGGTTGCGGCGGGAAATGTCGAGACCAGCCAGACAATCGTGAATTGTCTCTACGGCGCGCTCGGCGTGCTCGGCTCGGCGCAAGGGACCATGAACAACCTCACCTTCGGCAACGAGCGCTTCCAATATTACGAGACGATCTGCTCGGGCGCGCCAGCCGGCGAAGGTTTCGATGGCGTGCCTGCCGTGCAGACACATATGACCAATTCCCGACTCACCGATCCTGAGGTGCTGGAGCTTCGCTATCCGGTGCTGTTGGAGCGCTTCGAGATCGTGCGAGGCTCAGGCGGCAAAGGGAAATGGCGCGCCGGCGACGGTACGCTGCGCGTGATCAGATTCTTGGAGCGCATGGATTGCGCGATTCTGTCGGGCTTCCGCCGCGTGAGACCCTTCGGCCTCCAGGGCGGCGAGGACGGCAGGGCGGGCGAGAGTTGGGTGCGGCGAAAGACGGGAAAGCCCGAACGGCTTAAGAGCTCAGACCAGACCGTGCTCGAGGAAGGCGAGGCCATCATCATCAAGACTCCGACCGGCGGCGGCTTCGGCAAGAAAAGCGAGCGGCGCTGAAACTCCTCACTCCGAATCGATCTCGGTGATTTCCATGACGATCGGCGCGTGATGATGCGCCGTGATCGCGCCGAAGGGGCTGCCCTTCACCTTGACCTTCTTGCCGACGTCCTGCTTGAGGCTTTGCGCGACGGCCTCATCGGAAGAATAGATGTGGATGGTGTCGGCGCTCGATACTGTGTCCGTCTCGTCCGAACCGCTCAAGCAAGTCGGCGCTGGCAGGGTGAGGATGTATGCTTTCTCCGGACGGTCGTTGGCGTCCTCGAAAGTGCCGAGTGAGAGAACTCCCTCTGCTAGCTGCCCATCCTGATTCGCCGTCAGGCACTCTGCCGAGGCGGTAGAGCCGCCGATCAAGGTCGCAAATGCGAAGGCGGCAAGCCCCAGTCTCATGTGTCACTCCCCGCGCGCATCATATCGAGGATTTGCGGGGCCGGGCAGCCTGGGAAGAGGCATGAGAAAGGGCGCGGGATGAGATCCCGCGCCCTCGCACTTGTTGCCTCTCTACTCGTTGGCTCGTTCGCAGGCGCGCTTCGAGTGCGTTAGGCAGTAGACCCGCCCCGACGCTCAGCCATGAACTGGTCGAACTCGGCCTTGTCCTTGGCATGGCGCAGGCGCTGTAAGAAGGCCTGGAACTCATCGACCTCCTCTTCGAGCCGCCGCAAAGTCTCCTCGCGATACTCGTCGAAAGCGCGGTTGCCGGTCGACCTGAGCGGGCTTACGCCCCGCCGCCAACGCATCACCTCACGCCCAAAATCGCTGTCTTTCCACTCGCGTTTCCAAGCTCCGCATCCCATGCGTCCACTCCAGATCAGATAGGCCAAAACGCCAAGGCCGATAGGCCACCAGAGAATGAAGCCGACGATCATGGCTGTGATCCATGCCGGCTTCCCATACTCGTCCAAGGTCGCAACCAGGTGCATCTAGGTCCTTCCTTCAGTGTGAATGTTATTCACATTTACATAGATGCCCCTGCCTCGTCCAGAGTCAAGGGGCGACACAAAATGTGATGGAGGTCCGAGACACTTTGCTCGCGCCAGCCTCACAAAAAAATCTTAATCTTCGGCAGGCTAGCCTCATCCCGGGAATGAGGACTGCCGCGTCAACGGGGGCGTTTGTTGATCTTTTCCAGCCACAAGCTCGCGGCGTTCGCCGCCGCGTCAATGACCCTCGCGATGAGTCTTGGCGGTGGCAGCGCGACGGCGGGCTCACTGAAGGACGCAAAGCCCAACGATCGCGTGGCTGCGGCGCACGCGATGCCGATTCAGGGCATCGACGTCTCCTATTGGCAAGGCAACATCGATTGGCAGAAGGTCCGCGACGCTGGCGTGAGCTTCACCTACATCAAAGCCACCGAAGGTGGCGACCGGGTCGATCCGAAGTTCCTCGAGAATTGGGAAGGCGCCAAACGCGCCGGCGTCGCGCGCGGCGCCTACCATTTCATCTACTGGTGCCGTCCCGCCAACGAGCAAGCGCTATGGTTCATGCTGAATGTGCCCGCTGATCCAGACGCTCTGCCGCCGGTGCTCGACCTCGAGTGGAACAGTCACTCGAAGACTTGCCCCGGCAAGATCGCTCGCGACACGGCTCTCGAAAAGATCAAAATCCTGCTCGACGTGATGCAAGCTCACACGGGCAAGCGGCCGATCATCTACACCGACCCTGTATTCCACCGCGAGGTGCTCGAAGGCGAATTCCCCGGGTACCATTTCTGGCTGCGCTCGGTTGCAGCCGCGCCTGAGCGACTTTACGGGCAACGGCCGTACGCGTTTTGGCAGTTCACCACTACTGGCAAAGTTCCTGGTGTCGCCGGAAAGGTCGACCGCAACAGCTTCAATGGCACGCAACAAGATTGGGAGAGCGTGCTGAATTGGCTGCAAGCGGGCAACTAACTCGCGTCCTCCGATCACGCGCTTCCTGTTTGAGCATGCGCTGCCTCCCAGACAGAAGCGGGCGGCATGGCATTTCCCAATCGCCGCACGATTTGAAATAGACTGCTTTTTCAACCGCTTAGATTGCAGCGCTGAGCTTGATCCTGTAAGCGGGATTGTGGGCTCGCTTGCATTCTTCGGGGGATCATCATGAGAAAATGTCTTGTTGCTGCCACCGCCGTCGCTGTGCTCTGGCTGAGCTCTGCTGCCGCGGAAGAGCCGCGCGACATTCTCAACGTGTCGTACGATGTGTCGCGCGAACTCTACGCCGACATCGATAAGGCGTTCGTCGCGAAATACAAAGCCGACACCGGCAAAGACATCACCATCAATCAGTCGCATGGCGGCTCCTCGAAGCAGGCGCGCGCGGTGCTGGACGGTCTTCGGGCGGATGTCGTCACCTTCAATCAGGTGACCGACATACAGGTTCTGCACGATCAGGCCGACCTCGTTGTGGCGAATTGGCAATCGCGCTTCCACAACAACTCGGTCCCCTATTACTCGCTGCCAGCATTCCTCGTGCGCAAAGGCAATCCGAAGAACATCAAGGACTGGAGCGATCTCGTTCGCGATGACGTGAAGGTCGTATTTCCCAATCCGAAGACTTCAGGAAATGGCCGCTACACTTATCTTGCGGCCTATGCCTACGCGCTCGAGGCCAACAAGGGCGACCAGGACAAGGCCAAGGAGTTCGTGCGCAAGCTGTTCGCCAACGTGCCGGTGTTTGACACCGGTGGCCGCGCGGCGACCACCACTTTCGTCGAGCACGGCATCGGCGATGTGCTTGTCACCTTCGAAGCGGAGGTGCAGGCCATCGGCAACCAGTACGGCAAGGACAAGACCGACCTCGTCATTCCGCCGGTCAGCCTGCGCGCCGATTTTCCCGTCGCGGTAGTCGACAAGGTAGTCGACGAGCGCGGCTCGCGCAAACTCGCCGAGACCTATCTGCAATATCTCTACACCCCTGAGGCGCAGGAGATCATCGCCGCACATTACAATCGGCCGATCGACAAGGGCGTGGCGGCCAAACACGCGGCGGACTTCGCCAATGTGCGCCTGCTCACAGTCGAGGACGTATTCGGCGGCTGGAAGAAGGTGCAGGAGGAGCACCTCGCCAATGGCGGCATTCTCGATCAGCTCTACGTGAGCCGCTGAGTCCTGAATCAGGATTGGCGCGGAGCGGCATTGCCGTCGGTCAAGATGCCGAGGCCCTTCAAATAGACCAGCATCGCGCTTTCGAGGATCTCGTCCGGTTTCATCGGCACTTTGTGCGCTTGAAGGTCGCCTTGCGCGAATAAAGTCGCCACACCATGCGAGATCGCCCAAATGTGCAGGCTCATCAATTTGAGGGGGGGGCGCTCGGTCTCCGGGAGTTGACGGCATAAAGCTGCGGCCGCGTGCTGTAGCACGTCGAATGCGCGTTCGGCGGCTGGAAGGGTCTCGCCCTCTCCGGCTGGCATCACGCCGGTCTCGAACATCACGGTGTATGCCGCGGGCTCCTCCCGCGCGAAGGCGAGATAGGCCCTGCCGAGATTGTCGAAAGCCGACAGCGGCGTCGGCACGCCATTGTTCCAAGCCATGTCGAGGCGCGCCGCGAAGCGCTCGAAGCCGTTCTTGGCGACCTCGGCGAGCAGCGCGTCACGGTCGCGGAAATGTCGAT
>JBKOUI010000321.1:0-5448 GCA_046723315.1 Pseudomonadota bacterium | reverse complement strand
AACGCCACGTTCCGAACTCGATTGCAACAATGCGCCGGAGATTGGTGGCCGCTCTCGCCACGACGCTCTCGCGTTGCCCATGCTGCGCCGCTCGCAACAGACACCGAAATTTGTGACACAGTAAGATTAGAGCGCTTGAATGATATCGCCGAGCACGTCGGGAAGCTGGCGCGATCAACAGATACCGGAGATCATGGGCAGATCGGGGGGAGATCGGGGGGAGATCGGGGGGTAACGATCGGGTGGGAGGAACACGTCCGCCGCAAGTTGCGGGGTATACCCCTTAAGAAGCGGCGGCGACTGCACAAATCCAAACAGCTACGGGTCAAGATCACACGCGAGCTGGAGGCCGAAGGCCTCACGTTGCCGAAGGACCCACATATAGTTCTTGCGATAATCCGCGAGTTTCTTTGATCGGGGGGATACCCCGATCTCACCCCTATCGTTTTCCCTGCTGATTGGGTGTTCTTAGTGAGGCTCCAAACTACGGAGCCCTGCAATGCTTTTGCTGCTCGACGCCATCGACAATGAAGACGAGCGGTCCGACGACGGCCTGAGCCTCGCCCCGGTCTCCGAACAAGCCGACGACACCCCCTCCACGCCTGTACCATTACGCGATCGCCGTCCCGAAGGATTGCGCAAGCACGCCAAGCTCGGCCGAACCTTGCCGGAGCTGCCCGACGACATCGATGCCATGAGCATTCCGGAATTCTGCCGGCGGCACGGGCTGTCGCAGTGGATGTATTTCCAGCTGCAACAGCGGGGCGAAGGCCCGCGCACCATGAAGGTCGGCGGTCGCGTCTACATCAGCCGCGAAGCCGCCGCGCAATGGCGCCGCCTGCGCGAGCGCGATGCATTACGCGAAGCTCAGAAGAAGGAGCGACGGCGGGTGCCGGACGACTGAGACCTACCGCTGCGGGGCTGTGGCCGGTGCGGCTCCGTGGTCGGCAACCTTCTCACCGGTGGTGGCGTAACCAAGTGCCCTGATCTTCCGGACCGAGCACTTGGCCGCCTAGCGGAAAGGAAAAAGTCATGGCGACTTTTTCGACTTCGACCGGGAACGGCGCAGGCCCGACCCGGAATGGTCTCAAGGCTGAATTCCTTGGAACCACGGCCCCTATTTATGGGGGGACACGGGCGAAGGCAACCCAGAAGCGGAAGCCCTACGCCCGGCGCAGCACTAAGCCGGGAGCGGCCGCGCTGCGGGCCTACACGGCGGCGCAATTTTACTCGGCCGGTGGCCTGACCTTGCGTGACGTGGCGGTCGCCTGCGGGTCCTGCCCGCAATACGTCGAGGCGATGGCGATCTTACTCGCCAGCCACAACCAAGACCTGATCGACAAGGTCCTGGCCGGCGAGTTGCCGGTGCAAGCGGCCGCGAAGCAAGTCCGCAAGCTGGTCGATCTCGTCACCGCCTACCTCAACGCCAGTCCGATGGATCGGGTGAACTTCGCCCGCATCATCGGGCCGGCGCGGCTGTGGGACGAAATCATGGTGCCGGTGATCTAAAAGGATCTCCACCTTGGGCGCGCCAGCAATGGCGCGCCGCTTTGTTCTCGGAGGGCAACATGAGCACCATCCTCTCTGATCGCAAGCTGTGCGATTTGATCGACTATCTCGACTATGTCCACGGTGCAGCTATCGATGATGGATTATTCGATGGCATGGAAGGCCAACACCGTGGTCTTGCGTTCGATCTCCTGGACGCTTTGGACGATGCGGCCGAGTACCTGATCGAGTTACGTGAGCGAAACCATGCGTCCAATCTTCAACCTAACGATGCGCGCCGAAGGAAACTCCGGCGCCATCATTCGTAACCTGAGAGCGTGGCTCAAAATCGGCTTACGAACCTTTGGGCTGCGCTGCACTTCAATCGAGCAACTGTCACAGGAGGCCAACATGGCTGACATGAAGAAGTACGGTGCGGGCATCGTCAAGCCCGACGACGTGCGCGATGGTCCGCGTACAGAGAAGATCGTGAACGTGTACGTCTCGGAAAAATTCGATCGCCCGGTACTGGTGCTCGAAAGCGGCGACGAGTTCATGGTCAACCAGACCAATGCCCGCGTGCTCTGTAGAGCTTACGGCTTCAACAGCGACGACTGGGTTGGGCATACGGTCGAACTGTCGATCGGCACGTATGTCGATAGGCAAGACGGTGAGACCAAGGACACCGTCATGCTCAAGGCGATCTCGTCACGCGATGACAGCGGAGCTAATGGCTCGCAGCCGTCGAAGCCACCGGCACCACCAACCTCGACGCTGTTTCCGGCGAAGCGCGATGACATGTCGGACGAGATTCCCTTTTAGGCGCGACGACGAAAACGAGGGAGCCGGAACAAATCCGGCTCTCTCACCCCGAAATTTCGGGCCATTACGTCGAGCTGGTGAGACCTACACCGAAGCCGAGGTGCGAGCGATCTATTTCGAGGCGGTCGCCGAGGGTCGGGCGCAGGTCGAGCGCGACAACAACCGCAGTCTTTTAGAGGACGAAGAGCCGACCTGGCGTGCGATTGCCGCCGAGTGCGCAAAGCATCTGGGCAAGCTACGCGACAATCGTGAACGCACGTTCGTACGGGAGATGGTGAGTTGGACCGAATGTGGCCAGCCGCTGAGTGAACGACAAGCCAAATGGTTGGCTGATGTCTACAAGCGGGTGCGGCGATGACGACGTTCCTGGGATTGCCACCAGCATTGCAGCCCTACACCAAGGAAAAATGGTGGGTGCTGTGGCGCTATCAGCCGGGCAAGAACGGCAAGGTCACCAAGGTGCCGTACCGGGCCGACGCGCCACGGCAGAAAGCGAAGTGTAACGACCCTTCGACCTGGAGTGATTTCGAAACCGCGTTCAAGGCACACGTCGCCAGCAATGCTGACGGAATCGGCTTTGCGCTGCTCAATTCTGGGATGGGTGCATTCGATTTGGATGACTGTCGCGACCCGCAGAGCGGAGCGATCGAGTCAGCGGCGCAACAATTGATCGACCGCGCGAAGTCTTATGTCGAAATCACGCCATCGAACAGCGGCTTCCGCATCATCGGCTTGGGCGCTGGGCCGCGACTGAATAACAAGCGGCCGGTGCCGGGCGCTAACGGCATGTCGATCGAGTTCTATCGCCGCGCTGAGCGCTTCATCACGGTGACGGGAAATACACTGCCGCAGGCGACTGACCAGCTCGCCGATATCGACGCGCTGATGGACGAAGTGTTTGCCAAGGTCAGTGCTGCAAATAAGCAGGCCAAGGCTAAGACCAAACAGGCGAAGGCCGGAGGCACACGCCGTAAGAAACTCGATCTCGACGACATCATTAAGAACGGCGAACAGGGCTATTTCGGTGGCGATCGTTCGAAGGCTGTTTGGTACGTCGTCAACGCCATGCTGCGGCGGGGCGACAGCTCGACCACCATCATGGCAGTGCTGCTCGATCGCAACAACAAGATATCCGAGCACGTCTACGATCAGGTCAATCCCAGCGATTACGCTGACCGGCAAATCAAGCAGGCGAGTAGTCCTGCAAACTGGATGGGGAGAATGATGGACAAGAGCACCGCTGTCGCCTGCAACCTCTTCAACGTCATGCTGGGGCTGCGCAACGATCCAGGTCTACGCGGCGCGTTGGGCTATGATGAAATGTCAGGTTTGCCGGTTCTGCTGCGGCCACTATTTGAGCTTTACACACCACCGGACTTCGTACAGCGGCCGATCACGGACGGTGATGTCGCCGCAATCCAAGAATTCTTGCAGCAAGTCGGCATGAAGCGGCTCGGTAAGGATACAGTCTTTCAAGCCGTCGAGTTGCGGACACGCGAATGCTCGTTTCATCCCGTAAGGCAGTATCTCGAAAGCCTGAGGTGGGACGGTCAGCTGCGACTGGAAACATGGCTCAGCACCTATCTTGGCGCCGAAGATAACCCTTACACTAAAGCTGTCGGCCGCATGTTCCTGATCTCGATGGTGGCGCGCATCTTTGAGCCTGGATGCCAGTGCGATTACATGCTCGTGCTGGAAGGGCCACAAGGTCAGATGAAAACCGCGGCGTGTCGAGTGCTTGGCGGCGAGTGGTACTCCGAAAATTTGCCGGACGTCACGGCAGGAAAGGACGTGTCACAGCACATCAGGGGTAAATGGCTGGTCGAAGTGTCCGAGCTGTCGGCACTGAAAAAGGGCGAAGCCTCACAGCTCAAGTCTTTCATCACCCGTACAGTCGAGCGCTACCGGCCGAGCTTCGGGCGCTGTGAAGTGATCCAGCCGCGACAGTGCGTCTTTGTCGGGACCACGAACGAGGATGCCTACTTGCGAGACGCGACTGGCGGTCGCCGGTTCTGGCCGGTCATCTCCGGTGCGATCAAGATCGAGGATCTAAAGCGTAACCGCGATCAGTTGCTGGCGGAAGCTGTCGCGCGCTACCGCCAAAAGGTGAAGTGGTGGCCGGAGAAAGACTTCGAGCGCAAGTATATTCTGCCTGAGCAGGAGCAGCGCTACGAAGGCGATGCATGGGAAGAGCCGATCCGGGAATTCCTGGAGACGGTAACACAGACAACGATCCTTGCCGTCGCCATCAACGCGTTGGGCTACGAGCCGGGAAAACCAAAGTTCGTGCCGACACCGGCACCCGGTCAGCCGCCGAGCTATCAACCATCTTATGGTCCCGGCATCAGCCGACTCGGAAAGGCCGAGCAGAACCGTATCGCCGCGGTCATGACTTCGCTCGGTTGGAAGCGTGGCCAGCGTGGCGCCGGCACTGGCACCCGTTGGTGGGTGCGGGCGTGACGCATGTGACGCTTGTGACGGTCGTTCTATTAGAGTGCTCAACAATACCCCCTTAGCAGTGCTCTATATACAGGAGCGTCACAACCGTCACACCGTCACACCCATGAGGTAAAAAACCGTGACGCATGTGACGCATTTTTCTAAAGAATGGGGGTCAGTCATGAAGTCCGTGCTGTGGTTGCTCTTGGGTCTCGTGATCGGTGGCATTGTGGGTTGGTACGTGCGTGGGCTTGGCGACATTCGCGGCACAAGCTTTGCCTTTGTAGACGACTTGGCCAACCAGCAGATGCCCTACCTCTTCGCAAAGGGCAGTTGGCGAGGTGGCGACTTAGCCAACAAGATCAACACGGTTGAGATCACCTGCACTCCCTCTGAGAGGCGCTGTGATCTGCACCAAGCCGACGTGATGGCGCTCAGCGGATGGCGGCCATCGCTATTCCTGTACAATAAGTCGTTCCGTATCACGAAGCTTGATGCCGAGAGCGTTGTGGCCGAGCCAAACTTGCCAGACCTATGCATTCGCCAAACACTGACGTTCGACCGTGCAGCGAAGGCAGTGACATTGGTGCGCACTAAGATCAACCGAGAGGATGTCTGCTCTATCGTGCAGGATGAACCGCTCACGCTCTTTCTTGGAGGGGCCACTTTGACAACGAGGTAGGCCGCGCGGTGCCGGGA
>JBKOUI010000298.1:0-2149 GCA_046723315.1 Pseudomonadota bacterium | reverse complement strand
ACGTTGGGGGGCCTCGCGAACTCTCCAGCAAAAGAACGCAGCAGCCAAGGGCTCCGCGCGGTCATCCCCGCAGTTCTTTCCTGACAAGCCGCTGCTCGCCCCAGGGCGGGGCAGCACCAGCAGTGGACCGCAACGCCAAGTGGGCTAACATCGGCCCGTGGGGATCGCCACATCCAACAGCAGCTAACGTGAGACAGCGCATGCACGAAAACATTCTTATTTTGGCTGACTGGAGGCTTGCCGGCCTCGTAGACGACACGCCGGCGCCGCGAAATCCCAACGGCGATGATGACGAGGAAGAAGAGGACGAGGAGGAGGACGAGCGGAGGAACGATGAGCCGCCAGTCATCAGGGAACCCGAACCCGACAAATAGCCCGGCAGCCGCTCTAGCTATAGCTAGGAAGCCTACCGCAAGGCCCGATGGACTACAGCGATGGCAAAGGAAGAATTGAAGTGGCAGAATATCGATGCAGATGATCTTCCTGCCGCAGTGAAGAAATCCTTCGACGCGATGGTTGAGGCAGAGGTGACATTCAAGGCTGATTTGGAAAAGCTGCTGAAGGCCGAAGGTCATATGCCGGAGGACAAGTTCCTGGTTATGAGCCGGAAGGGAAAACGTCTAGGGGTTGCGTTTGCTAGCACACCACGAGGTGAAGGTGGTGCAGGGTCCCTCAAGTTCAAAACCAATGAGCGGAAGGCTAACTCCGCTCGCCGAACAGCGTGATGAACTCGCGGCGTCTCAGAGCAGCGTGTACCCGTCTGGCGCTGAGTTGAGCACCGCTTGCACGGAGAGGAAGGTGCCGGCACCTGGCCGGTTTTCGATTACGACCTGCTGGCCCAACCGTTCGAGAGCGACGGCGCGATAAGGCGCGCCACCTGGTCGGCGCCGCCGTCAGGCGGAAAACCGATGATCCAGCGCACTGGGCGGGTTGGATATTCCTCTGTCGCGAATGCCCGCGGGGCGACGGTCAACAATCCGGCGCCGGTGAGTTGCAGAAATTGTCGTCATGCAATGGTCATGGCGTACCCCGGCGAACACCGCGATCTCCTGCAGTGCATTCGCCCCAAGGCCGCCCCCTATCAGCGACAGTGTAAGCACGAGCCTCGGCGCGGCGCACGCGTCTCGGTCAGCGCGCCAGCGGCCCGCTGGCTTTCTTCCAGGCGTCGAGGCCGCCCCCTATGTGACAGGCCGTGGCAAGCCCGGCGTCCTGCGCCGCCTGAACCGCCATGGCCGAGCGCTCGCCGAAGGCGCAGTAGAACAAGAGGCGTTTGCTGGTCGATTTACCGAGCTCATGCAGCATGCCGCCAGAGCGGATGTTCTCCTGCAAGGTCGGGTAGGGCACGTGCAGCGAGCCTGGGATCGTACCGTGGCGCTCGCGTTCTGAGCGCTCGCGCAGATCGATGAGTGCGATGTCGGGCTTTCCCAGGAGGGCAAGTGCCTGGGCTGCGGAGAGCGTCCAGCCGCGCCGCGCGATCTCCTCCTGCGCCAAGCCGACCTTCATGTTGGCGGGCACAGCGACATCCATCATCTTCGGATTGGGGAGCTTCAGATTGTTCATCAGGTCGACGTATTCGTCGACCGACTTCACTTGGAGTCGCGGATTATAGGCTCTCTCCTCGCCGATGGTGGAGAGGGTGTCGCCCTTATAGTCGTGCGCGGGATAGACCAGTGTCGCGTCGGGCAACTTGAGCAGCCGGCCGAAGATGGATTCGTATTGTTGGCGCGGGTCGCCATTTTGGAAGTCGGTGCGTCCCGTGCCGCGAATGAGCAGCGTGTCACCGGTAAACACCCGGTCGGGCATGACGAAACTGTAGGAATCGTCGGTGTGGCCGGGCGTATAGATGACATCGAGCGCAAGCCCCTCGATTGTGAGCTTGTCGCCGTCGCTTAGCCGCATCGACACCACGTCGGCCTTAGTCTGTTCGCCCATCACGGTGATGCAATGGGTACGGTCGCGCAGCGCCCCAAGACCTGTGATGTGGTCAGCATGCAGGTGCGTGTCCACTGCCTTAACCAACTTCAGGTCGAGCTCTTTCACGAGTTGCAGATAGCGATCGACCTTCTCCAGCACCGGATCGATGATCAGCGCCTCGCCGCCGGCTCGGCTTGCCAGCAAATACGAGTAGGTGCCGGACACGCTGTCGAAC
>JBKOUI010000345.1:0-3331 GCA_046723315.1 Pseudomonadota bacterium | reverse complement strand
GTCCGAACTGCATGCGCTACGCATTGACCTGTTCCTGCATCAGCAGGGGCTCGACACCACAACGCCAGCCGGCAAGGCGCTATTCCAGATGCTGGGCGTGTTTGCCGAGTTTGAGCGCGCGATGATTCAGGAACGAGTCCGTGCGGGGCTCCGGCGAGCCCTGAGCGAAGGCAAACGGCTCCGCAGGCCTCCGCTGAAGCCCGCACTACGTGAACGCATCCTAGAGGCTCTGAATGCCCGGCGTGAGAGCGGCCTCGGCGTGCGCGGCATTGCCAAAAGCTTCGGCATAGACCCAAGCACGTGCAGAAGCTCGCGAGCGAAGCCCGCCCTTTCGCGGGAGACGCCGTGAGCGCGGCAGGGTAAAAGGAAAGCCGAGAGCCTGACCCCGCACTAGCGCGGCCGCTCGCAGCCGCCCCGGTCAAATCCAGCGAAGCGCGGCAGCGCCAGCCACGACGACTTCGGCGGCGAATACGTAGGCGAGGAACCGATAATCCTGCGTCCATGTAAAGCCGAGCCCGAGTGCTCCCAGGCAGCAGAGGGCCAGCAGTTCTCTAAGCTGAGCAGGCATTCCGATCGCCGGCTCCCCGCTGGTAAGCGCGGCCGGGGCAGCGGACTACGCGCCCCGGCCACTGCACACCGGCACCATGAATGGAGGGGCGGTGCCGGTGAGCAACTCAATGCGATCTGCCGACTTTGCCCCAAGCGCCAGTCGCGCTTGCCCAAGCCTTTTGCCACTGTTCGATGAATTGTGCGTAGGCCTGGAATGGATTGAATCCTGCCATCGGGAAGGCGCCTGCGTCAGGCGTTCCCGTGGGACTGAACCCAGGTATGGACTTTAGCTTCGACAGCATAGCGGAGGGATTGGGCGATTTGATCTGCTCCTCCCACGCGTCCATCATATGATCCATCACCTGAATCTGCATTTTGGTCATACGTTGCATTTGGTCATGCGTAGCTTCGACAATTTGCTCCGGCCATCCTAGCGCCCGAGCAGCCGCAGCCATCTTTTCGATGACTTCCGCAAGATTCTTCTCGCTATTGTTCACTGTTTCAGTGCGCCAATTGGACATGGCGTCAAAAGCGGCGTTCACTGCCTTGCGGGCCTCAGCCGAAAGCCCGGCCGTAGTCGTGGGATCGAATGTACGGGCAAGCATGATCGTGTCTCCTTTTAGTACTTGGGGTTGGGCTGAAGGCGCGGATTGGTCGCCAGAACACCGACAGGGACGGCACTGCCTTTTCCGCTGTGGGTGCCAGGAAGGCGGTGAGTTCCGTGAGTTACAACCCGCGCATTAGACTAACTGGCAAGGCGTGACTCGGTTTCGACGGAACCTGGGATTTCGAAGCCTGCCGCTCGGCTCCCCTTCGCCTGCCTGACATGCCAGGGGAGCGTCGAGTCGGCTGCTTGTGCCGTCATTGATAGACCGACAACCATCGCAGTGAGAGCGATAACGCGCGAGCAATATCAGAGCATCGCGAAAACCCGAGGCGGCCCAAGCCATAGCATACCACGTGAAAGTCGGTCGCACGGGAGGCCGCTGGTGAGCTTTTCGCGTCCGATCACTTGTCTTTCGGGCAAGGCCAGGCCACGGAGAGAGCGGCTCCAACCAACAGACCGAAGTCATCCTTCATTGTCTCGGGCTGACGGGCGGCAAAATCTACAACAGCTTGAACTATCTGCTGGGAACGCACCGAATTGGGGACGCATGCAAAGGGAGCTGTCAGCATCTCGGAAACCCCAAGCACGAACCCTGCGCAGAACCCTGCTTTCTCGAATTGACTGAGAGCGACAGCCGGACTCCCGGCAGAGCGAACCTTGTCCATAATTGCATCAGCGCCACCTGAGTGTATCCGCAACCATGCGGCGCATTGGAACAGCATAGCAGTCGGCCTGCTTCCGCTCTCCTGTGCGGACGATACTGCTGCCGTAAGCACGGCAGCATTCACCAAGATCGCAGACATCCAGCGCACGTTTCAATCTCCTGGCAATAATCGCAGGAAAGTCCGAGTTCTGTTCAAGCAATGAGTTATTTTTGTGCAATCGACCCAAAAAGGTGGTAGTTGCATAGCGAGCGAGGCGCGCGCCAACGACCGATGAAAGGGGCCCGCGCCACGGAAGAATGCTCACTCAGCTCCGGGCGGACCGATACCTCTCTCGCAACTGATCCAGTCGGGGCGCGGCAGCACTAACCCGAAGCGCTTCGATGGGTGTGAAAAGCTTCACGACCCGTTGCACCTTGTGACCTTTCGCACTTCCCGATCCCCTTGCGCAGAACATATCGTCGAGGAACGGAGGCGACAGATCGCAAGGAGGAATGACGGTGCTTATCAAAATCACATTAGCGCTGGGGCTGGCCGCAGCTATCTTCACAGTTATGCCGGCTTTTACCAACACAGCCCATGCTTGTACTTGGGCGCAATGTTACTAGCGGCAGTTTTGAGCAGGTGCGACTCCCCGAAGAACAACATCACGCTGCAACTGATTGAGCGACTTGGGACAGAAGCCCGCAACAAAGCCTGCCTCGCGCTTCAGTGGGCGGCTACGTTTGGGCCGTGCTCGAAAGGGCGCGGCTCGAGCCGCCCAATTGTTGTGGCGTCCACGTTGTAGGTTCGCGCAATATCGGCCTGCGTTTCGCCCTCAGCGAGTCGCTGGAGTGCTTCTTGCCGTTGGTGTGGGGTCAGCTTGGGCAGGCGCCCGAATTTCGCACCACGCCTTCTTGCGCCCGGCCGCTCTCACCCGCACCAGCAGCGCGAAGGAGTATCCAGCGATTCGCTAGCGGGTATTCACAGCCCGACACTCGGCGGTGTAGCTGCCTGCGCCGCGGGGCGCCGCGCGGGCAGCAGCGGGCGGGATGCGGCGGGAGTGAAGTAGACCGGGCTGCGTTCGGCCGAGTCAGCAACACGGGCGCGAGCAGCCGCGAGCTTTTTAAAATGTCAGGGCGTTCATCACGAGAATAGCCGTGAACACGGCACCAAGAGTTAAGCCAAAAAGCCACGCGAAACCGGTCTCTGTCTCACTCACGCTACTACCGCGACTTTTTACGTTAGTCGGGTGGGCGCTGCGGCGAGTTCAACGTGACGCCGTTTCCTTCACCTTAGCTGATGCAAAAGGTAAACGGGGGGGCGGAACGCGGTGATGTGCCCGTACTGCAGGCACGGTATTGACCGGCAAATGACAGATGCGGATTCAGGGGGACATGAGCAGCCGTCGGCTGCGACGGCAGATGCGGACCGCAAGCCGCCGCATCGAACGGATGATGACAGACGCAAACCGAGCCGCAAACCGTCGCCGCGAAAGGGAGTGGAGAGCCGTGTTCGAGCAAGCCGGTCCTGA
>JBKOUI010000017.1:0-4913 GCA_046723315.1 Pseudomonadota bacterium | reverse complement strand
GGTCTCGGCGAGCTTCAGCGCGAGAGCGAAATTTGCCTCGGCGTTGTTGCGGGTAATCTCGGCGACCTTGGCGTTCAGCGCGGTCAATCCCACCCGTGCCGATTGCGAGCCGGTCTCGAGCGACTTCCACGTCTTTTCGCTGGTCGAGGCGAACGTATCGAAGGCCCGCTTTGCCTGCTCGATGCTCATCTTCATGAGATCGCGCATCGCTTCCGGAATCTCCGGCTTCATGAATGCATCATTGGCCATGCTACTCTCCTTGATGCGTACCTGCCCTTCGTCGTCTGTCTGGCGCTGCGGCGGCTCGCAGCCGTCGTTCATTCGGCATATGGCCTTGTCGACGGCCAGGAGCCAGGTGCTGTAGGGCCACCACGCAGCCCACCAAAAGCCCTTGAGCAACAAGAATAGCATGAGCAAGTTCCCTGCGGCAGGGGAGCTGAACTGCCGCCTGCGGATCATCATGACGGAAACACCATGCGCGCGCGAGCGCTGCGGTGAAACGTCCTTTCCAGCCATGGATTGGGCCGTCGGAAAGGGCGTTGTGCGCCAAATCCGCCCTGGGCTACAACGCTCCGTCAGCGAACGACCGGGAGGCTAAAGTGCGGCTCATGAATATCCATTTTCATCGCCTTCAATCTGGCGTGGCAGTTCCCGACGCGGCTGCGCTGGAGCAGTTCCAGAAGCAATGGGCGACCTACCAGAAGCTGGTCGATGCCGACGCGCTCTCCCACATAGAAGTGGGGAAGATCCTACACGATACGCTGAAAGCCATTCCCGAGCCTTTCGCCTTCCTCGACATCGCTTGCGGCGACGCCGGTCAGATGAAGCAGGCGCTCGCCCACACCAAGGTTGATCACTACCATGGCATCGATTTGTCCGAGCCCGCGCTCGAGCTGGCCGCAAAAGAACTTGAAAGGCCTTCCATTCGCTGTCGAGCTCGACCATCGCGACTTCGTCGCGGCCCTGGAGCGACGGCGGCCTGAGCCCGCAGATGCGGCGTGGTGCGGTCTTTCCATCCATCACCTCTCGACCGACGGAAAGCTCGAACTACTCACGGCCATCCGTGGGTCCACCAGCACCATGTTGATGATCTACGAGCCGACGCTTGCCGACGGGGAGGACCGCGAAGGCTATCTTGCGCGCTTCAGGCGCGTGAATCAGCCGGCTTGGCCGTTCTTGTCCAAGGACGAGTGGGAGCAGATCGACCACCACGTCACCACTTGCGACTTTCCCGAAAGCGCAGCCACCTGGCTCGACATCGGCCGCAAGGCAGGCTTCTCGTCCGGCAGCCAAATCTTCGCCGATCCGACTGGCTTCTATCACATCTACCGCTACGACCACTGATCTATACATCCCGTCATGGCCGGGCTTGTCCCGGCCATCCACGATTCTGACCGCTGCACAACCTTCAAAATCGTGGATGTCCGGCCCAAGGCCGGGCATGACTTTTGCCGGGGAGAAATGAATGCCGCTTTCGGGACCAGCACTGAAGGAGCCGGTTAGACTCTCCAAGCTGCTCGACGTAGGCCTCAGGCGGAGTCCCGACGAGACGGCGCTGCTCTCGCTCGAGGACGCGTGGTCCTGGGCAGAGCTCGAGCGCGTCACCAATCGCCTGGCCGCAAACTATTTCACGCTCGGCCTCAAGCCCGGCGATCGCGTGGCGTCGCTCATGCCGAACCGTACGGCGTTGATCGCGCACTATCTCGCCTGCTCAAGGCAGGTCTCGTCATGACGCCGCTGAATTACCGCTACACGCCGCCAGAGATCGATCACGCGCTTGACGTGAGCGGCGCCGCGATCATCCTGGCCCATGCCGAGCGCGCCAACGACATCGCGGCGGGCAGTCTTCCGCTTGGCGTCATCTCTTATGGAGCGATCGAAGCTCGGGTCCGAGCTTCGAGCATCTCCTGGCTAGCGAGCCGCCTGCCGCGACATTAAACGAACCTGCGCCAGATGCGCCGGCTGCCATCTTCTTCACCTCTGGCAGCACTGGCCCCGCTAAGGGTGTCACCCACACCTTCGCATCGCTCGGCTGGATGTTCGCGAGCGTGGCCGAGGGCTATAAATTCACGCCTGCCGACACCATGCTGCCGGCTTCGTCCTGCTCGCATCTCGGCGCGTTCTCGTTCTCCCTCGGCGCGCTCTCTGCAGGCGCGCGCGTGACGGTGGCGCGAACCTTCGATCACGCCGAGCTTGGCCCGCTCATGCGGACGGCGAGGCCGACGGTGCTCACAATGCTGCCCAGCGCCTTGCTCCACCTCATTCGCGAGAGCGGTGCCACGGCGGACGATTTCGCTTCGCTCAGATTCGTGCGCTCCGGCGGCGACAAAGTTGCCGCCGAGCTCGAGAAGGAATTCATGGCTTTGACCGGACAGACGATCCATGAGGGCTATGGCATGACCGAGCTCGGCATCGCCGCCACCAATCCGCCTGGAGGCTTGGACAAGTTTGGCTCGATCGGCCTGCCCAATCCTGGCTTCACATTCTCCATCCGCCAAGCAGAGGGAACGGAGGCGGGCGACGGCGAGGAGGGGCGCGTCTTCGTCAGTACGCGCAGCCAAGCCTCCGGCTACTGGAATGACCCGCAAGCGACGGCCGAGGTCGTGAAGGACGGCTGGTTCGACACCGGCGACGTCATGAGGGCCGACCGGGACAACTATCTCTGGTTCTGCGGGCGGCAGAAGCAGATCATCGTGCATGACGGCTCGAATATCAGCCCTCAAGAAGTCGAGGACGCCCTGTTAGAGCATCCTGCGGTGGAGAATGCCGGCGTGATCGGCATCCACGATCTCATGCATGGCGAGAACGTGCGGGCTTATGTCGAGCTCAAGCGGGCGGCGGCGCGGCCTACCGTCGTCGAGCTGATCGCGTTCGCCCGTGCCCGCGTCGGCTACAAGGCGCCGGAAGAGATCGTGTTCCTCGATACGATGCCGATGAATGCCACCGGCAAAGTCGATCGCTCCGCGTTGAAGAAGCTCGCCGCGGGCGACCACGCCCACGCCGTCTAGCGGGCCGCAACCCGCCAGGATTATCATTCCCGCGCTTGCCTGCGCGAAGCCGAGCGTCTGGTGTGTCTCAGCCTACGAGTGAGGCTGGGCTTCGCTTCGGCGAAGGCAGGAAAGCGGGAATCCAGTAACCCCGGTCCTTCGTTATCGCGGACTGCGGTGGTTACCGGCCGTCAGCTATTCCACGATCATGGCGGTCAGCGTCTCGAGGTGGTCAGCTTCCGCCGCGGGCTTGTCCCAGCGAATGCGGTGGATGCGCGGGAACCGCATGGCGACGCCGGATTTGTGCCGCGTCGAGCGATGCACCGAATCGAACGCGACTTCGAACACGAGCTTCGGCTCGACTTGGCGCACAGGTCCGAAGCTTTCCACTGTGTGGTTGCGCACCCAGCGGTCGAGCTGCTTCAGCTCCTCGTCGGTGAAGCCGAAATAGGATTTGCCGACCGGCACCAGCTCCGGCTCTCCGCCGTCGCCGTTGCGCCAGGCGCCGAACGTGTAGTCCGAATAATAGGACGAGCGCTTGCCGCTGCCACGCTGGGCGTACATGAGCACCGCATCGAGGGTGAGCGGCGCCCGCTTCCACTTGAACCAGTGGCCTTTGGGACGCCCAGCGATATAGGGGCTATCACGGCGCTTGAGCATCAGCCCTTCGATGCCGGTCGCGCGCGCGCCGGCCCAGAGCTTCTCAAGCTCGGCAATGGAAGCGAAGTCGATGATGCCGGAAACGTCCGTGCGTGGCGGCGCCTTCGCGGCATGCCACGCCTCCAGCCTGGCGCGGCGCTCGATGAAAGGAAGCGGGCGGAGATCCTCGCAACCATCGAACAGAATGTCATAGAGGCGGATATGGGCGGGATGCGACTTCAGCATGGCTGGCGTCACATTCTTGCGCCCAAGCCTCTGCTGGAGATCGTTGAACGGGGCAACCTCGCCGCCGCGCACGACCAGCAGCTCGCCGTCGAGCACAGCACCCTCCGGGATGTTCTCGACCACATCGGGAAAGGAACCGGAGATGTCGTCGCCGGTGCGGGAGAAAAGCCGCCTCTCCCCGCCTTGATGCACCGCCTGAACGCGGATACCGTCCCACTTCCACTCGGCAACGAAATCCTTGGGATCGATCAGGGCGAGCTCCTTGTCCTCGATCTGGTGCGAAAGCATCAACGGCTTGAACGTTGCCCGTGCGCCAATTTCGGGCCGCGGCCCCTTGTCGGTAAGCCAGACGAACAGTTCGAGATAGGGTGGGGCAACGCAGTGCCAGACCTCTTCGATCTCGGCGAGCGGCTTGCCCGACCACTCGGCAAGCGCGGTCTTGGCGAGCCGCCCGGAGACGCCGACCCTGAGCTCGCCGGTCAGCAGCTTGATGAGGGCCCAGCGGCCGGTGGCATCGAGATGATCGAGCCAATTGGCGAGCAGGGAAGGGACCTCCATCGCCAGCGCCGATTGCAAGGTCCCGACCACCGTGGCGAGCCGCGGCGTCTCTTCTCGTGGCGCCTTCGCAGGCCAGATCAGCGCGATGGTCTCTGCGGTATCGCCGACATAGTCACGCGAGAGGTCGAACAACACAGGATCGATGCGCGGCACGAGCAGGTCGCTCAAGATACGACGGAGCGGCAACCTGAAGAACAGGCCGTCGGTCAACGCGGCAAGGGCATAGCCCCGATCGGGATCGGGGTTCGTGGCGAAATAGTCGGCGAGCAGGCGGAGCTTGTCGTTGCGCGACGGCGTGTAAGCGAGCCGGTCGAGAAGCTCTCCGAGGGCCTTCATTGATCCTCGTCCTCGCGGCCGACCAATGCAAGCGCGCGGCCCTTGCGTCCCGTCGATTGGATATGGTGCAGCAGGGCATCCTCGCGGCCATGCGTCACCCACACTTCCTCTGCGCCAGTCTCTGCGATGGTCGCGGTCAACTCGCTC
>JBKOUI010000149.1:0-5258 GCA_046723315.1 Pseudomonadota bacterium | reverse complement strand
GCGCCGTACTGTACTCGCCGGCATTGCCTTTGTGAGCTTGCTGACGGCAGTGACAGGCTTTGCGCTGAGTTACTACGGCCGCCCGTGGAGCGCGCCTGATCACGCCCAACCGTCGGCATCGCAGAGCGTCGAGCAGCGCTTTCCCGAGGACTGGCAGGAGACTGCCGCTTCGGCGCCGGAGCAGGCCTTCGCTTCCACCGATGCGCTGTGGTTTCAAGCTACTCCGCTCTATCCGATCAAATTCGAGGACGAGGCGATCCCTGCCTCCGCAGAGGATCTCACGGCAACTGTGCCGCATTCGGCAAGAGGCACAGGCGAGCCGGCTACCAAGCCGCTTGCGTCTGCTGCCGTCAAACGCCGCTCCAATGCCGTGCTCAGTGAGGCTCAGCTCGCGGGCATCAAGAAGCGGCTCAACCTGACTGTAGAGCAGGAACGGTACTGGCCTGCGGTGGCAGCCGAACTGCGCAAGATGGAATACAGGAAAGACCCCAAGGCGCAGGGCCCGCATACGGCATCCGTCGACATGAGCAGAGTGAACGTTGCGGGGCTCAGATCAGCAGGGCTCCCGCTGGTCATGAGTTTCAATGACGAGCAGAAAGAGGAGCTCAGGGGCTTCGCGCATCTGCTCGGTATCGGGTCCGCATTGCCGGGTCTGTAATCGATCACAGCCGCAACGCGGCCTCCGGCGGCGTGAACTGCATCTTGAGCGCGTGTGCTACCGCGCGGTGCGTGAGCTTGCCCTCGTGGACATTAAGGCCGTTGCGCAGGTGCGGGTCCTGCCCGAGCGCCCGGCGAGCGCCCTTTTCCGCGAGCGCCAGCACGAAAGGGAGCGTCACGTTGTTGAGGGCAAAGGTCGACGTGCGGGCCACCGCGCCCGGCATATTGGTCACGCAGTAATGCACCACCTCGTTCACCATGTAGGTGGGCGCCGAATGGGTGGTGGGGCGGGAGGTTTCCGCGCAGCCGCCTTGATCGATGGCAATATCGATGATGACTGACCCCGGCTTCATCGCTTTGACGGTTTCGGCGGTGATGAGCTTGGGGGCCGCCGCGCCGGGGATGAGCACCGAGGCGATCACCACATCGACGCGTCGACAGAGGGTCGCAATGGCCTCAGCGGTGGAGAACACGGTGCGCACGCGCATGCCGAGCTCCGCAGCAACCCGGCGCAGCACCTCGGTATTGCGATCGATCACGGACACGGTGGCTCCCATGCCGGCGGCGATGAGGGCGGCGTGGCTGCCAGCCACTCCGCCCCCGAGAATCAGGACGTCTGCAGGAGGCACGCCCGGCACACCGCCAAGGAGAACGCCGCGGCCACCATTCTCCTTTTCGAGGCAGCGCGCGGCCACATGCGGCGCCATTCGGCCTGCCACTTCCGACATCGGCATAAGCAGCGGCAGCGTTCCATGCGGGCTTGTCACCGTCTCATACGCGATGGCAATAACGCCGGATGCAAGCAGGTCCGCGGTCTGCTCCGGATCAGCCGCAAGATGGAGATACGTAAACAAGACCTGCCCGCGCTTGAGCTTCCTGCGTTCTTGCGTCAGCGGCTCCTTCACTTTGACGATCAGCTCGGCGCGTGCGTAGATGTCATCGGCAGAGGAGACAATTTGGGCGCCCGCCGCGCGGTAATCGGCATCGCTGAGCCCTGCTCCGACGCCGGCGCCTTGCTGCACCATCACCTCGTGGCCGCTGCGGGTCAGCTCCCCCACAGCGGATGGCACGAGTCCGACGCGGTATTCGCTGTCCTTGATCTCGGTTGGGACTCCCAGGAGCATGCGCGGCCTTTCAAACGACTTTTAGAATGCGCCTCGTTGGGCTCACGGCCCCTACAAATGAATTTACCATTTCGCCGCGCACCCGTAAGGTTGCTCGAAGAGAGCCCGCTTTCGCGCGGAGATAATGCGCTACTGGCAATGAACAGGCACGAACGATCCCGGTCCGGGGAGCCCAGTTCGCGGCGGTGGCGAGGAGCGCGCCGCGCCGTCTATGACATCCTGGATCACGGCAGCGTCGGCCATCCCGCCAGCATCGCGGTGAACCGCGGAATTGTCATCCTCATCACAATCAATCTGGTGGCGCTGACATTGGAATCAGTCCCGCACCTGCAGGCCCGCTTTGCTCCCTGGTTCACGGCCCTGGAGATCGTCTCGTTGATTGCTTTCACCGTCGAATACCTGCTGCGGGTATGGATTGCGCCCGAGCACGCTCCATCCCGCCATCTCGGCGCTCGCCGCGCGCGCCTGAAATTCATCACCAGCCCCATGGGCGTCGTGGACCTGCTCGCAGTTCTGCCCTTCTGGTTCGCATTCATCGTACCAGCGGACCTGCGCGTTTTGGTGGTATTCCGCATCGTGCGGTTTCTGAAACTCGTTCGCTATTCGCCAGGCATGCGCTCGCTGCTCGAGGCGCTGCAACGGGAGCGACGAGCCCTCTTCGGTTGCTTCGTCATCCTGCTTGGCGCGGCCCTGGTGGCGGCGAGCCTGATGCATATAGTGGAAGGGCATGTACAGCCCGACAAGTTCGGCACCATCCCGGACGCGATGTGGTGGGCCATCGTCACCCTCGGCACCATCGGCTACGGCGATGTCGTGCCGGTCACCGTGCTTGGCCGCATGGTGGCCTCGATCACGATCTTCGCGGGCCTGATCATGATCGCCCTGCCGGTCGGCATCATCGCCAGCGCCTTCTCGGATGAGGTGCATCGCCGCGATTTCGTGGTTACCTGGAACATTGTCGCGCGCGTTCCGCTCTTCGCCGAGCTGCAGGCGAGCGATATCGCGGATATCATGCGTCTGTTGCGCGCGCAGCGGATCGAGCCGGGCACCATCATTGTCCGCCGTGGCGAGCGCGCCGATTGCATGTATTTCATTGCCGACGGCGAAGTCGAGGTTCTGCTCAAGGACAGGAAGGTGTCGCTCGCAACCGGCGATTTCTTCGGGGAGATTGCGGCGCTGCGACAAACCCGGCGGACCGCCACCGTGATCGCCCGCACGCAGGTGAGTCTGCTGGTGCTCGATGCGCATGACCTGCATGCGTTGATGGAACGCGAGCCACGCGTTGCCGAGCACATCCGGCATATCGCGAGCACCCGCCTGGGCGAAGAGATCATCATGCCGAAGGGCGATCTCGTCGGCGAGGAGATCGGAAAGACTTCCCGGCGCACGTAGGATAGCCCTACAAACCCCGTGATCGGTCAAGAGGAGGCGATGTGTGAACGGGGACCCCTATGCCGTTCTCGGCGTCAAGCGCGATGCGACCCAGGACGAGATCCGCACGGCGTATCGCAAGCTGGCGAAAGAACTTCACCCCGATCTCAATCCCGGCGACAAGAAAGCCGAGGAAAAATTCAAGCAGGTAGCGAGTGCTTACGACGTGCTGGGAGATGCGGAAAAGCGCGCGCGCTTCGATCGGGGGGAAATCGATGCTTCCGGCGCGGAACGGCCGCGCGAGCGCTACTACCGTGATTTCCAAAGTGCGGGCGCGCAGGAGCACGCCTATTCCAGCGCTGAGGGTTTTGCGGATTTTGTGAACGAGGACATCCTCGCCGACATTCTGGGACGCGCCCGGGCCGGCAAGGGCGGAGGCCAGTTTCGCATGCGCGGGGGCGATGCGCTCTACCGCCTGCCGGTGGAATTTCTGGAAGCGGTGAACGGCGCCACCAAGCGCATCACCTTGCCGGATGGCCGCATCCTCGATGTCATCATTCCGGCGGGGACGCGCGACGGCCAGGTGCTCAGACTGCGCGAAAAAGGCCACCCCGGGATTGGCGGCGGGCCGGCTGGCGATGCCCTGGTGGAAGTCGAGGTGGGGCCGCACAAGCTGTTCACGCGCAAGGATGATGACATTCACATTGAGCTGCCGATCACTCTGCCCGAAGCCGTGCTCGGAGCTAGGCTCGATGTGCCGACGCCTTCCGGATCGGTGCGCATGACGGTGCCGCAGGGCGCCAATACCGGAACGGTGTTGCGACTGAAGGGCAAGGGCGTGCGTCGCAAAGACGGCGGCAGCGGCGACCAATATGTCACGCTGAAGGTCGTGCTGCCGCAACAACCTGATCCGGAGCTGGAAGAGTTCGCTCGGCGTTGGCAGACCGGCCAACGGCAGGACCCCAGGGCGCATCTGGAGGGCTGAATGATACCGATGCAGGAGTTTCTGCTGCGCTGTCGCGTCGAGAGCCATTCGCTGCAGGCATGGATCGCCGCCGGATGGCTCATGCCGCCGCAGACCGAGCCCGAGCCTGCGTTCTCCGAGGTTGACCTCGCGCGCGCGCAGCTGATCCGCGACTTGCGCGAGGATCTCGGAGTCAATGACGAGGGCATTTCCGTCATCCTGCATCTCCTGGACCAGATGCATGGGCTGCGCCGGAGCATGCATCACCTGCTCGATGAGTTCCGCGCGCTGCGAGAGAAGTAATGTAGGATGGACGAAGGCCGGGCCTTGCACGCTCGGCTCACGCGTTCTGAAGGGATCACTCGTCCATGCAGTTTTCAATGCTTTATGCGGCACTGCTCTCTTTGTTGGTTTCCGGCCCTCTTGCCGCGCAAATCTTTCCCGAGCCGCCGCAGCCGGGTGAGAAGATTTTCGATGTCGCCGAACGTTACGAAGCGCATTTTGCGAAAGTCGGCACTGCAAAAGGCTCGGGCTTCAGCCAATACTCGCGCTGGTTCGATTTCGTTGCGGCCCGCACGATGCCCACGGGCGAATTTGTCAACTTCACGGCGTTGAACTTCCTTCGGCACAACGAGGAAGTACGGTCCGAGGAATTACGCGAGGCGCGGGCAGCGGCGACGGCCGCGGGCATTGGCACCGGCAACTGGCGTCCGGTCGGACCGGCGCGCGCGGCGCTCGCAGCCGAAGGCGGCGACATCGGCCGCATCAATGCCATCGCGTTCGATGCAAGGCGGCCGGGAACGCTGTACGCCGCCACTCCGGCCAGCGGCCTGTGGATGTCGCCTGACGACGGCAAGACCTGGAAGTCGCTCACCGACGGACTCGGTCTTATCGGTGTGCAGGATATCGCCGTCGATCCCCAGTCGCCGGACACGATCTACATCATGACCGGCGATGCCGAGATGCGCACGTCCCCTTCCATGGGGATGATGAAGAGCACGGACGGCGGCAAGAAATGGCTCAACACCGGTTTTATCTGGAAAGCGAACGAGGGGCCCTTCTACGGCTGTCTCTTATACACATCTGACGCTGCCGACGACATAGTAAGGGTGTAGGTCTCGGTGGGGGGGGGTGGTGGTTTG
>JBKOUI010000158.1:0-20853 GCA_046723315.1 Pseudomonadota bacterium | reverse complement strand
CCGGGCCTCGCTTTAGTCCGGTCCGTCACGCTCGAACGCGCCGACCGATCCTTCAGCTGGCTCCCAGCAGGACCTCCTATTGGGTCCGGGAGGAGCTCCGGCACCGCCCGAGCGCTCATGTTGCGTACACGAGCCCGCAGGCGCCGCACCTCCTCCCGCCTCACGAACGCCTCGAGAAACGCCCTTCAAGTGGACGAGGTGGCCTGAGTCTAACCGCGGTTCGCAGCGGGGGATAAGCTTTTGCGGAGGGTCCGGCCTTTTTGCTATTAACCGTTATACGTAGTACATTATTGCCATGATCAGGTCCTGGCGCAACGCGGCCTCCCGCAAGGTGTGGGAGGGCGAGCAGCCAAACTTCAGTTCCGCGGTCTCGATTTTGACGCCGCAACGGATTTGCTTTTGGCCCTCAACGTAGCGGCGACACTACAGGACCTCAGCCCGCTCAAGGGCGTCGGGCTGCACAAGCTGAAGGGGAACCGAAAAGGCCAGTGGGCCATGACTGTGAACGCGCGTTGGCGCATCTGCTTCGAGTTTCGCAAGGGCGACGCCTACGACGTCGAGATCATTGATTATCATAAAGGATAGAACCATGCTGCTAGTCGCACATCCCGGACGCCTCTTGAAGCGCGAGCTTGCCGCGCGGGGCTTGAGCGCTAACCGCCTCTCGCTCGATCTCGGCGTACCGTCGGGGCGCATCACTGACATTCTCAACGGCAGGCGCTCGATCACCGCCGACACGGCGCTCAGGCTTGGCCGCTATTTCGGAAACCGCCCGCAATTCTGGCTTGACCTGCAAAGCCAGTACGACATTGCTCTGGCCGAGCGTGAGAAGGGGAAAGAAATCACGCGGCGCGTGCGGCCGGCGGATGCGGCGTGAAGACGAAGCGCTCTGTCGGGGGAAGAAACACAGATGCCACTGTATGAGATTGCTGGAAAACAACTCTCCGCTCAGAAAAAATAACCGACCTCGCTGATCATCGGCGTCGCGTCACCCTTAATCCCTCCGTTCCGCCAAACTCTTTAGCACTGTCCGCGTCTCGGCGGTGAGCGCCTTGCCGCCCTGGCAGGTCGCATCGAGCAGCGCTTCCGCCAAAGACTTGGCGTAGCCTTTGCCGAAATGGCCGGCTTCGAAATCCTTGGCGCGGCGCGCCATGGCGCTCGCGATGGTGCCGTCGCTGTCGTCGCAAGCCAGTTTGGCATGGAACGCGGCGAGCTCCTGCGGCGAGGGTGCCTTCGCGCTGCGGGCATACTCCTGCCAGTTCGTTGCATCGTCCCAGTTCGCCAACTCGTCGCGCAGGACCTGATCGAGGCGCGCCACCAGCACGGCGCGCAATTCGGGATCGGTGATGTCGGTCTCGAGGCTCTGCTTCAACTCCGCCTTGGCCTCCGGCGTCGGACGGGACATCTTCATATCGGCCAAGCCGAGTGGAGCGGGCGATTGCTCGGCGAGAGTGCGCGGGAATTTGGCGAGCCAGATCTCCGCGCCTGACAGGACCGCGCCCTGAAGCGCAGCGCCTTCGACATCGGCATCCTGAAGCTGCGCGCCCGCCAGATCCGCGCCCTGAAGCTCGGCGTAACGCAAATCGGCGCCCTGAAGCTGCGCCCCGCTCAAATTCGCACCCTGAAGCCTGGCGTAGCTCAGATTTGCGCCCTGGAGCTGGGCGTCAGTCAAATCGGCGCCCTGCAACGAGGCCGAGCTCAAATGCGCGCCCTGAAGCTCCGCCTCTTTCAGCACCGCGCCCTGAAGCTGGGTATCGTTGAGCTTGCCCCTCAGCGTGGTCCGCCATAACTGCGCCGCGCGGAGATCGGCCCAGGTCAGATCGGCGCGATGTAGGTCCGAGCGGTTGAGCAAGGCATAGCGGAAATCGCGCTCGCGCAACACGAGCTTGGCGGGCTCCGCCACGCCCAGATCCGTGTCCTCTACGAGGAGGACGCGATAAGACAACAGCCAGCGCCGCCACCATCCCTTGTTGGCATCGTCCGGGAGGCGGTCGTAGACCAGGCGGCGCAGGACGGGGTTCAAGAGCTTTGCCTCATCCGCGGGCCCGATCCCGGCACTTGCCGGGGGAACGAAGCCGAGTCGCCGATCGATCCATTCGCCGGGAACCGTGGCGATCAACCAGCTGAAACCGAGGACGACCGGCAGCAGCAGAAGGATCATGAGGATCTGCCGGCCGGACGCCTCCCACGCCTCCGCCGCCGGCCCGAGTCTCAAGTCCCATTTCCGCTTGGGCGGGGCGTGTTGCATGATCGGCGTGAGCAGGATCAGCATGGCGAAGCCGAGGATCACTGCAAATCTGTGCCAGTAGGTGATCCACACCTCGTGGTAGGGCAGGAACTTGATCTGGAAGTAGAGCAGCGTTGCGATCGGGAGCAACGCGAAGGTCACGTACACGATCAGCTGCATCATCAGCTTGGTGATGCGATGCGGTCGCGGGCCCGCCAGGATCTGCGAGAACGCGTAGGCGTGCACCCGCTCGCGGGCAGGGTTCTCGCTGCCGGTCTCCAGCTCATGCGGGATGATGGCGTCGGTGAAGCGGCGATATTTCCGCGCGACGATGACGTGCTGAACGAGCAGCGATAGGTAGACCAGCAACAACATCGCCGGCGCGTATTGAAAGAAGCCGACGAGCGGGATGTCCGCATTGATGATCGGCAACCTGACCGGGCTGTTGAGAAGGAGATCCCTGTGGCTAACGGAGGCAAGCGTCACGATCACATAGGCGAGAAGAAAGAGAAAGGCGAGCCAGGCGGTCCGGGCCGGCTCGCTCGTGTCGTTCGCTTCGTCGAGGAAGCCCTTAACGTCGGCGGAGAGTTTTGGCGACCTTGCCATTCGGGCGGGCTCTTTCTTGGGGCGTGGATTTGAGCGGCGCGAGCGTGCGGGCGGGTTACACAATAGAGTCCGCTTCGGGTCAACCGGTGGTCAGGGACTCCTTCAGATCAGCGCAAAGCGGTGCGCAGCGCGGCGGCGGCGGCGATCGGTGCGAGCACGATGGCGGCAAGGCTCAACCCGCACAGCATGAGAAACGGCTTCAGGGGAGGGACCACGCCGGCAATGGCCGCTGACGCCATCGCCACGCCGAAGATCAAAACCGGAAAGTAGAATGGCAGCACGATCAGCGCGAGCAGAGGCCCGCCGCGGCGCAGGCCAAGGGTGATGCTTGCGCCGATCGAGGCGACGAAGCTCACCGCAGGCGTGCCGGCGATCATGGAAAACACGAGCAGCGGCCAGTCCGCGACCGGCAGATTGAGAAGGAGCCCGAGCACCGGCGCGACCAGCACCAGGGGCACGACCGTGGTGATCCAATGGGCGAGGCTCTTGATCGCGGCGACGAGCTCCAAGGGCAAAGGCCCGGTGGCGAGCACGTCGAGCGTTCCGTCTTCATAGTCGTTGTGGAACATGCGGTCGGCCGAGAGCAGCGCGGCAAGAAGAAGTGTGATCCAAAGCATGCCGGGCGCGATGCGGGACAAAAACTTGGGGTCGGGACCTATGCCCAATGCCGTGACCACAATCACGATGAGATAGAAGCCGAGCGCCGTGCCGATGGCGCCGCCCTCGCGCCAAGAAAGCCTAAGATCGCGCCCGAGAAGGGCTAGCGCGGGCTTCATGGTTTCCGCTTCCCGCCGAGCGCTATCTTGTGCGCGAACTTGGTCTTGAGCGCCGTGTGGCTCGCAACCACCGCAATGCCGCCAGCGTCGAGGTGGTCCTTGATCGCGGCTTCGAGCAGCTTGAGCGAGGGCGCATCGAGCGAGACTTGCGGCTCGTCGAGCAGCCAGAGGGGGCGTTGCGCGGCGAACAGGCGCGACAGCGCGAGCTTGCGCTTCTGTCCGGCAGAGAGCAGGCCCGCGGGGAAGTCGGCGAGCGGCGTCAGCCCGAAGGCAGAGAGGGCGCGCAGAACGCTGCCGCCAGTCTCGCCGAGAAAGTCTGTCCAGAAGGCGAGGTTCTCGCGGACCGTGAAGCTCGTCTTGATGCCATTGAGATGGCCGACATAGTGGCAGAGCTCGGGACGCTCGGCATCTGGGCTTGCGCCATCGAGACTGAGCCGACCCACGGCAAGCGGAAGGAGGCCTGCGATCTGCCTGAGCAGGCTGGTCTTGCCGACGCCATTGGGCCCAGTGACCAGCAGCCCTTCGCCTGGGGCTAGCGCGAAGCTCAAGTCCTGGAACAAAACCCTGCCGCCGCGCTGGCAGCTGATGTCATGGGCGGCAAGGCCGATGCGGTCGGACATTTGCTTAGGATTTGCGCAAGTTGAGACGGCGGGAGGCAAACCAGGTAGCGGATGTCAGGTAGCAGGTGTCACGGAAGGCTGCCATTGTATCAAGCGTCAAATATCCGATATCAGGTATGAGAGTTGCATTCGGCACTTGAGACCTGGGACCCGATATCTTCCAACATGACAGCGGTACTTGATCCCTCGCTCGACAGTTTCAAATGCCGGCGCACGCTGGAGCTCGACGGCGAGAAATACGACTATTTCAGCCTGAAGGAGGCCGAAGCCAACGGGCTTCCCGGGATTTCGAGCCTGCCTTTCTCGCTCAAGGTGCTGCTCGAAAATCTGCTCCGTCACGAGGACGGGCGCACTGTCACCGCCGATGACATCAAGGGCGTGGCGCTCTGGCTCGACAAGAAGAAGAGCGACCGCGAGATTGCCTTCCGCCCGGCGCGGGTGCTGATGCAGGACTTCACCGGCGTGCCGGCGGTGGTCGATCTTGCCGCCATGCGCGACGCCATGGCCAAGCTCGGCGGCGATCCGAATAAGATCAACCCGCTCGCGCCGGTCGACCTCGTGATCGACCATTCGGTGATGGTCGACGCCTTCGGCTCGGATCGCGCCTTTCAGGTCAACGTCGACAAGGAATATGAGCGGAACGGCGAGCGCTATGCGTTCCTACGCTGGGGAGCGGGCGCGTTCGACAATTTCCGCGTGGTGCCGCCGGGCACCGGCATCTGCCACCAGGTCAATCTCGAATATCTCGCGCAGACGGTGTGGACCAAGGATGCGGTGAACGGCAATGGCGCCAACGCCGTCGCCTATCCCGACACGCTGGTCGGCACCGACAGTCACACCACGATGGTCAACGGCCTTTCGGTGCTCGGCTGGGGTGTCGGCGGCATCGAGGCAGAGGCCGCAATGCTCGGTCAGCCGATCTCCATGCTGATCCCCGAGGTGATCGGATTCCGGCTGACCGGCGAGCTGCGCGACGGCGTCACCGCGACCGACCTCGTGCTGACCGTGACGGAGATGCTCAGACGCGCCGGCGTGGTCGGCAAGTTCGTCGAGTTCTTCGGCACCGGCCTCGACAATCTGCCGCTGGAGGACCGCGCCACCATCGCCAACATGGCGCCTGAATACGGCGCCACTTGCGGCTTCTTCCCCGTCGACGAGGAGACGCTTGCTTACCTCAAGGCCACTGGGCGCAAGCGTTGGCGCGTCGAGCTGGTCGAGGCTTACGCCAAGGCGCAAGGACTTTATCGAGACGACGCGACCCAAGACCCGGTGTTCAGCAAGATGCTGCACCTCGATCTGCGCGACGTCGAGCCGTCGCTAGCCGGGCCAAAGCGTCCGCAGGACCGCGTGCCGCTCGCGCGCGCGGCGCAGGCCTTCGCCGAGGCGCTCGACAAGGAATACGGCAAGGGGGCAGAGGCCGACTTGCGCGTACCGGTGAAGGGCAAGAATTTCGATCTCGGTCATGGCGACGTGGTGATCGCCGCCATCACCTCCTGCACCAACACCTCGAATCCGTCGGTGATGATCGCGGCGGGGCTGCTCGCCAAGAACGCGGTAAAGCGGGGCTTGAACGTCAAGCCTTGGGTCAAGACCTCGCTCGCGCCGGGTTCGCAGGTCGTCACCGACTACCTCGGCGAGGCGGGCCTGCAGAAAGATCTCGACAAGCTCGGCTTCAACCTGGTCGGCTATGGCTGCACCACTTGCATCGGCAATTCGGGGCCGCTGCCGGAGGAGATCTCCCACACCATCCATGCGCACCACCTCGCCGTCGCGGCCGTGCTCTCGGGCAACCGCAATTTCGAGGGCCGGGTCAATCACGACGTGCGCGCCAACTACCTCGCTTCGCCGCCGCTCGTGGTGGCTTACGCGCTGGCAGGCTCGGTCGCGATCGATCTCGCCAAGGATCCGCTCGGCACCGACTCCGAGGGCGAGCCGGTCTATCTCAAAGAAATCTGGCCGTCGGCCAAGCAGATCGCCAAAGTCGTGCGCAAGGCGGTGAAGAAGTCGATGTTCAAGAAGCGCTATGGCGACGTGTTCCGTGGCGACCCCGAATGGCGAGAGATCGAGGTCAAAGGCGGCCTCACCTATAGCTGGGACTCCCACTCGACCTATGTACAGAACCCGCCCTACTTCACCGACATGGGCGTGAAGCCGTCGCCTGTGACCGACATCGAGGGCGCGCGCATCCTAGGGCTGTTCAACGACTCGATCACCACCGACCATATTTCGCCGGCCGGCGGCATCAGGCGCGACAGCCCTGCCGGGCTCTACCTCAACGTGCATGGCGTCGCGGCGCACGACTTCAATTCCTATGGCTCGCGGCGCGGCAATCACGAGGTGATGATGCGCGGCACCTTTGCCAATACGCGCATCAAAAACCAGATGGTGCCCGGAGTCGAAGGCGGCGTGACCGTGCACCATCCCTCGGGCGAGCGGCTGCCGATCTACGACGTGGCCATGCGCTATCAGGCCGAGGGCGTGCCGCTCGTGATCTTCGCCGGCAAGGAATACGGCACCGGCTCGTCACGTGACTGGGCCGCCAAGGGCACGCGGCTCTTGGGCGTGCGCGCCGCGATCGCTGAGAGCCTCGAGCGCATCCATCGCTCGAACCTGATCGGCATGGGCGTGCTCCCTCTCGTGTTCGCCGAGGGCATGTCGTGGCGAGCGCTCAACCTCAAGGGCGACGAGACGGTCAGCCTGCGCGGCCTAGCCGACATCAAGCCGATGCAGTGGGTCGAGGCTGACATCACCTATCCGAGTGGGGAGAAGCGCGCGGTGCCGTTGCGTGCCGCGATCGACACGTTCGACGAGCTCGACTATTTCCGCAACGGCGGCATTCTGCACTACGTTCTGCGCGAGCTAGCCCGTCCTGCTGCTTGAAGCTTCGACGCTTAGGCAGGCTTCAGGCGTGCCATCCAGCGCCGCAGTGCGACGACGGTGAAGACGCCTTCGACCATCCCGAAGGGCCATGCCCCTTGCAGCACGGCGTACACGCCAGAGAGGGCGCACCCTACGGCAAAGCCGAACACGTACCATGGGCTGCGATCCTCGAGCGCATAGCAGAGCAGCATCAACGAGACGGCGGCGAAACCGAAAAGAAAAAGCGCGTCCATGCTGTGTGACGGAGATTATTGGGCTGGTTGGGGCAAAGCCGAGCGATGAAGCTCGGACCATGATTGCCTGAGGACCACATAAGCCCCCTGAATGGCAAGCGAAGCCATAACGGCGGCAACCACAACGTCAGGCCATCCCATGCCCGTGCCAAACACGCCGAGCGCCGCCGCGAGCACGGCAAGATTGCCGAGCACGTCGTTCCGCGTGCAGATCCAGGCGGAGCGCATATTCGAATCGCCGCCACGATAGGCATAGAGCAGGCCGAACGAGATCGCGTTGGCAATGAGCGCCGCGCTGCCGACGACGCCCATGGTGAAGGAGTCGGGCAGGGTGCCCTGAAAGATGTGCCAGCCGGTCACGCCGAGCACCCAAAGGCCGAAGACGCCCATGGTCGCGCCCTTCAGAAACGCGGCGGAAGCACGATAGCGAAGTGCCATGCTGGCGACGAAGAGGCTGATGGCGTAGTTACCGCTGTCGCCGAGGAAGTCGAGCGCATCGGCCTGAAGCGATGCTGAGCCTGCGGCGAGACCCGCGGCCACCTCAACCGCGAACATTGCTGCGTTGATCGCGAGCACCGCCCAAAGCACGCGGCGGTAGCCTCTATCGCCGCGATGGGTGTCGACCGCCTGATTGCAGCACGAAGCGCTCATGTCTTCGAGTTGCACATTCGCATGCGGCAATTCAAGGAAAACCGGCACGGCCAGTCACTCAGTTGTGACCCAGTGTTGAGCTTTTTTGCCGGAAATTTCGCCTCGCTTCCTGCATTCTACGGAGGTCATGAAATCCCTCACGAGCATAGGAGCCGGGGCTACCGTCATCGCGCTTGCCTTTGCCACCTCGGCTCTGTCCAGCCTCGCCGAAACGCCGCAGCCTGCGCGGCCGGCCAATGCCGTGATCGAGCTGTTCACGAGCCAAGGCTGCTCCTCTTGTCCTCCGGCGGATCAGCTCCTCGCCGAGCTCGCCGAGAAGCCGGGCATCGTCGCGCTCTCCTATTCGGTCGATTACTGGAATTATCTTGGTTGGCATGACACCTTGTCGAACTCCGCCAACAGCGAGCGCCAGCGGGAATACGCTCGGGCGCGCGGTGACGGCCGGGTCTATACGCCGCAGGTCGTGGTCAACGGCATCATCCACGTCAACGGCAGCGACGAGAGCGCCATCGCTCAGGCGATGAAGGATTCCTCGACCAGGCTCGCCAATATCAAAGTGCCGGTCAGCATGCGGGCCGACGGCAGCACGCTCGTGATCGACGTTGCTGCGGCGCCCGAGCAGTCCCCTACGCGCGCGGCGACGGTCTGGTTGGCAATCGCCAAGGAAAAGCAGACCATCTCGATCACGCGCGGCGAAAATCGCGGCCGAAACCTCACCTATCACCATCCGGTCCGCGAGCTGTCGCCCGTCGGCATGTGGAAGGGCGAGGCAATGACGCTCAGGCTGCCGCTCAAGGACCTCAAGGCCATGGGCGGCGATTGCCTCATGGCGCTGCTGCAGGTGGAGGATGCCGGTCCGATTCTTGGCGCTGCCGAGTACGAACTGGCCGCCGACGGCACCTGATCCTTCGCAGCGTTCTAAGACGAGTTCCCAAAACAAAACGGGCCGGTGAAACCGACCCGTTCAACCATCTTTGAAATGAAGTGGCCCGGTCCGAGAGAAGACCCCGGGGGGGCTGGGGGGCTGAGATTCCGAAGCCTCTCCATTGGACCGGGCCGAGAGGCAACGATCCTCATCATACGTTTCTTTGGGGCGTGGCATAGGCTGAACTAGGGCGGAACTGTGAATTATGTTTCATTGTGTTACACCTTGTGTGTTTGCCGGCGGCCGCTTGAATTTCGCGAACGCTGCGGTCATCATGAAGCTTCCGTTACAGGAGGCGCGATTTGAGCGAAACGGAACCCATAATCGTGCCGCTGGTCCGTCGGACCGGCGGCGAAGCTAATGTTTCCGAGGGGGGTTATCGGCGCGGCGGCATCGCGTTTGACCGCCGGGAACTCACCCAAATCCTCAATGTCTACGGGCGAAAAGTGGCGAGCGGCGAGTGGCGCGACTACGCCATCGACACGATGAAGGAGAAGGCCGTGTTCTCGGTCTTCCGCCGCGCGTCCGAGTCGCCGCTCTACCGCATTGAGAAGGCGCCGAAGCTCGCGCGCCGTCAGGGGGCTTATAGCGTGATCGCGGCGACTGGGCTGATCTTGAAGCGCGGGCACGATCTCTCCCGCGTGCTGCGCGCGCTAGACAAAGGCCTGCGCCTCGTCGAAGCCTGAGCCCGCATCTAATCCCACACCGGCAGTTTCTCCTGGGCGGCGAGCGCGGTCATGGAAGCTTCGAGCCGACACGAAAGCATCGTAGGATTCCCTGCCGTAGATCGGCTCGCCGACGCTAACTATCACGTTGAACGGCACGAGCAGTGCTGAGCCGCGCGGCAGAGCCTTGCCGAGCCCGTGCATGAACACCGGCAGCACCGGCACTTTGGGACGTGCTTTCGCGAGATGGCCGATGCCCTTCTTGAAGGCTTGCGGCGTCTCCGGCTCGCCGCGCGTTCCTTCCGGAAAGATCACCAGAATCTCGCCGCGGTCGAGCGCTTGCTCGGCAAGCAGGAGCGGATTGCCGCCTTCCTTGCCGCTGCCGCGCTTCACCGGGATGATGCCGACGATGTTGTCGGCGAACCAGCCGCGCAGCCTGCTCGAATAAAAATAGTCCATCGCCGCGACGGGGCGGAGCTTCGGCAATAGCCGAAGCGGCATCAGCGACATCATCGCCAGCGCATCGAGATTGGAGTTGTGATTGCCGGCGAGCACGGCGGGCCCATTCTTCGGCAATCGCTCACGATGACGAACCGTCAGGCCAAGGGCCACCAGGATCACCGCGCGCACCACGACGGCGAAGAACAGGAACCTGAGCAGCCTCGTGAACGGGTTCTTGCTCATGGGTAGTAGAAATATCGGACGAAATGCACGAACACCGGCGCGGCGTAGGTGAGACTGTCGACGCGGTCGAGAATGCCGCCATGGCCCGGGATCAGCCCGCCGGTGTGTTTCACGCCGAGATCGCGTTTCATTGCCGACATGGTGATGTCGCCGAGAAAGCCGGCGATGCCGAGGATGAGACCGGCAAGCGCAGACCAGCGCATATCCATCGGCGTGAGGTACGGGCCAGCAAGCGCCGCGACGAGCGTGGTGGTGGCGATGCCGCCGATCAGGCCCTCCAATGTCTTCTTCGGGCTGACATGCGGCGTCACTTTGTGGCGGCCGAGCAGCTTTCCCCAGCAATATTGCGCCACGTCGTTGAACTGGGTCAGCACCACGAGGAAGAACAGGAGTCCCACCCCGCCCGCGACCGGGTTGACGGCATCGCCCGACACGAGCAGCCACGCCATGTGGGACAGCGTGAACACCGTCATCATCAGGCCCCAGGAGAGCGTGCCGACCGCGCGCAGGAAGCCTTCGGTCTGCCCGCGCAGCACCATGAGCGGCGGCAGGAACAGGAACATCCACACCGGCACGAACACGATGAACATGCCGTACCAATCAATCGCAGCCCAATAATACTGGATGGGATGGCGAGATAGGCGAACAGCAGTACCTCGCGGTCGATGCGCCGTGTCGGGATCAGCGAGAGATACTCTTTCAGCGCGAGATAGGAGATGAAGGCGAGGAAGACGACGGCGACGGTCCGATTGAGCAGGATGCACAGCGTAAAGGCGCCGATCATCCACCACCAGGAATCCGTGCGCGAGGCGAGCTCGGCATAGCGCTCGCCGGGATTGCGCCAGCGAAGCAGCGCGACGACGATGCTGGCGACGATGAGCAGCGCGTAGATTGCCGCCGTGGCGTAAACCACGTTCGCGGGGATCCCGAAGATCGCGCTCATGCAGCGCGGCCCTTAGCGTCGGCAACAATGCGGCGTGAGCGGTTGACGATGGTCAGCGCCGACAGCAGGAGTAGGGCCGCGAGATAGAGCGTGGTCCAGAGACCTGCCGGAAATCCTACGCCGAGCAGCACCGCGAGCAGGCCGAAGGCAAAGGCGCGGTCGCTCTTGCCGAGCGGGCCGGCATAGTTGCGGTTGGCCTTGACCAGGGGCGCGAGCGCGCCAGCCATCTCTGCGATAATTCCGGCGACCACGACCAGCACCAGGAGGGCGCCGTTGACTCCAGGGATGAGCGCGAAGGGCAGGTAGAGCACGGCATCGGCAATCACGTCCGACAGCTCGTTAAGGATGGCGCCGGCGGCGCTCGCCTGGCGGTGCTCCTTCGCCATCAGGCCGTCGATAGCATTCATCGCCATGCGCACGAAAAGTGTCACGGGCAGGAGCAGAAGGGGCCAAGCCGAGCCCGGCATCAGCGCGAGCCAAGCGCCGTGCGCGGCACTCAGCAACAGCGCGGCGCGCGTCACGACGTTGGCGCTGAGCCTTACGCGCACGAGCGCGCCGGCGAGCGGGCGGAGCAAGGCCTGAAAGCGAGGTTTGAGATCGTAGATGGTGGCCAAGACCGCTTCGCGCGCCCCACGTGAACCAGCGGCGCAGTTGTAGGGCTTTAGCCGCTCAGCGGCCAGCTTTTAGCTCTGCCTCGCGCGATGCGGTTTCGAGCAGGCGCCGGTTGTTTTCCAGCAGGCGGTCGATGACGAGTCGCATCATGGCGAATCCGAACTTGCGATCCTGCAAGAAGAGCTGCTTCGCCTGGCTTTCGCTGAGCTCGTAAATGCGGCAGTCGGTGCGGCACACCACCGTTGCCGTGCGCTTCGCATCCGAGGCGAACACGCCAATCTCGCCGACCACCGCGCCGGGAGCGAGCGTCTTGCCAAGCTCAGGAAGCTCGAGCTCGCCGTCGAGCAAATAGTAGATGCTGTCGACCCTGTCGCCCTGGCGAATGAGCGTCTCGCCGGCCTTCATGCGGCGCAGCTTCATATGCGGCAGCCAGCTCTCGATGGAAAGATCCGATGGATGGACCATGTGGAGCTCGCGGATAAGACGTTGAAACTGAATTAGCCGGTAGAGATTCACCGGAAAAAGGATGAGGGTGGAGGATCAGCACGGGATAGAGATTGTCGAGATAACCGTAGATGCAGAACAGCACGTTGCTGACGAGAGCGAGGATGCGCAGAGGAATCATGGTGCGCATGCAGAACGTGGCAAGCACGCTCGCTGCAGCGGCATATCCGAGAAAATCGACCCAATTCATGATTGCTTCCTCCCATCCTGCCCGCACTGCGATTCGGCTCGCGCTTTAGACGCGGGTCAAGCGCCGTTAGTGACGCTGAACAGCTTAACGATGCGGTTGAAAACCTTTTTGCGTCGCAGACGAACGCTGTTCTCTAGCTGCCGAAAGTTTCGGCGAGGAATTTCGTGAAGGCACTCCACGACCGTTCGTCGGCGCGCTTCTGGTAGCGATCCCCCTCGAAGTTGGTGAAACCGTGCGGCGCGCCGGAATAGACCTCGATTTCGTAGGGCACCTTCGCGGCTTCGAGCTCGCGCGACAGCGCGGCCACGTCGTCCATGGTGACTGATGTGTCGGCGCCGCCATGCAGGATGAGGAGAGGCGGCGTGCCGGCGGGATAGGACTCGCCCTCGGGCGTCTTCAGTGCGCCGTGAAAGGTGACATAGCCCTTGACGCCTTTGGTCTGGCCTGAGCGTGCCAGTTCGAGCGCCGCCGCGCCGCCGAAGCAATAACCGATGACCACGGCCGCGCCGTCGCCGCCCCTTACGCGCTTCATTCAGGCCGGCGATCAAGAGCTTCTTCATTCGCGCCCGGTCCTGATAGAGCTTGGCCGCCTCTTTCTTTTTGGCGTCGATATCGGTCGGACGGTTGCCCTGCCGTAGAGGTCGAGGGCAAAGGCGTCGTAGCCGAGCGCGGCGATCATGTCGGCCCGCTTCTGTTCGTAGGAGGTCAAGCCACCCCAGGCGTGAATGATGACCACCAGCCCTTTCGAGGCCCCTTGAGGCTTGGCGCGATAACCCTCGAAAGCCTCGCCATCGACGGAATAGGGAACGGTTTCACCCGCGTGAGCGGCCAGAGTAGTGAGGGCCATGACAAGTGCCAACGCGAACGCTCTCATGTGGACTTCCCCGATCTTGCATCTGCCGACGCTGCATCCTCGCGACCGGGGGCGGACCGGCAACACACAACTTCGTGCGTGAGTTCCGCATGCGGCATTCAGCCCTTGGGCTTCACCCGGGCGAGAAGCTCGTCGACCTTGGGCAGAATGCCTTGCACGATACGGTCCACGCCCTTGGCGTTGGGGTGGATGCCGTCTTCCTGCATGAGATCGGCATCGAGCGCGACGCCGTCGAGGAAGAACGGATAGAACACCGCATCGTAGCGCTGCGCGAGGTCGGCGTAGATCGCGCGGAACTGATCGACATAGTCCTTGCCCATATTGCGCGGCGATTCCATGCCGGCGATCAGCACCGGTAGGCCTTTTGCCTTCAGGCGCTCGACGATCTTGGTAAGCGCTCCCTCGATCTCAGCCGGCGGCAGGCCTTGCAGAGCATCATTGCCGCCAAGCTCGATAATGACGGCACTCGCATTTGGCGGCAGTGCCCAATCGAGCCGTGCGAGCGCGGCAGATACGGTGTCGCCCGACACGCCGGCGTTCACGACTGTGACGTTGCGCCCTTGGCCCTTGAGTGCAGTTTCTAGCTTTGCGGGAAACGATTCGCCCTGCGGGAGGCCGAAGCCCGCGGTGAGGCTGTCGCCGAACGCCACGATGACCATCTCCTGCTCCTTTGCCTCGGATTTCGGCAGCGTCATTGCGCAGAGAAGGCTCACGACCAGCACGGCCACATGAGCGACGCGAAGTTTCATCTTTTCGACCTCATTTGCCCTTCTCTATTGCCGATCCCGATGTCATCTGTCAGCACTCATCCCCCTGCCCATGGATCACAGCCTAAAACAGAAGCCGGCGATTGAGCTCGAGGACGTGCAGGTCACTTTGCCATCACGCGCCGGGCCGGTCGCCATCTTGCGAGGCATCGACCTTCGCATTCCGGCCGGCGACGCCATCGCCGTAGTTGGTCCCTCGGGATCGGGCAAATCGACGCTCCTCATGGTTATTGCCGGGCTCGAACGTGCCACGGGCGGCAGCGTGTCGGTGCAGGGCATCGATTACGCAGCGCTCGACGAGGACGGGCTTGCCAGGCTGCGTGCCGCCAATATCGGCATCGTGTTCCAATCCTTCCACCTCGTGCCGACCATGACCGCGCTCGAGAACGTGGCACTGCCGCTCGAATTTCTCGACCATGACGATGCTTTTGACGCAGCACGCACGGCGCTTGCCGAAGTGGGTCTTACCCACCGCGAGGCGCATTTCCCTGGTCAGCTCTCGGGCGGCGAGCAGCAGCGCGTGGCTCTCGCCCGCGCTCTTGCGCCGCGCCCCGCGCTGATCCTCGCCGACGAGCCGACCGGCAATCTCGACCTTACGACCGGAGCGCAGGTGATGGACCTGCTGTTCGAGCTGAAAGCCCGCACCGGCGCAACCCTACTGCTCATCACGCATGACCGTTCGCTTGCCAAGCGCTGCGACCGCATCGTGAGCCTCGCCGATGGCCGCATCGTGAGCGCCGGCGCAAAGCGTAAGGTTGTCGCGTCGTGACGGCTGCAAGCGCGACTGGCACACCGGCAGGCAACGGCCTCAGGCTGCCGCTCGCGCTCACCATCGCCTTGCGCGAGCTGCGCGCAGGCGCAGGCCGGCTCTCCATTTTCGTCCTGTGCATCGCGCTCGGCGTCGCTGCGGTCGCTGCCATCGGCTCGCTCTCTGCCTCCTTCGATGAGGCGCTGGCGCGGCAGGGACGGCTGCTGATCGGTGGCGATCTGTCCTTCGAGCTCGTCCATCGCCAGGCCGATAGCGCCGAGCGGGCCGCGCTCGAAGCCTTGGGCAAGGTCAGTGAATCGGCGAGCTTCCGCGCCATGGCCCGCTCGCTCGCGGGCAAGAGCGCGCTGGTCGAGGTCAAGGCGGTCGACGACGCCTATCCACTTTATGGCGATGTTTCCATCATCCGAGCTGAGCACCCCGGGCCGGTGTGGCGGAATCCTGATGTCGTGCTCGTCGAACGCACCCTGCTCGACCGGCTCAATCTAGACGTGGGGAGCATGATCTCGATCGGCGACGCGAAAGTGACCATCGGCGGCATTCTCGGCGAGCAGCCAGACCGCCTCGCCGACCGCCTCGCTTACGGGCCCAAGCTGCTGATGTCGCGCGAGACTCTGGCGCATACTGGCCTGGTCCAGCCGGGCAGCTTGATGCGCTGGACCTACCGGGTAAAGCTTCCCGAAGCGCAGGCCACAGATAAAGATTTCCTAACCGAGGCGCGAGCCAAGATCGAGAAGCGATTTCCGCAGTCTGGCTTCGCCATCCATGACTGGACCGACCCGGCGCCCTCGCTCCGCCGCGACGCCGACCGCTTTACCCAGTTCATCAGCTTCGTGGGCCTAACGGCGCTCCTGCTTGGTGGGATCGGCGTCGGCAATGCCATCCGGAGCTACATGACGAAAAAGCGCGACGTCATCGCCACGTTCAAATGTCTCGGCGCTACAAGCCGTCTCGTGCTCATGGTCTATCTGATCCAGGCGCTGCTGCTCGCTTCGCTCGGCATCGCCATTGGACTTCTCATCGGCGCGCTTACGCCTGCCCTTCTTGCCGCGCTCTATGCCGGTACTCTGCCCATCACGCTCGCGGTCGAGCCGCATCCCTTGCCGCTCATCGCAGCCGCGCTGGCCGGTCTCCTCACCATGGTCTTGTTTGTGCTGTGGCCGCTCGGCCGCGCCACCAGCGTTTCTCCAGCGGTGCTGATGCGTGCGCATTTGACCGAAGAGCGCGAGCGCTCGCGCTGGCATTACGCTGCCGGCTCGGCGGCGGCGGGACTCGCGCTGTTCACGTTGGCGATTGCCGCCTCAGAGGAGCGCATCATCACGGCCTCGATTTCGGCCGGCATCGTGCTCGCCTTTCTGCTGCTCACCGGCTTTGGCCTCCTCGTCCAGCGCCTTGCAGCAAGGTTTCGGCGCACCAGGCCGGCGTCTCTCGCGCTTGCACTCGCAAGCATCGGAGGGCCGGGCTCGCTTGCTCGCGCCATTGCCGTTTCTCTCGGCTTGGGGCTTGGACTGCTCGTGGCGACCGCGCTGATCCATCGCGCTTTGCTCAAGGAGATCGAGGGCAATATCGAGGTGGACGCCCCGGCCTATTACTTCCTCGATGTCGAGGAATCTGACATCGGCAAGTTCAACGACACGGTGAAGGCAATCGCGCCCGACGCGAAGCTCGACGATGCGCCGATGCTGCGCGGCCGTATCGTCTCTTTGAAGGGCGTGCCGGCGGAGCAGGTCGAGGCCGACCCTGACGCGCGCTGGGTGCTTTCGGGCGACCGCGGCCTCACCTACACCGATGACGTTCCGCCGGCCTCGACGCTGGTGGAGGGCAAATGGTGGTCCAAGGATTATTCCGGCCCGCCGCTCGTGTCGTTCGACGCGGAGCTCGCCAAGGGGCTGGGGCTCAAGCTCGGCGATACCATCACGGTCAATATTCTCGGCCGTAACGTCGACGCCAAGATCGCGAGCCTGCGCAAAATCGACTGGGAGTCTCTCGCCATAAACTTCGTCATGGTGTTCTCGCCGAACACGCTTCAAGGCGCGCCACATCGCGCGCTCACCACGCTCGAGCTGCCCAAGGGCACCGACCCCGCGCTCGAAGGCAAGGTGATCCAGGCGCTCGCAGAGCGCTTTCCGCTGGTCACTGCCGTGAGGGTCGGCGACGTGGTTGCGGCGGCCAAGGATCTGCTCGCCAAGGTCATGACCGGGATCAAGGCGACTGCGGGGGTCACGCTCCTCATCGGGGCCGCGGTGCTCGCCGGCGCGGTGGCCGCAGGCCAGCAACAGCGCAAGTATCTCGCCGTGCTCTACAAGACCCTCGGCGCCACGCGCGGCCGCATCGTCAGCGCCGAGCTGCTGGAATTCGGACTGCTCGGCTTCGCCACCGCTCTGCTTTCGGTCGTCATTGCGACCATCACCGCTTGGGCCCTGTGCAAGTGGGCCTTCGATGTCGCATTCGTGTTCTCCCCCCTCGCGGTAGCCGAGACCGTGTTGCTTGCACTTGCTCTTGTGCTGGCGGTCGGCGCGTTCACCACCTGGCGCGTGCTGTCGGCCAAGGCCGCGCCGTATTTGCGCACGGAATAGGCATGCCGCCACGGCCATGCTGCCGTCACCTTGCGCAACTAGGCTCAGCGCCCCATATTCGAGGCAAAAATGTCTTCTCAATGTAGCGGCAGCTAGGGGAAAGGACCCTCATTCACATGGCTGATCTCGACAGACGTTACGCGCAAGGCACGACCGTTGGACGCACGGACGTCGGCGTCATCGACCAAGGCCTGCGCGCCTACATGGTTCGCGTCTACAACTACATGGCGTCCGGCGTGGCGATCACGGGTCTCGTGGCCTACCTGATCTATGCCATGTCGGTGACGCAAAGCGCGACGGGCGGGCTCGAGCTGACCTCGTTCGGGCAGTTCATGTTCGCGAGCGCCTTCAAGTGGGCGGTGATCTTCGCGCCGCTCGCTCTGGTGTTCTTCATCTCGGCGCGCATCGGCTCGATGAGCCTGCAAGCCGCCCAGATCTCGTTCTGGGCCTTCGCCGCGCTGATGGGCGCGTCGATCTCCTCGATCTTCCTCGTCTATACCGGCGAGAGCATGGCGCGGGTGTTCTTCATTACCGCCGCCGCGTTCGGCGGGCTGTCGCTGTGGGGCTACACCACCGGTCGCGATCTCTCCGGCTGGGGCTCGTTCCTGTTCATGGGCCTGATCGGCATCATCATCGCCTCGCTCGTGAACCTGTTCATCGGCTCGACCGCACTGCAATTCGCCGTATCGGTGATCGGCGTCTTGATCTTCGCCGGTCTCACTGCCTACGACACGCAGCAGATCAAGGAGATGTACAGCGCCAACGAGGACGGAACGGTCACCGGCCGCAAGGCCGTGATGGGAGCGCTTAGGCTCTATCTCGACTTCATCAACCTGTTCATGCTGCTGCTCCAGCTGTTCGGCAATCGCCGCTAACCTGAAGCGCGAGCTAGAAACAACGAGGCCCCGGCACTTTGCCGGGGCCTTTCGTTTGCACAGCGTCTGCCAAGGCTAGCCGACTTCGACTTCGTGCCAGAAGCCGAAACGGTCGGCGACGTGCTGCATAGATGGGCGTGGAGCCTCGTAGCGCCAGGCGGCGCGGGCGTAGCGTTTGCCGTCGAGCACCACGTCGTAGAACTGGACGCCATGCGGACATTCGAGATCGGACGCCGTCCTCGGCGCCTTCTCCAGCAGCTCGAGCCGCACGTCATCTTTCGGGAAATAGGCGTAGCCGCCTTGCTCGATGATGTCGTCGCTAGCGGCGATCACCAAGTCATTGAGCACAGCTCGCATTGGAGCATTCCTACTGCCCGTAACCGGCGTTGGTACAACGGATGCCTCTCGGTGGAACCGAAGCGATCTCGCCGGTCTCGAGCGAGATCTGCCAGGCCCGCCGCACATCGGTCCACCATTCCTTGTCCTCTTTGCCCTTGGCTTCGCCCATGAAGTTCAGTGTCTGATCCTTGCCGAGCACGCAGGCGATGGAAAACTGCATGTCGCCTTGCGGCTTGGGCACCACAAGAGCGTCGGCAACAACGTAAGATGCGGGCTCGGTCTTCGTGGCCTTCTTCAGCTCACGACTCGTGACGACGAGATAAGTTCCGTCCTCCCGCTGATAGCGGTGGACGTAGACAGGCGGCGCGACTAGTCCTCCGTCGACCTCATCCCAGCCCTCGACCGTAAACTCATCGTCGTAGGTCTTGCCGACTAGGCTTTTGGCGAAGATCATTTCGGGGGTGTCTTCAGGGGGTTGCTGCTGCTCGACCGGCTGCGGGCGCTTCTTCTTTTTGGCTGAAGCAGGTGAGGGTGCGAGCGCAAAACTCAAAGCGAGGCTCGCGGCAAGCACGACGCTGATCAAAGGGTGGATGCGACCCATGTAGTCCCCCTAGCACGGTCCTGTGGCGGCGCAGTCTCACAGTCTATTCACAATCGTGACAAAATCGGAGCACAACCCAAGGTTTCCCAGCTATGGGCGGCGGGTTCCTCGAGTGCTAATCTCCGCCCGCCGAGGCCAGCCCAAGGCCCGATCCATGCCCCGCATTCTCTTGGCGGTCATCCTATTTCTCGCAGCCATGGTGCCGTCGGCGGCGCAAACAAAGCGCGTCGCCCTCGTCATCGGCATGAACGACTACCAGCATCTTTCTAGCCTGATCAATCCGGTGCCCGACGCGAAAGCCATCGCCGCCGGGCTCAAGGCGCATGGCTTCGAGGTCTCTGAATATTACAACCTCGACCGGGCCGATCTTCTCGATGCTTTGGAGAAGTTCAAGCGCGAGGCGGACGGTGCCGAAGTCGCGCTCGTCTATTATGCCGGTCACGGCATGGAGGTCGACGGCAAGAATGTGCTGGCGCCGACCGACATGGAGGTCTCTTGCGAGAACAAGGCGGCGCTCAGATCCGTTGCGCTAGAGCAATTGTTCGATGCGGCTTCGCCGGCGCCGCAGCAGATCGTGCTGCTCGATGCCTGCCGCAACAATCCCTTCCCGCAATGCCCGAAGCGGGGAATATCGGGATCGGGCTTCCGCGGCCTGTCGCTGGTCGGCGAGGCCGACCGCACGCTGCTCATCGCCAACGCGACGCTGTCCGGCAATCTTGCGGCCGATGGCGAGCCTGGCGCGCATTCTCCGTTCGCGACTGCGCTCATCAAGAATTTCAACGAGTATCCTCGCACTTATTTCGGCGACCTACTCAACATGACGGCTGCCGATGTGCGGGTGGCCTCTCGTGGCGAGCAGATTCCCGAGATCACCGCACGTGGCGGCTCGCCGAGAATCTGCCTCGATGTGACGGGCTGCGGCGATACCGGCGTGGCTGTCTCTCCCGAGGGCACAGTGACCGACCCCGGAGCGATTGCCGATGCGCGTTCGATGTTGCAGCAACTCGGCTATCTCGGCGACGCAAGCCGCGGGCAGGGTGAGGATTTGCTCACTGACGCGATCAAGCGCTTCCAGGAGAAGGCCGGCCTGAGTGCCGACGGCAAGCTCACGCCGACGGTGCTTGCCGTGCTGCGCGCGACCAAGGTCGCCGGCCTGCCGATCCCGGGCAAGACGGGGCTATTGCCTCCAGTCGCACCGAGCGCGACCGAGCACGAGACTGGCTCGACCTTCAAGGATTGCGAGAGCTGTCCCGATATGGTGTCGGTACCCGCCGGACGGTTCGCTATGGGCTCGGGCAAAGCCGAAAAGGGACGGCAGAAGAGCGAGGAACCGCAGCATGAAGTCACGGTATCCACGCCGCTCGCCATCGGCAAATACGAGGTGATTTTCGACGAGTGGGAGGCCTGCGCGCTCGAAGGCGGCTGTGCCAATTATCGCCCCCAGGATGGCGGCTGGGGCAGGGGACGGCGCCCGGTGATCTATGTCTCCTATGAGGATGCCAAGGCCTATGTGGAGTGGCTCAGGCAGAAGACCGGCAA